>CBJLAJ010000069.1:0-26311 GCA_966421005.1 uncultured Paraburkholderia sp.
AAAAACCGGAGCCCTTCGGGTGGGTCGAGACGTCGGTTCACAGGGGGATGCGGACCGGTGGCCCGCGCCGCCGGGCATCACTTGCCGTAGACGTCGAAGTCGAAGTATTTGTCGGCGATCTTTTTATAAGTGCCGTCTTTGCGGATGTCGGCGATGGCGGTGTCGATCTTCTTCTTCAGATCGGTGTCCTCCTTACGCAGGCCGATGCCGGCGCCGTTGCCGAGCGTCTTGGGATCGTCGAGATCCTTGCCGACGATCTGGAAGCCTTCGCCGCGCTGCGTCTTCAGGAAGCCGATTTCCGCCTGCACCTTGTCTTGCAGCGCTGCGTCGAGGCGGCCCGAGATCAAGTCCGCATAGACCTGGTCTTGATTCTGGTAAGGCTGAACCGTCACGCCTTTGGGGGCCCAATAGGTCTTCGCGTAGGTTTCCTGGATGGTGCCCTGTTCGACGCCCACCGTCTTACCCTTGAGCGATTCGGCCGTCGGCAGCAGCGTCGAGCCCTTCTTGGCAACGAGTGCGGTCGGCGTATTGAACAGCTTCGACGAGAACGCGATCTGCTCCTGGCGCTGAGGCGTCATCGACATCGACGACAAGACGCCATCGAATTTCTTTGCTTTCAATGCGGGAATCATGCCGTCGAAGTCGTTTTCGACCCACACGCATTTGGCTTTCAGGCGTGCGCAGATTTCATTGCCCAAATCGATATCGAAGCCTTTGAGCTTGCCGTCCGAGCCTTTCGATTCGAACGGGGGATAGCTCGCATCGACGCCGAAACGGATCGTGGTCCAGTCCTTGGCTTGCGCCACGCCGGCAGAAACGGCGCATGCGGCAATGGCTACGGCGGCTATGAGTTTTTTCACGGTGACTCCTCGAAGCAGTTCGATCGACCCTTGGCGCGCGGTTGTGCCGCGCGAAGGGGGTTGGATTTATCAAGGCTGTTGGCGTGCGCCAGCCAGCGCGGCGCCAAGCATACCAAACCAAAAATGATGGCCGCGCTAGTAAAACACTGGAAGGCTGGGCAATGCAATGTCTTGAACGAACTTCGAGCCCGTGTTCGATTGAGGAAATAGCTCCTTGTTTCAATAAAAACTCAAGTGTGGCAAATAGTTAGCTCGCTCGAGCCGATAACTCAGTATGTCGACCACGTGCGGATCTGACCGATCGTTGCAGGCACGACATCCTCTACGTCCACGGTGATCCGGTATTCGACGTTTGCCCGTTCGAGGCGCTTTTCGGGCGAAAAAAAGATCAACTTTACGTCCCAACAGTCCGCTCCGGGACGTTGTACGGGGCTTCTCTCGACGTCGATCTTGTAAAGTTCCATTGAATCGGCCAAAGCTCTTTCGAATACTTTTTCAACCTGGTAAGCGTTGGTCACGGCGAAATTGAGCGCCCGCTGCTGAGCGGTCACACCAAGCCCGCGAAGTTCGTGATAGACCCGGTCGAGAAACTGGTGTACACGCCGGCTCTTTGCATCGTGCTTCGCTTGCCCGGCCTCATCCGTGGGCCGTTCGCCGCACACGCTGCTCACGAGGGCATCCGTGGACCACGCATACATGCCGCGAACGTCCGGGATCAAGATCGGCAGCGCCAGTCCGGACCGTACGTGGGCAAGTGCACCGGGCACGAGGCCAGAAATGGAAACACGCTCAATTGTCCCAGCTTCCTGCGCCTGAAGGAATTCGACGAGCCGCTCGTAGGCGGAGCCGGCATAGGCACCTGTGGGACGCAACGCATAGATGGGAGCGTCGTCCAGCTTGACCGTCCACACGACGGACTCGGCGAGATGCGGATTCTGCTTGAGATATCGCGCGAACTCTGCCGCGCGTGCGGGATCCTGAATGCCGCTCGATTGCGCAAGGGAGTAGTAGCGGGACTCTGAAGCGAAGTCGTAACCAATGGTGCCCAACATGTAAATTTTCGCAGGCAATACCGGCTGGGATGAAGGGGGGCTCTTCGCGTCACCCTTGGTCGCGGCCTCGTGTTCGCATGCTTCGCACAGGGAAGGGGTAATCGCGGCATGCGACGGCGTAATTTCGTCGGCCATCTGCAATCCGTTGCCCGCGGGTGCGGGTTGGGATAGTTGATGTGCGGTCAGGGGAGCTGCGGTAGACATAGTGCTTCCTTCGAGGGACAGGATTGAGGTCAACGATTTCGTTTCAGTGTCTTCGAGGTGACGCTTCACGTATCGCCATGCAGCGGCGGCGTCCAGAGTGCCGGCGAGATACTGTCGACAATCGTTGGGACCGTCCTCCGGACACGGGCGGGCCGTGTCCAGCAGGGCTTGCCTGACGATCGTCGCGTCGATGAAGCGGCTTTGCGCGTATTGGAGGCTCAGGAGGAGAGCCGCCACACCGGTTACGAGCGGCGTGGCGGCACTCGTGCCGGTCAGCGAACCGATTGCGCCGCCTGGTAGCGCCGCGGGCAGGTCTTTACCGGGCGCGACGATTCCGTGATTCTTGTAGTCTTCGCCCCAGTTGCTTTCGGGAATGGGGATGCCGCGCGCATCGGTAGCGCCAACGGCTAAAACCCAGGGAAAGGCTGAGGGAAGGTGGCTGCAGTTGCAGCCGTCATTGCCCGCCGCTGCTACGATCAGCACGCCTAGTCGTCGACATTCGTCTACGGCGTGCTCGAGCAGCGGGTCCACTGCATCAGATACGAATAGCTGCCCACCGCTGATGTTGATCAGGTGAGCGCCAGCGGTAACTGCGAGCAGGATGGCTCGGGCCAACTCCAACTGAGAACACGGGATGACCCTCCCATTTTCGCCGTACGAGAAGATGGGGATAAGCAGGCCTTCGCAGCCAGGAGCGATTCCTTGCAGCTCAGTGCCGGGCTGCCCGAAGATCAAGCTGGCAACGGCGGTTCCATGCGCGGCGGCCGATGACGAGCCTAACCTGGGGCTGATCGCGCCTCTGAAGTCTTTGATGCGGCTGCTTCGGAAGACGGGGTGGGACAGGTCCGTGGGTCCATCGAGTATCGCTATACGGACCTGCGGCGACCCATGAGTCCGCGCATGGAGTGCCGAAAGACCTTCGATTTTCTCGGCAATCGTTACTATCCTTTTTCCATCCATCGCGTAAAAATCCGAACGGCTCTTCTAATCGTTAGTCCGAATGCTTGCCGTATCCACCGAGAAATTGCGGTGGAATCCGCAATTCGTCAGGAACTGCATCCAAATGTGCCGAAAGTACATGAATAGCAGTGCCCTCGCCCGTTTAGCACGCATTGCATAGCACATTCGTCAAATGATGAATATTCACAGCGTCCGTCGCCAGGGTCGGAAGGTAAAACGCCGCCAACTGGGCTTGCGCTGGAGCAAACCGAGCCCCCTCGCACGGGCCTGTTTTGAGGAGGAAGCCAGCAGCTATTCATCGGCGCAGCGTTCACCGTCTGTTCGGTCATGGTTGTCCCCTTGGCATGTCGCTATGAAACGATGACTCGTTCGCAACGATGCTAAGGCCGATATGCCGAAAAAATGCCTATCAATTTTTTTAGGAGACCGGCTGCGCGACGATCGCGTATACTCCGCTGGCTTTGTATGGGTCGCTGCCCGCTGTCAGAAGATGAGTGGCGGCTTTAAAGACAGTCGCCTGGCGGCAAAAGGGGGAATTGAATATGCGTTGCCGGGCGCGGGAAAGGAACAACCTTTCCGCGCGGACTTCGTTTGCGATGGGACAGATAAACGCGCCGGTTAAATACCGAGACAGAGGTACTTGATGACGGTGTATTCGTCGATACCGTAATGCGAGCCTTCTCGTCCGACGCCCGATTGCTTGACGCCGCCGAAGGGTGCGACTTCGTTGGAGATGATGCCCGTATTGATCCCGACCATGCCATATTCGAGCGCTTCGGCCACGCGCCAAACACGCGCGATATCGCGGCTATAGAAGTAAGCGGCGAGACCGAACTCCGTATCGTTGGCCATCCGAATCACTTCGTCGTCCGAACTGAACTTGAACAGCGGGGCGACGGGGCCGAACGTTTCTTCCTTGGCGAGCTGCATGGCCGGGCTCACCCCTGTCAGCACGGTCGGTTCGAAGAACGTCTGGCCCAATGCGTGCCGTTTGCCGCCCGTGGCAATGCTCGCGCCCTTCGATAGCGCGTCCGCGATATGCGCCTCGACCTTGCGCACGGCCGCCTCGTTGATGAGCGGGCCTTGCACGACGCCATCCTCAGTGCCGCGCCCCACCTTCAGCTGTTCGACCGCGGCGCGCAGTTTTTCGGCGAACGCGTCATAAACGCGTTCGTGCACGTACAGGCGATTGGCGCATACGCAGGTCTGGCCGCTGTTCCGATACTTCGAGGCAATCGCTCCGACAACGGCGGCATCCAGATCGGCATCGTCGAAAACGATGAACGGCGCGTTTCCGCCCAATTCGAGCGAGACTTTCTTGACGGTCGGTGCGCACTGAGCCATCAACAGCCGGCCTACCGCAGTCGATCCTGTAAACGACAGTTTGCGCACGAGCGCATTGCCCGTCATCTCGGCACCGATTTGCTTCGGCTCGCCCGTCACGATGCTGAGCACACCCTTGGGCAGCCCCGCACGCTCGGCGAGCTCGGCCAGCGCAAGTGCCGAAAGCGGCGTGGCCTCGGCAGGTTTGACGACGATCGGGCAGCCGGCCGCGAGTGCCGGGCCGACCTTGCGCGTGATCATTGCGGCCGGGAAATTCCACGGCGTGATGGCGGCACACACGCCGACGGGCTCCTTGACGACGACGATGCGCTTGTCGTTCGTGGGGCTCGGGATCGTATCGCCATAGACGCGCTTGGCTTCCTCGCCGAACCATTCGAGAAACGAGGCTGCGTACTGGATTTCGCCTTTGGCTTCGGCAAGCGGCTTGCCTTGCTCGGCTGTCATGATACGCGCGAGGTCATCGGCGTTATCCAGCATCAACTGATACCACTTGCGCAGGATCGCGGCGCGTGCCAACGCCCGCTGGGCACGCCATGCGGGCCAGGCGGCGTTGGCGGCTTCGATCGCGCGACGCGTCTCGGTGCTGCCCATCTGGGGCACCGTGGCAAGCACTTGGCCAGTCGCCGGATTGCGTACTTCGAAGGTAGCGCCGTCATCGGCGCCTTGCCAATCGCCCGCCAGGAAAGCCTGGTTTTTCAGCAGCGTGCGATCTTTCAGATCGATCGATTCGAAATTGTCCATATCAACTCCAAAGACAGCGAAGCGTACGCGTCAGGCCATGGCGCCGACACCTTCCTTCAAGGCCTCTTCGAGCATGCCGAGCGCTTCGTCGAATACCCGTTCCTCGATGGTGAGAGGAAACAGGAACCGAATGACATTGCCGTATGTGCCGCAGACGAGCAACAGCAGCCCGCGTTCGAGCGCGCGTTGCTGAACGCGTTTGGCGAAGGCCGCATCGGGCTCGCGCGTTTCGGGCGCGAGGAATTCGGCGGCAATCATCGCGCCGGGTCCGCGCACTTCGGCCAGCTGCGGCACCGCGGCTTTCAGCGTTTCCAGCCGATCCTTCAGGCGATTGCCGAGCGTGGTGGCGCGTTCGCAAAGACGCTCTTCGTCGATGATGTCGAGCACGGCGTGCGCTGCTGCAAGTGCGAGCGGATTGCCGGCGTAGGTGCCGCCCAGTCCGCCCGGCGCCGCGGCGTCCATGACGTCGGCGCGGCCCACGACGCCCGACAGCGGCATGCCGCCGGCGAGACTCTTGGCCATCGTCGTCAGATCGGCGGCAACGTCATAGTGTTCCATTGCAAAGAGCTTGCCCGTGCGCGCAAAGCCGGTTTGGACTTCGTCCGCGATGAGCAGAATCCCGTGCGTGTCGCAGATGCGGCGCAAGCCACGTACGAAATCGGCCGGCGCGGGATAGAAGCCGCCTTCGCCTTGCACTGGCTCGAAAATGATCGCCGCAACGCGCGCCGGATCGATGTCCGATTTGAAGAGGGTCTCGACCGAGCGCAACGCGTCGGCGGTGCTCACGCCGTGCAGCGAATTGGGGAAGGGGGCATGAAAGACGTCCGACGGGAATGGACCGAAGCCGAGCTTGTAGGGCGCGACCTTGCCGGTGAGGGCCATACCCATCATGGTGCGGCCGTGGAATCCGCCCGAGAATGCAATGACACCGGGGCGCCCTGTGGCGGCGCGCGCGATTTTGATGGCGTTTTCGACGGCTTCGGCACCCGTCGTGAAAAACGCCGTTTTCTTCGCGAATGCACCTGGGGCGCGCTGATTGATTTTTTCGGCGAGCTCGACATACGACGCATAGGGCACGATCTGATAAGCCGTATGCGTGAAGCGATCGAGCTGCTCGCGGATGGCGGCGACCAGTCGTGGGTGGCGGTGCCCCGTGTTGACCACGGCGATGCCCGCCGCGAAATCGATGAAGCGGCGGCCCTCGATATCCCAGAGTTCGGCGTTCTCGGCGCGTGCCGCGTAAAAGTCGCACATGACGCCGACGCCGCGCGGTGTGGCGGCGTCCTTGCGGGCCTTCAGTTCGTCATTTCGATTCGTCATGCTGGTTCTCCTGGTCTCGTGCAGTCGCTTCGCGGGTACGGCGACTATAGCCACCTTTGGCTCTCATAATCAGAGCCATTTTTGCTAAAACGGAGGAGCCAATTTGGACGGGGATGACCGAGCGCCGCAGAGCGGGGGCCGGGCGCGACGATTGCCGGTTGCGGGCGCCAGCAGCGTTTTCGCCCCAGCATTGGGCCGTTTCTTGCGCCCGATTCGACCTATATTGCACGTATCGCCGGTTCAACTTTCGATGCTCGGCTACGAGCGATGACGACAACGCTAACCTCCGTGCCCGAGACGAGCTTCGCCGAATACGAGGATCTCAAGTCGATCCTCGATGCCGGCAGCCGGCGCATGACCGTCAGCATCGCCGGCGAAGTGCAAGCTGAAGGCCGGCGATTCGCTGTTCATGTCGCGACGCTGGGCTCGTCCGACCCACTCGCGCCGACCATCGGATTATTCGCCGGCATTCACGGGCTCGAGCGCATCGGGACGCAGCTCGTGCTCGATTACATGCGCGTACTGCTTTGCCGGCTCGAATGGGACGAGCTGCTTTATACGCAGCTTCAGCGCATTCGGTTCGTTTTCATGCCGATCGTCAATCCAGGCGGCATGTGGGCGGCGCGGCGATCGAACCCGAACGGTGTCGATCTCATGCGCAATGCGCCGCATAACGCGGAAGGGCGGGTGCCGTTTCTAGCCGGCGGTCAGCGCATCGGGCCTTGGTTGCCGTGGTATCGCGGCCGCGGCGGGGCGCCGATGGAGCTCGAGGCCGCGCTGATGCTGCGCGTCGTGGAAGAGCAGTTGACGTCGCGACCGCTCAGCTTTGCGCTCGATTGCCATTCCGGCTATGGTTTTCGCGACAGCATCTGGTTTCCCTACGCGAAATCGACGCGGCACATCGAGCACCTGCCGGAAATGTATGCGTTGAAGGCGATGCTCGAAGGCGCTCATCCTCATCATCGCTATATGTTCGAGCCCCAGAGCTTGCAATATCTCTCGCACGGCGATCTCTGGGACTACGCCTACGACCGTGCGCGAGCGCCGGCCACGTTCCTGCCGCTGACGCTCGAATTGGGCTCCTGGCTTTGGATTCGGAAGAACCCGCTGCAAGTGCTCAAACGCGAAGGCATCTTCAATCCCGTCAAGGCTCACCGCACCGAGCGCGTGCTGCGCCGACACACCGATTTGCTCGATTTTCTCGCGCGTGCGGCCTACGCGGCCCCGGGCTGGCTGCCGCAAGGCGCCGATCGGCAAAAGATGATGACGCGCGCCATCGAACATTGGTACAGGCGGCGGCGTTGAGCACCTGGATATTGGTGCGTGGCCTCGCGCGCGAGTCCCGCCATTGGGCAGAGCTTCCCGCGCAATTGCGGGCCGCGGGGCTCGACGGCGAATTCCTCTGTGTCGATCTGCCGGGCTGTGGCGTCCATGCCCCCGTCAAGGTGCCGCCGAGCGTGCGGGCGATGGCCGAGTTCGTGCGCGCCGATGCCATCTCGCGTGGCCATACGCCGCCTTTCCGAATGATCGGCTTGTCGCTCGGCGCGATGGTGGCCGTTTCGTGGGCGCAAACCTGGCCCGATGAAATCGATCGGCTCGTGCTGATCAATACGAGCATGCGTCCGTTCACTGGGCCGTCGAAGCGCCTGCGCGTCGGTGCATGGCCGGCGCTGATGCGCGCGGCGATCGGCTGGCGGGGGCGTCGATCCGCCGAAGCGGCCATTCATGCACTGACGTGCGAACGGCGCGATCGCTACGATACGGACCTGGCTGTCTGGATTGCGATCTATCGCAGCGCGCCCGTGAACCGGGCCAACGTGCTGAGACAGCTCTGGGCCGCGGCACGGTTCGACGCCGGGCTCGCGGCGCCGATGTGCCCGACACTTGTCGTTGCATCGCGGGCGGACCGCCTCGTGCACCCCGATTGCTCCCGTGCGCTCGCGCGTGTCTGGACGGCGGCGTACCGCGAGCACCCGTGGGCGGGGCACGATCTGCCGCACGATGATCCGCTATGGCTCGCAGGGGTCATTCATGCGTGGGTCGACGAGGTCGAATCGCACGTGGTGCGCTCATAGCGCTGTCGCATGGTGTGAGGATCGCGCGGCCTCTTATGCGCTTTCGCCTGCAGCATGTGGATGCCGTTGCTTTGCGGTTGGCATCCGCTGTGCTCCCGCAGCAAATGATATCTGCTCGATGTTACGGGCGATGCCACGTCTAATAAGGCGACCTTCTCGACCATCGAAGGCGATATCAGGCCCCTTTTCGCCGCCAAGGCGGCGCATAATCGGTGGGGCCGTACGCATACCCGACAGCACGATTCCCTGTAGCGCCCCTGGTCGCGGAGGACTCCATGCAAGCGAAGAACGAAGAAGCCGTCGCACACCTGCTGGCCGATGTCGTCGAATATGCGAGAGGACGATGGCCAGCCGATGCATTCGGCCCGATCGAGTCGTTTTTGCGTTTTTATTACGAGCTCGTCGATGTGCAGGACCTTCAAAGCCGCTCGCTTGCCGATCTTTACGGCGCGGCGATGGCGCACTGGCAGACAGCCCGGAAGTTCGTGTCCGGCTCTCATGTGCTGCGCATCTATAACCCCGTCGTGGACGAGCACGGCTGGCACTCCGATCACACGGTCATCGAGATCGTCAACGACGATATGCCGTTTCTCGTCGATTCGGTCACGATGGAGGTCAATCGTTGCGGATTGACGCTGCATTCCGCCATTCACCCCGTGTTTCGCGTCTGGCGCGATACCGCGGGCGCGATCGAGCGAATCGAGCCCGGCGTCGCGGGTCAACGCGACGATGAAGCCGGACAGAAGGCGCGGCTCGAATCGTTCATCCATTTCGAAGTCGACCGCTGCGGCGATGCGGCACGGCTTGCCGAGCTGCGCGCCAATATCGCGCGCGTGCTGGGCGATGTGCGCGCCGCGGTGGAAGACTGGCCGCGCATGATCGAGACGGCCCGCCAGACCATCAAGAGCGTGGCGGCACGCGAGTCGAGCGCCGATGCCGCCGAAGCGCGTGCCTTCCTCGAATGGATGGTGGCCGATCATTTCACGTTTCTGGGTCAGCGCGACTATGCGCTCGTGCCGCACGGCGCGGGCCTCGGGTTGCGCGCCGTGCCGGGAACGGGAGCAGGCATTCTGCGCGACGCGCAGCTGGCGCCGAATGCGGCGGCCGACGTGACGCCGTTGCCGCCCTCGGCGAGCACCATCATCGGCGAAACGATGCCGATTTTCCTGACCAAAGCCAATTCGCGCGCCACGGTGCATCGGCCGGGCTACCTCGATTATGTCGGCGTCAAGCTCGTCGGCGAAGACGGCAAGCTCGTGGGCGAGCGACGTTTTCTCGGTCTTTACACGTCCACGGCCTATACAGGCGCGAGCGCCGACATACCGATCGTGCGGCGCAAATGCGCCAACATCATGCGTCGCGCAGGTTTTCTTGCGAAGGGACACCTGCATAAATCGCTCGTGACGGTGCTCGAGCAATATCCGCGCGACGAGCTGTTTCAGGCGAACGAGGACGAACTCTACGATATCGCCCTCGGCATCCTTCGGCTTCAGGAGCATCAGCGCACGCGACTGTTCGTGCGGCGCGACCGCTTCGAGCGCTTCGTCTCGTGTCTCGTCTTCGTGCCGCGCGAGAAGTACAACACCGATTTGCGGCGCCGCATGGCAAAGCTTCTCGCGGGTGCCTACAACGGGACGAGCGTCGAGTTCACGCCGCTCCTGTCGGAATCGCCGCTTGCGCGCATTCATATCGTGGTGAGAGCGGGCACGGGCGCTTTGCCGCAAGTCGATACGGCCGAACTCGAGACACGCCTCGTTCAGGTGACGCGCCGCTGGCAGGACGATCTCGCCGATGCGTTGCTCGAACGTTTCGGCGAGGAGGCGGGCAACCGCTTGCTGCAGCGCTACGGCGAATCGTTTCCGGCGGGCTATCGCGAGGACTATGCGGCCCGGACCGCGGTGCGCGATATCGAATTGATCGAGGCGGCGCGCGAGGGGCAGGCGTTGGGCATGAACCTCTATCGTCCGATCGAGGCGTCGGCGCGAGCGTTTCGTTTCAAGGTCTATCGCGTCGGACAATCGATCGCGCTTTCACGCAGTCTGCCGATGCTCGAGCATCTGGGCGTACGCGTGGACGAAGAGCGTCCCTATCTGATCGAGCCCCAGGGCGCGACCGCGGCCTGGGTGCACGATTTCGGTCTCGAGTTGACCGACGACGTCGAGTTCGACATCGAGCACGTGAAGGCCCTGTTCGAAAATGCGTTCGCTGGCGTATGGGCTGGCGCGATCGAGAACGACGACTTCAACCGGCTGGTATTGCGCGCGCAGCTGAATGCGCGCGAAGTATCGATTCTGCGTGCCTATGCGAAGTATTTGCGGCAAGTCGGCTCAACGTTCAGCGACGCCTATATCGAGCGCGCGGTGACAGGCAACCCGGCGCTGGCGCGTCAGCTCGTCGAGCTTTTTCTCGCGCGCTTCGATCCCGCACTCGATGCCTCGCGCGAGGCCCGTACGGCGCAGTTGCTGGATGCGATCGGCGCGGGTCTCGATCAGGTGCCCAACCTCGACGAGGACCGCATTCTCAGGCAATTTCTCGGCGTCATCACGGCGACGGTGCGCACCAATTACTTTCGGCGCGACCCGCACGGCGAGCCGTTGCCCTACGTGTCGTTCAAACTCGATCCATCCCGCGTGCCGGGGCTGCCCGAGCCGAAGCCGATGTTCGAAATCTGGGTGTATTCGCCGCGTGTCGAAGGCGTGCATTTACGTGGCGGACGCGTGGCGCGCGGCGGGCTGCGCTGGTCCGATCGGCGCGAGGATTTCCGCACCGAAGTGTTGGGTCTCATGAAAGCGCAGATGGTGAAGAACACCGTGATCGTGCCGGTGGGCTCGAAAGGTGGTTTCGTCGTCAAGAATCCACCGCCCGTCACGGACCGCGAAGCATTCCTGCGAGAAGGCGTGTCCTGCTATCAGACTTTTTTGCGAGGATTGCTCGACGTTACCGACAATCGCGCGCCGGGCGGGATCGTCCCGCCGCCTGACGTCGTGCGGCACGATTCGGACGATCCTTATCTCGTCGTCGCAGCCGATAAGGGGACTGCGACGTTTTCCGACTATGCCAACGCGATCGCGCGCGCGTACGGCTTCTGGCTCGACGATGCGTTCGCCTCGGGCGGTTCCGTCGGATATGACCACAAGAAGATGGGCATTACCGCTCGCGGCGCATGGGAGTCGGTCAAGCGGCATTTCCGCGAAATGGGCATCGACACGCAGACGACGGATTTTACGGTCGTGGGCGTCGGCGACATGTCGGGCGACGTATTCGGCAATGGAATGCTGCTTTCGCGCCATATTCGCCTCGTTGCCGCATTCGATCATCGGCACATCTTCCTCGATCCGGACCCCGATCCGGAGGCCAGCTTCGCCGAGCGCGCACGCCTTTTCGGGCTCGAGCGGTCGAGCTGGGCGGACTACGATACGGCGCGCATCTCCGCGGGCGGGGGGATTTATCCGCGCAGCGCAAAGACGATTCCGCTTTCGCCCGCGGTGCGCGCGGCACTCGGCACGGACGCGCCCGCGCTTGCGCCGAACGAGCTCGTTCGGGTTATTTTGCTCGCACCTGTCGATCTGCTCTACAACGGCGGTATCGGTACGTACGTGAAAGCGACGCGGGAAACCCATGCTCAGGTGGGCGATCGCGCCAACGACGGCGTGCGCGTGAACGGTGCCGATCTGCGAGCCAGGGTCGTCGCCGAAGGCGGCAATCTGGGCCTCACGCAACTGGGCCGGATCGAGTACGCGCTCAAGGGGGGCCGGGTCAACACGGACGCGATCGACAACTCGGCCGGCGTCGACTGCTCGGACCACGAGGTCAACATCAAGATTCTGCTCGGACTCGTCGTATCCGAGGGCGAACTCACGGAGAAGCAGCGCAACGCGCTGCTCGCCGACATGACCGACGAAGTCGGCGAGCTCGTGCTGCGCGACAACTATCAGCAGACGCAGGCGCTCTCGATCGCGGGGCGTCATTCGGCGGAACGCCTCGATGCGGAGGTGCGGTTGATGCGTTCGCTTGAGCGCGCCGGCCGCCTGAATCGCGTGATCGAATTTTTGCCGACTGACGAGGAGATCGGCGAACGCCAATCGGCGCATCTCGGGCTCACGTCGCCGGAGCGCGCCGTGCTGTTCGCTTATAGCAAGATGTGGCTCTTCGACGAACTGCTCGATTCCGATCTGCCCGAAGATCCGCTCGTGGCCGACTTCTTTCGCGATTATTTTCCGAAGCCGCTGCAGGTTCGCTTCGCGGCCGCGAGCGAGCGGCACCCGCTCAAGCGCGAAATACTCGCCACGCATGTGGCCAACGTGCTCGTCAATCGCCTCGGGTGCGCGTTCGTGCATCGGCTGCAGGAAGAGACCGATGCGAAAGCCAGCGATATCGCGCGAGCCTCGATCATCGCGCGCGATGTATTTCATGTCGATGAACTCTGGCGCCGAATCGACGCACTCGATAATCGCGTTGCCGGTGACGTGCAAGCGCGCATGTTCGTCGAAGTGGCACGGCTTGTCGAATTTGCCGCGCTCTGGTTCTTGCGTCACATGCAGGCCGGCGACCCCGCGGCGGGCGAGCCCGTTGCCGCACTCGTCGAGCGTTGCCGCGAAGCTGTCGAGCGCTTGTCGGCCCAGCTCGAGCGATTGTTGCCAGGCGCGGATGTCGAGGTGCTCGCCGAGCGCCGGCAGTCGCTGGAGTCGGCCGGTGTCGACGAGGAACTCGCGATCTATGTGGCGCGCGGCGACATCTCGGCTTCGCTGCTCGATATTGCCGATATCGCCGCGACCACGGGCGAGCCGCTGGAACGCGTCGCGGGGGTATATTTCGCGCTCGGCACCGTGCTGAATTACGGCTTCATCGCCGAACGCGCGGGTGCGCTTCCGACACCGACACACTGGGACGTTCTAGCGCGCGCCGCGGCCCTCGCGGAATTCGCGCGGCTCAAGCGCGCGTTGACCGCCAGCGCACTCGCGCAAGCGAACGCGCACGATGAGCGGCCCGACGCCATCGCCGCGGCATGGCAGGCGAGGCGCGTCGTGCCGCTCGAACGCTACGGCCGGCTCCTTGCCGAACAGCGCGCCGGCGGCGGGGCGAGCCTTTCCATGCTGCTCGTGCTGGTGCGGGAGATGGCGGCGCTGGAGCGGGCTTAGCGCGTAGCGGTGCCGGCAATCCCGACGCAATGCAGCAAGGCTTGTCAGATGAAAGGTACAAATATTGCTGCATTGGAGCTTTTCTGAACCGTTCGCGCACTAACGAAGTCGTATGAAACCGGGGAGGGGTCGCGTCGCGGCGACCGTTCCCCGTCTCCGGTATGGCCTTCCCCCTTTGATATGCGCAAATTTCTCGTCTTCGCGTTGCTTCTGTCGTTGTTGTCTCTGTCGGTACGCGCCGCGCCCACCGCGGCAACGTCCGCATCCGCTCCCGCGAGCGCCTCGAATCCCTCGCCCGTCACACTCACGCCCGACGAGGCCAAGCACGCGCTCGATGCGCTCAATGACCCCAAAACGCGCACCAAGATCACCGATACGCTTCGTGCCATCGCTGCCGCCGGCGCGTTGAGCGCGCCGCCGGCCAGCGCCGCGTCGGCCGCCAGTGCGGCACCGGCGCCGGCTAGCGGTGCGTCGGCCGTGCTCGCGGCGATCGCGCAGAACGGACTCGTCTCGCAGCTGTCGCGGCAGACCGCCGCCACCATTCGCCATGCGGCTTCGTCGGTGAAGGTCTCCACGGCCGCCTTGCTCGACGTGCATTCGGTGCGCGCCTGGTGGGGATATGAAATCGAGAGTGTCCCCGGCCGCGCGCAGTTGCGCGAATTGGCCAGCACGCTCGCCGCCTCGCTGCTGCCGGCCTGGCTCATCGGGGCGCTCCTCGCCCGGCTGCTCAAGAAGCACATCGAGGCGCTTGGCAACCGCGGCGTCGCGCGCGAGGTGCCCGCAGCGGAGCCTCAAGGAGCCCCCGTGCCTGCGGCGGCGGCCGACACGGCGGCCGAGGGCGGACTGGCCGTCGGCTCCACGGCGGCCGATGCCTCCGCGGGCGAGGCCATCCCATTGCAGGCGGCCGGCGCCGATGCGCGATCGATCGATCCCGACGCCGATCGCGCCGCGCGCAGCGAACGAAATGCCGAGCGCGCGGTGCACCATTGGTCGCTTTTGCAGCGGCTGCCGTTCGCGTTGCTGCATACGTTGCTCAAGGCCGTGCCGCTTGCGGTCTCCGTCGTCATCGCGGTTGTCGCGATGTCGCTGTTGACCGATGACGGGACGCCCGAGGAGGCGGTGCTCGATACGCTGATTCAGGTCTATGCGATTGCGCGCGTCGTGGCGCTCGCGTGCGGGCTCCTTCTGGCAAGCGACGCGCCAAAGCTGCGTCTGTTGCGGATCAACGACGAATCGGCCGCTTTCGTCGAGCGGTGGCTCTTGTGGCTCATAGCCGTGGTGGCCGTCGGCATTGCGTTGGCGGAGGCACCCGTGCCGTTGGGCCTGTCTCCCGAAGCGCATCTCGGTATCGTCAAGACGGTGACGCTCGTCGGCCATATCATGGTCGCCATCCTGATCCTGCAGATTCGCCGACCGGTGCGGCAATGGATTCGCGATGCCACGGGGCGCACGCGCGCATTCAAGCTCGTCGGCCAGTGGCTTGCCGGAGCCTGGGCCTACATCGCGGTATTTCTGGTAATCGCGCTATGGTTCATCTGGGCGCTCGATGTGCGCGACGGCTATCGCATCCTGCTCGGGCGCGGCGGCATATCGCTCGCGATACTGATCGGCGCCCGTCTGGCCGCGATCGTCACATCGGGCGTGCTCGGCCGCATGTTTCGTTCGACGAACGGCGAGAAAGGATCGATCGCGCTGGCGCGGGCGCATCGCTACTATCCGTTGCTGCGCGGGCTCATCACGCTCGCCATCGTGCTGGTCGCCGCGAATTTCGTGCTGTCGACCTGGGGGCTTCACCCGTGGCAGTCGTTCATCCAGACAGGTCTCGGGCGCCGGCTCCTATCGGCTGTCGTGACGGTGGCGATCGCGGCCTTCGCCGCGATTGCGGTCTGGGAGGCGATCAACGCTGCGATCGAGCGGCGATTGCTCAAATGGACGACCGCGGGTGACCTCATGCGGGCAGCCCGCTTGCGCACGCTGCTGCCCATGTTGCGCACTACGCTTTTTGTCGGTATTGCGCTGGTGGTCGGCCTCACGGGGTTGAGCGAGATTGGCGTGAACATCGGGCCGCTCCTTGCGGGCGCGAGTATCTTCGGTGTCGCGCTCGGTTTCGGTTCGCAAAAGCTCGTGCAGGATTTCATCACCGGGATGTTTCTGTTGATGGAAAACGCGATGCAGGTAGGAGACTGGGTCACGGTGGCCGGGGTATCGGGCACGGTCGAATATCTGTCGATCCGCACGGTGCGTCTGCGCGGCGGCGACGGCTCGCTCCATACCATTCCGTTCAGCTCCGTGACGACCGTCAACAATACGAACCGCGGGCTCGGCAATGCCTCCGTGAAGATCAGCATCGCTTACGGACAGGATGTCGACCTCGCCGTGCAGACATTGAACGACATCGGCGCTTCGTTACGCGAAGACCCGAAGTTCAAGGATGGCATCGTGTCGGACTTCAGCTTCTGGGGTGTCGATCAAGTCGATGGCGCGGCGGTGGCGCTCATCGGTCAAATACAGTGCCGCGATACGGCACGCTGGCCCGTGCAGCGCGAATTCAACCGGCGCATTCTCGAGATGTTCCGGGCAAGGGGGATCGAAATAGCGAACCCGCTGCGCAGCACGATGGTCGTGCCGCCGCAGGGCGCCAATGGCGCAGGTGCAGGCGCGGGAGATCCGGCGGAAGAGCCGGCCGCCGACGAGCAGCCCGGGCCGCCGGCCCCGAAATCCGATGGAAGGCAGCGCGCACAGGGTGCGTCGGATGCGCCCGGGCCGAGCAGATCCAAGCATTGAAAACGAGGCGTTCCTGAATATTGGTGGAATTGGCTCGCTATACTGGGCGCCGCTGCTGAAACCGATCGTATCGGTAAAAGACGCTCAAACGCAGACAGCAGCAGACGTACAAGTACAAACGCAAGTCCATGCAGTAGCGAGCGGTCTTCTTTCCACCATCAGGAATTCAACAAGGAACGCCCATGCTCACTCGCTCCATCTTATCGGTCGCCGCATTGGCACTCGCCGCATGCGCGGCGACGGCCTCGAATGCCCAGGACAACGCCGACAGTTTTACGGAAACCGCCTCAGCCGGTCATCCGGTCAAGGTCATGATCATTTCGATGTTCGGCCCCGAGGGCAAGGTATGGCTTGACCACCTGGGCCCATGGAAATCCATTCCCGTGGCCGGTTTGTCGCCGGATTATCCGGAGGTCAATTGCAACCGGCAAGACGTCTGCGTCGTCACGACCGGAATGGGTCACGCGAACGCGGCGGCCTCGATCATGGCGCTCACGTTCTCGCGACGATTCGATCTGCGCCATACGTATTTCCTCGTCGCGGGTATTGCCGGCATCGATCCGGCGCAGGGCACCATCGGCTCGGCGGCGTGGGCGAAGTATCTCGTCGATTTCGGCATTCAATGGGAGCTCGACGGGCGCGAAATCCCGCCGGGTTGGAATACCGGTTATCTCGGCATCAATACCAAAAGCCCGACCGAAAAGCCGCCACTCGATTACCGCACCGAGGTCTTTCAGTTGAATACGCGTCTCGCCGATGCGGCCTTCGCGCTTTCGCGAAACGTGACGCTCTCGGACAGTGCGCAAGCGCAGGCTGCGCGCGCGAAATATAGTTACGCGCCGGCGAACCAGCCGCCGAAGGTCGTTCAGTGCGATACGCTGGCAGGCGACACCTGGTGGTCAGGGACGCTGCTTGGCGAGCGCGCGCGTGAATGGACGAAGATCATGACCGATGGCAAGGGCGTCTACTGCACTACCCAGCAGGAAGACAATGCAACCTACGAAGCGCTCAAACGTGCGGCGAGCGTTCACCGTGTGGACCTCGATCGCGTTGCCGTGCTGCGTTCGGGATCGGACTTCGATCGGCCCTACACGGGCCAGACGAGTGCCGATAACCTGCTCAATTATCAGGATCAGGGCGGCTTTGGTCCGGCCGTTGCCAATCTGTTTCTAGCCGGCAATCCGCTCGTTCAGACGATCGTGACGCACTGGGACGAGTGGCGCAACGGCGTGCCGCAACGCTGATCGGCGCGCTCGCCGTGGCGGCATCGCGCCGCTGCGGCGAGAACGGTCGCCACGCCGTCCAACCTGGCGTGTCGACGTCCCAGTGATCGAGGAGAGATAAGCCCGTATCGAACATGAGCGGGCTCGTCATTGACGGGCAAGGGAAACATCACCCGTGTTGCCCTCGCGTGCCGCGATACGTGCGGCTTGCGTTTGGCCTTCGAGCCCGACGCTCGGATAGCTTTGCTTGTTCATCGAAGGCAGCGTGCCGTTGCGTTGGGCGGCGGCCACTTCGGCGCGCACTTCAGCACGCGTTTTCGTGCTCGTGCCGATCCACGATTGATCGTTATACGTGCCGTTGTGTCCGATGCCGCCATCGGCGAATGCAGCGGTGCTCGCGACGAGCGAAGTCAAAAGGGCGGCGATGAGAGTAGTGCGCTTCATGATATTTGCTCCAGTGTCGATGAGATGCGGCGCTGACGATCAGTGCCGCCACGGATGCAAATGTAGTGGTCGAAGCGCGCTCGATAAATCTACGAATCGTGAATTGATTTGTCGCGCGGATGAAACAATGAAGCGAACGCAGAGATAACCGTGGCGCCCGGTAAAAGCGGCGCCACGAGATCGGCCGCTTACGCGACCCATTCGGAAAGAACGGGCGTATCGAGCGGCTGAGCGGATTCCAATTCCTCCAACGTGCGCTTGCTGCAGGCCTTGTCGAGGCTTTGGCGTCCGCTCAGGAGCGGGCAGCGATCGAACACTTCCGCAATCCAATCGACGAAGACGCGCACTTTCGGCGACAAATGACGGCTGTGCGGATAAACGGCCGAAATGGGCATCGGCAAAGGCTTCCACTCGGGCAGCACTTCCTTGAGCGCGCCCGAGCGCAGATGCGGCAACACCATGAAAAGCGCCATCTGAATCATGCCGAATCCCTCGACCGCGCAGGCCACATAGGCGTCAGCGTCATTGACGGAGATCGAACCCTCCATCTTGACTTCGACTTCCTTGCCATCGACGAGGAACGACCAGTTGATGATGCGGCCCGTGCGGCTCGAGAAGTAGTTGATCGCACGGTGCTGGCTCAATTCCTCGAGCGTGCGCGGCTCGCCGGCCTGGGCCAGGTAATCCGGCGCCGCGCAGGTCACGCCCTCGAAAAGGCCAATGCGACGGGCCACGAGCGACGAATCCTGCAGGGCGCCGACGCGCACGACGCAATCGACCCCTTCTTGCAGCAAATCGACAGGCCGGTCCGACAAACCCAACTGCAAATCGATATCCGGATAGCGCTCGCGGAATTCGCGCAGCGCGGGGATGACGATCGTTCGCCCGATCGAGCCCGGCATATCGACGCGCAGCTTGCCGTGCGGCTTCTTGCTGCCGTTTTGCAGGCTGCTCTCGGTTTCCTCGACATCGGCGAGAATGCGCACACAGCGTTCGTAGTACGCTGCGCCATCGGGCGTGAGACTGAGACGGCGCGTCGTCCGGTGCATGAGGCGCACGCCGAGATGTGCCTCCAGGTTCTGAATGATCGTGGTGACCGATGCGCGCGGCAAATCGAGCGTTTCCGCTGCCTTGGTGAAACTGTTCGTGTCGACCACGCGAGTGAACACCTGCATGGCTTGGAGCCGATCCATCGTTGTTCTCCGGAGGAAATGACACACCGCCGCTTGCGCGGCAAGCCGGCCGCGACATGCAGACAATTGTTCGGAAGCGGTGAATTGTGTTGCCGGATTATAGGCATTTATCGGAATTCCTGCCGAACCCACAATGCTGATCATTGTGAAACTGCTGCGCCTTTGCGCGTTCGACTCATGCGTACTACGCACTCTCGTAGCCTTTCGGAGGGCGGCTCGTCCGTCGCGCCTTCGCTCGAGATCAACGAAATTCAAATAGCGGGATATCAACGCAATATCGGATTGCGGATTTATCGCCGTGACGGCTTGCGCTCAATGCCCGTCTTGCTTTATTTTCACGGCGGCGCATTCGTACGCGGTTCGCTTGACGACGCCGATGCTGCCGCGCGCCATTTTGCCGAGCACCTTTCGGCATTGGTCATATCCGTAGATTATTCGCTGGCGCCGAAACATCCGTTTCCGGCTGCGCTCGAGGACGCCTATCGCGCCGCGCGATGGGTGGATGCCGTCGGGCGCACCTATGGCGCCGGCGGAAAAACACTGTTCGTGGCGGGACATTGCGCGGGTGGGCACATTGCCAATGGGCTCGCCTTCGTCGCGCGCGATCGCGGTGAAGTGCGCATCGAGGCGCAAGCGCTGTTCAGCCCGATGCTCGATCCGAGCATGACTTGCCTTGCCGACGAGCGGCGCGTCGCGTCGGACATCTCGGCACGCGAGTGCGCGGCGAGTTATCGCGCCTATTTGCCGCAGGCTGCGCAACGGCTGCATCCGTACGCGGCACCGCTCGAATCGGCCCGGCTTGCCGGGCTGCCGCCGACGTTCGTCGCAACTGCGCAAAACGACGTGCTGCATATCGAAGCGGAACGGTACGCATCGCGCCTCATCAGCGCGGGCGTGCCGACGCAAGTCGTCCGTTATCCGAGCGCCTCCCATGAGCAGGTCGGGAGCGATGCTCAGGCACTGCAAGACGCGGTGCGGTTTTTCCAATGTCGACTTGCGAAGTCCGTAGTTGCCGCTCGCTGAATCGTTCGAATCTACTGAATCTGCAGAATCGGCTGAATCGACTGAATCCAAAGTCTTACAACAATCAACACACCGGAGCCTCCTTATGTCCAAGCAGCGTTTTTCCCGTACACGTATCGCCGGCGCGGTGGTCGCCGTCGCCGTGCTGGCCGGGGTCGGCGTCCTGACGGCCGTGCGCGTGAATGCCAATGCGCCGGCACAGGCGGCGCCGATGGCGCCTGAAGTCGACGTCGCCACAGTCGTCGACAAGACCGTGACCGACTGGCAGGAATACTCGGGCCGGCTGGAGGCGGTCGACAAGGTCGATGTGCGCCCGCTCGTCGGGGGCACGATCGTCTCGGTCAACTTCAAGGACGGCTCGCTCGTGAAAAAGGGCGACGTGCTGTTCGTCATCGATCCGCGTCCGTACGCGGCCGAAGTCGATCGCGCTCAAGCACAGCTGGCGGCGGCGAAGGCGCGCAACGGCTACGCGCAAAGCGATTGGCAGCGCGCCCAGCGTCTCATCGAGGACAACGCGATCGCGAAGCGCGACTTCGACGAGAAAAAGAATGCCGCGGTGGAGGCTGCCGCGAATGTGCAAGCCGCTGACGCAGCGCTCGAAACGGCGCGCATCAACCTTGGCTATACGAAGATCGTCGCGCCTGTCTCGGGTCGCGTTTCGCGTGCCGAAGTCACGCTCGGCAACGTCGTTTCCGTCGGTGCCGGTACGCCGCCGCTCACGACGCTCGTTTCCGTCTCGCCTATCTACGCTTCGTTCGATGTCGACGAACAGACCTACTTGAAGTACATCGGTCGGGCGCGCACGGGTACGTCGGTGCCGGTGGAACTCGGTCTTGCCGACGAGACCGGCTATTCGCGCAAGGGCACGGTTGCATCGGTCGACAACCGGCTCGATACCGCGTCGAGCACCATTCGCGTGCGCGCGCGCTTCGATAATCCGGACGGTACGCTCGTGCCTGGTCTCTACGCCCGCATCAAGGTGGGCGGCGGTGCGCCGCATCGTGCGCTGCTCGTCGAGGAGGCAGCCATCGGTACCGACCAGGACAAGAAGTTCGTGCTGGCCGTCGATACGCAAGGCCGCGTTTCGTATCGGCCTGTCTCGCTCGGTGCTTTGCACGGCAATTTGCGCGTGATTACGGCGGGGCTTGCAAGCGGCGACCGCATCGTCGTCCACGGCATTCAGCGCGTACGTCCCGGAGCAACGGTACGCCCGCACGTGGTTGCGATGGATGGCGGCGACGACAGCCAGCCGGGCGCCAACCAGACGGATGCCAATGCCTCGAATGCCGGCGACTCGTCGAATTCTTGAGTCGTCCGTTGCGCTTGAACTCGATGCGCTCAATTGAACAGAACGCGACATGAACATTTCAAAATTCTTTATCGATCGGCCGATCTTTGCAGGGGTGCTATCGGTTCTGATCCTGCTGGCGGGCGTGATCGCGCTTTTCCAGTTGCCGATTTCCGAGTATCCGGAAGTCGTGCCGCCATCGGTCGTGGTGCACGCGCAGTATCCGGGCGCGAATCCGAAGGTGATCGCCGAGACGGTGGCTTCGCCGCTCGAAGAGCAGATCAACGGCGTCGAAAACATGCTCTACATGCAGTCGCAGGCCAATAGCGACGGCAATATGACGCTCACGATCACGTTTCGTCTCGGCACCGATCCGGACAAGGCGCAACAGCTCGTGCAGAACCGTGTTTCGCAGGCACTGCCGCGCCTGCCCGATGACGTGCAGCGTCTGGGCGTGACGACGATCAAGAGCTCGCCGACACTGACGATGGTCGTGCACCTGATCTCGCCCGACAATCGATACGACATGACGTACCTGCGCAACTACGCGCTGCTCAACGTCAAGGATCGGCTCGAACGTATCGCGGGCGTAGGCCAGGTACAGCTCTGGGGCGCGGGCGATTACGCCATGCGTGTGTGGCTCGATCCGCAGAAGGTGGCCGAACACGGGTTGACGGCGAACGACGTCGTGGCCGCGATTCGCGAGCAGAACGTCCAGGTTGCCGCGGGTGTGATCGGTGCGTCGCCGACAGGGCCGGGCGTGCCGCTGCAGTTGTCGGTCAATGCGCGCGGCCGGTTGCAAACGGAAGAGCAGTTCGGCGCGATCGTGGTCAAGACGTCGCCGACGGGTGGCGTGACTTATCTGCGCGATGTGGCGCGTGTCGAGCTGGCGGCATCCGAGTATGCATTGCGTTCGCTGCTCGACAACAAGCCGGCCGTCGCGCTCGCGATCAACCAGCAACCGGGTGCCAATTCGCTCGCGATTTCCGATCAGGTCCGAAAGGATATGGCCGACCTGAAAAAGGACTTCCCTGCAGGGATCGACTACAGCATCGTTTATGACCCGACGCAGTTCGTGCGCTCGAGTATCGAAGCCGTCATCCATACGCTGCTGGAGGCGATTGCGCTCGTCGTCATCGTCGTGATCGTGTTTCTGCAGACATGGCGAGCCTCGATTATTCCGCTCGTGGCGGTACCGGTTTCGATCGTCGGTACGTTCTCGCTGCTGCTGGCATTCGGATTCTCGATCAACGCGCTTTCGCTGTTCGGCATGGTGCTCGCGATCGGTATCGTCGTCGACGATGCGATTGTGGTCGTCGAGAACGTCGAGCGGAACATTGCCGAAGGACACAGTGCGCACGCGGCCACCGTGCGAGCGATGCGAGAGGTGAGCGGGCCGATCATCGCCATCGCGCTGACGCTCGTTGCCGTGTTCGTGCCGCTTGCATTCATGAGCGGTCTGACGGGCCAGTTCTACAAGCAGTTCGCGATGACGATCGCCATTTCGACGGTGATTTCGGCATTCAACTCGCTGACGCTTTCGCCCGCGCTTTGCGCCATCTTGCTGCGTAGCCACGATGCC
Organism: uncultured Paraburkholderia sp.; assembly: GCA_966421005.1. Classification (GTDB taxonomy): domain Bacteria; phylum Pseudomonadota; class Gammaproteobacteria; order Burkholderiales; family Burkholderiaceae; genus Trinickia. The sequence goes on from CBJLAJ010000069.1 coordinate 23,232, forward strand.
CCCGAGGATTGGCTCACGCGCGTCATGAATCGTCTCTTTGGCGGCTTTTTCCGCGGCTTCAATAAAGTCTTCAAGCGTGGTTCGACGGCGTATGGGCGGGGCGTGCGGGGTGTACTCGGTCACCGCACGATGATGCTGGGTGTGTACGCCGTGCTCGTTGGTGCGACTGTTTTGTTCACGCAAATTGTTCCGGGCGGATTCGTGCCCGCGCAGGACAAGGAGTATCTGATCGCGTTTGCCCAACTGCCGACAGGCGCCACGCTCGATCGCACCGAGCGCGTCATTCGCGAGATGGGCGATATCGTCGCGCAGCAGCCGGGCGTCGAGCACGCCGTGGCATTCCCGGGCCTTTCGGTGAATGGCTTCACGAACAGTTCGAGCGCCGGCATCGTCTTCGTTTCGCTCAAGCCGTTCAAGGATCGCGGTTCGCGGGCTCTTTCGGCCGGTGCGATCGCGGGTGCGCTGAACCAGAAGTTCGGCGGCATCAAGGACGCGTTCGTTGCGGTCTTTCCGCCGCCGCCGGTGCTGGGTCTCGGTACGCTGGGTGGCTTCAAGCTGCAGCTCGAAGATCGCGGCGCACTCGGCTATACGCAGCTCGACAAGGCGACGGAGGCGTTCATCAAGCGCGCGCAAACGGCGCCGGAACTCGGTCCGCTCTTTACGAGCTACCAGATCAACGTGCCGCAGCTCAACGTCGATCTGGACCGCGTGAAGGCCAAGCAGCTCGGTATTCCCGTCACCGATGTCTTCCAGACGATGCAGGTTTATCTGGGCTCGCTGTATGTGAACGACTTCAATCGCTTCGGACGCGTCTATCAGGTACGCGTGCAAGCCGATGCGCCGTTCCGTTCGCGGCCCGACGACATCCTGCAGCTGAAGACGCGCGCGGCGTCGGGCGAGATGGTGCCGCTTTCGTCGCTCGTCAAGGTCACGCCGACGTATGGTCCGGAGATGGTGGTGCGCTATAACGGCTTCACCGCCGCCGACATCAACGGCGGGCCCGCGCCCGGGTATTCGTCGGGGCAGGCGCAGGCCGTCATCGAGAAGATCGCGAAGGAAACGCTGCCGCGCGGTGTGAAGTTCGAATGGACCGATCTCACGTATCAGCAGGTCCTGGCCGGTAACTCCGCCATCTGGGTGTTCCCGATCAGCGTGCTGCTCGTGTTCCTCGTGCTTGCGGCGCTCTACGAGAGCCTGACGTTGCCGCTCGCGGTGATCCTGATCGTGCCGATGAGCGTGCTTTCCGCGCTGGCCGGTGTCTGGTTGCTGCGCGGCGACAACAACATCTTCACGCAGATCGGATTGATGGTGCTGGTTGGACTTGCATCGAAGAACGCCATTCTGATCGTGGAGTTTGCCCGCGAGCTCGAGCATGACGGCCGTACGCCGATGGCTGCGGCGATCGAGGCGAGCCGGCTGCGGCTGCGGCCGATTCTGATGACGTCGATCGCGTTCATCATGGGTGTCGTGCCGCTCGTGCTGTCGACGGGGGCGGGCTCCGAGATGCGGCATGCAATGGGTATAGCGGTGTTCTTCGGCATGCTCGGTGTGACGTTGTTCGGGCTGATGCTGACGCCGGTGTTCTATGTCGTGCTGCGTACGTTGGCGGGCGGCAAGATCCATGTTGCCGGCAAGGACTCGAAGGACGAAACCGATTCGAAAGTGCGCGAGCTGGACGTTACCGACGCATAAGGCTTGGGAGCAAAAATGAAACGATATGAAAAGACAGCCGGCGCACGGGGCACGACGAGCGGTGCCATGCGGATGTTGGCGAGCGGTTTGTTGATTGCACTGCTGGCGGCATGCTCGCTCGATCCGGCCTACAAGCGGCCGGACATGAACATCCCCAGCGCATTCAAGGAAGCGCCGAAGACGGATGCAACGGCGGCATCGGCGGGACAATGGAAGCCGGCGCAGCCGTCCGACGCGCTGTCGCGCGGCGAATGGTGGACGGTGTTCGGCGACGACACGCTCAACAAGCTCGAACAGGAAGCGCTCGAGGCGAATCAGGATTTGAAGGCGGCCGCGGCGCGCGTGCGGCAATCGCGGGCGGCGCTCAATTCGGCACGCTCGGCGTGGTTTCCTGAAATCGACGCGGGCTTCGGGCCGACGCGCGAGAAGTTGTCGCCGGCCTCGCAGGGCTTGCCGCAAAACGCCAATGTGCCGCCGATGACGTTGTGGCGTGCGCAGTCGACCGTGTCCTATGAGGCGGATTTGTTTGGACGGGTCAGCTCGAACGTCAGGGCCGCGCGCGCGGACTCGCAGCAAAGCGAGGCGCTTTTCCGTTCGGTCCAGCTTGCACTGCAGGCCGATGTGGCGTCGACGTACTTTTCGCTACGCGAACTCGATGCCGAGCGCGAGCTGTATAACCGCACCATTGCGCTTCGCGAAGAGGGGGTGAAGCTCGTCAAGCGCCGGTTCGACGAAGGCGAAGTGAGCGAGCTCGATTTGTCGCAGGCGAATAATTCGCTTGCCACGACGCGTGCCGAAGCGGTGGGCGTGGAGCGGCAACGGGCGGCGGCCGAACATAGTCTTGCGATTTTGCTTGGCAAGACACCGGCGGAATTCACGTTTGCGCAGCAGCCGCTCGTGCCGGTGACGGCGCGCGTGCCGGCGGGGTTGCCTTCGGCCCTGCTTGAACGGCGGCCCGATATCGCCGCGGCAGAACGTGCAATGGCCGCGGCCAATGCTCGCGTGGGTCTGGCGAAGTCGGCGTTCTTCCCGAAGCTTGATATCACCGGGTCGTTCGGTTATGAATCGGCGGGGTTGGGCGAGCTCTTCATGTGGTCGAGCCGCACGTTCCTGCTCGGGCCGTTCGCGGGGACGGCGCTTACGCTGCCGATTTTCGACGGCGGGCGGCGCAAGGCTCAGCTTGCTGGGGCGCGTGCGCAGTTCGACGAGGATGTCGCGCTGTATCGCTCGCAGGTGCTCACGGCGTTCAGGGAGGTTGAGGACAACCTGGCCGATTTGCGGCTGCTCGACGACCAGATTCGCGCGCAAGGCGATGCGGTGAGTTCGGCGCAGCGTGCTGAGCATTTGTCGCAGACGCAATATCGCGAAGGGCAGGTGAGTTATCTCGA
>CBJLAJ010000070.1:0-25991 GCA_966421005.1 uncultured Paraburkholderia sp.
CCGCCGTCTGCATGAGACCGAGCAGCGCGAGACGCCGCATCGGGCCGCCCGTACCGCTTTCGGCCAGATGCGCGAACTCCATGCGCCGGCGCAGCACGGCGAACACGGCCTCGGCGATGATGCCGCGCTCGCTGTGGCCGAGCTTTGGATGCGCGCGGAAAAAGCGGCTCGTCGTGGCGTCGGCCGGACCCGTGAATTTCAGCACTTCGGCAATGAGCGCCTCGGTCTGGCCGACGAGGAAGCCATGCAGGCCCCCTTCGCGCGCCCAGGCGGGCGACGAGCCGGATGTGCCGCCCGTCTTTGCGCTGCGCGGCGAGCGCAAGGGCCGGGCAACGCCGCCACGCGGCTTCGATTGCGGGGCCGATGAAGCAGGCGAGAGGGATTTCGATCGAGTAGTCTTTGTTTTCATGTTGCCTCCCGTCAGGCCCCCGCCGGGCGGGCAGTGGCCCCCGGCGCGGGCAGCCAACGAATATGAGCACGATGACGATTCATCATGCCGCTTGGTGAGTATCGTCGAAGAGCCACTGCGGCTCGGGGGGTGTCAGGCTCACGCGCATGCCGTCGAGCGACAGCCGCCCCTCGACGAACCAGCGCACCGCGCGCGGATAGGCCACATGCTCGCACGCGAGCACGCGCGCCGCGAGCCGGGCGGGATCGTCGCCGGCCACGATCGGCACGGCGGCCTGGATGACGATCGGCCCGTGATCGAGTTGCGGCGTGACGAAATGCACGGTCGCCCCGTGCAGCGTCACGCCCGCTTCGAGCGCGCGCCGATGCGTATGCAGCCCGGGAAAGCTCGGCAGTAGCGACGGATGTACGTTCAGCATGCGCCCCGCGTAGCGCTCGACGAAAGACGTCGTCAAAACGCGCATGAAGCCCGCAAGCACGACGAGATCCGGAGCGAAGCTGTCGACGACACGCGCCAGCGCGGCGTCGAACGCATCGCGCTCGGGGAATTCGAGATGATCGACGACTGCCGTGGGAATCCCTTCGCGCGCGGCAAAAGCGAGCCCGGACGCGTCGGGCCGGTTCGCGATGACGGCGGCGATGCGGGCGGGCCACCGTTCGTGCGCGGCGGCGCGCACGATCGCTTCCATATTGCTGCCCCGCCCCGAAATCAGAATTACGATGTTCTTCATCCGGCGATTTTATCATTGGGGACCCCGCGAGCTGGCCGCCACGCCGCCGTCCGACGCCCGAACGTTTATAATCTCTTGTTTTGCGGCGCCGGTGAGGCCCGCATCGATCCTTGGCCTTGCGGCATCGCGCCGCCCACTCGACGGTTATCGTGAGAGTCTTCCGCGGTCTTCCCAATGCCGAAAGCCGCGCGCCGTGCGCGCTGACGATCGGCAACTTCGACGGTGTCCACCGCGGTCATCAGGCATTGCTCGCGCGCGTGCGCGAAGCCGCCCGGGCGCGCGGCCTGCCCGTGTGCGTGATGACGTTCGAGCCGCACCCGCGCGAGTTCTTCGATCCCGCGAGCGCGCCGCCGCGCATCGCGATGTTGCGCGACAAGCTCGAGGCGTTGCGGATGAACGGCGTGGACCGCGTCGTCGTCGAGCATTTCAATCGCACATTCGCGAGCCAGTCGCCCGATACGTTCGTCGAGCGCATCATCGTCGGGGGCTTGCACGCGCGCTGGGTACTGATCGGCGACGATTTCCGCTACGGCGCGAAACGCGCCGGCGATTTCGCTTCGCTGCGGGCCGCCGGCGAGCGCCACGGCTTCGAGGTCGAGCAAATGGGCACCGTCGCGGATGCCGCCGGGGCACGCATTTCGAGCTCGGCCGTGCGCGCGGCGCTCGTCGCGGGCGATCTCGACGCGGCGCGCGCCGCGCTCGGGCGCGACTACCTGATCAGCGGCCATGTCGTGCATGGGCTCTCGCTAGGCCGGGACCTCGGCTTTCCGACCTTGAACCTGCCGATTGCGCACAAGCGTCCCGCGCTGGCCGGCATCTTCGTCGTGCGCGTGCACGGCATCGAGGCCGAACCGCTGCCCGGCGTCGCGAGCCTGGGCGTGCGCCCGACCGTCGACGATTCGGGCCGCGTGCTGCTCGAAGTTCACCTGCTCGACTGGCACGGGGATGCCTATGGCAAACTCGTGCGCGTCGAATTCCTGAAGAAACTCCGCGACGAACAAAAGTACGCCGACCTCGAAACGTTGAGCGCGGCGATTGCGCGCGACGTCGCGAACGCGCGGGCGTACTTTGCCTGAAGGCCGTCCGACACCTATAAGGGCGCCTGCCGACAGGCACCCACTGTTTTCAGCGATTTCACCATGAGCGACAAGAAAGCCGATTCGAAACCCCAGGCCAAGTATCCGGTCAACCTGCTCGACACGCCGTTCCCGATGCGCGGGGACCTGCCCAAGCGCGAGCCTGTGCGCGTCAAGGAGTGGGAAGACAAGCGGGTCTACGACAAGATCCGCGCCGCGAGCGCCGGGCGGCCCCGCTTCGTGCTGCACGACGGCCCACCCTATGCGAACGGCGACATTCACCTCGGGCATGCGGTCAACAAGATTCTCAAGGACATCATCGTCAAGTCGCGCAACATGGCAGGCTTCGACGCCGCCTATGTGCCCGGTTGGGACTGTCATGGCATGCCGATCGAAATCCAGATCGAAAAGCAGTACGGCAAATCGCTGCCGGCCGCTGAAGTGCAGCGCAAGGCGCGCGCCTATGCGGCCGAACAGATCGAAAAGCAAAAGGCCGGCTTCAAGCGTCTGGGCGTACTCGGCGATTGGGACAACCCCTACAAGACGATGAATTTCGGCAACGAGGCCGGCGAAATCCGCGCGCTCGCGAAGATTCTCGAAAAGGGCTACGTCTACCGTGGGCTGAAGCCCGTGAACTGGTGTTTCGACTGCGGCTCCGCGTTGGCTGAAGCCGAAGTCGAGTACAAGGATCGCACCGATCCGTCGATCAGCGTGCTGTTCCCGTTCGCCGAGACAGGACCCGTTGCGCAGGCATTCGGTCTCGACGCATTGCCGGACACGCAAGGTGGGATCGTGATCTGGACCACCACGCCCTGGACGATCCCGGCCAATCAGGCGCTCAACGTCCACCCCGAAGTTGTCTACGCGCTCGTGCAAACGCCACGGGGAATGCTGATCCTCGCTCAGGAGCGCGTCGAAGCGAGTCTCGCCCTCTTCGGCCTCACCGGTCAGATCGTGGCGAGCGCGCCCGGTGCCAAGCTGGCGAACCTGCGGTTCGTGCACCCGCTCGCGGCGGGCCATCCCGGCTATAAACGCACTTCGCCCGTCTACCTCGGCGAGTATGTGACCACCGACACCGGCACCGGCATCGTTCACTCGTCGCCGGCCTACGGCGTCGAAGACTTCGAGTCGTGCAAGGCGCACGGCATGGCCGATTCGGACATCCTCAACCCGGTGATGGGAGATGGTCGCTACGCCGAATCGCTGCCGCTTTTCGGCGGGCTGTCGATCTGGAGTGCCAACCCGAAAATCGTCGAGGCACTGGAGGCGGCGGGCACGCTGCTGCATACCGAAAAATATCCGCACAGCTACATGCACTGCTGGCGCCACAAGACGCCGATCATCTATCGCGCCACCTCGCAATGGTTCGCGGGCATGGACCTCACGCCGAAAGACGGGGGCGCGACGCTGCGCGAAACGGCGCTCGCAGGCGTCGAGGCAACGGCGTTCTATCCGTCATGGGGCAAACAGCGGCTTTACAGCATGATCGCGAACCGTCCCGATTGGACGCTCTCGCGCCAGCGCCAATGGGGCGTGCCGATGGCGTTTTTCGTCCACAAGGAGACGGGTGAACTGCATCCACGCACGCTCGAGCTACTCGAGGCAGTGGCCCAGCGTGTGGAGCAAGGCGGCATCGAGGCATGGCAGGCGCTCGATGCGCGCGAGCTGCTCGGCGAGGACGCCAATCTCTATGAAAAGAATCGCGATACGCTCGATGTCTGGTTCGACTCTGGCACGACGCATTGGCACGTCTTGCGGGGCTCGCATGCCAATGTCTCGCAGTTCCCGGCCGACCTTTACCTCGAAGGCTCCGATCAACATCGCGGCTGGTTCCATTCGTCGCTATTGACGGCTTCGATGCTCGACGGTCGCGCGCCCTACCGCGCGCTGCTCACGCACGGCTTCACCGTCGATGGCGAAGGCCGCAAGATGAGCAAGTCGCTTGGCAATGGCATCGATCCGCACGATGTCGCCAACCGGCTCGGCGCCGAGATCATTCGCCTGTGGATCGCCTCGACCGACTACTCGGGCGAGCTCGCGATCTCCGAGGAAATCCTGAAGCGCGTGACGGAGAGCTACCGGCGTATCCGCAATACGCTGCGCTTCCTGCTCGCGAATCTATCGGATTTCGACTTCGCGAAAGACGCGCGCCCGGCGAGCGAGTGGCTCGAGATCGACCGCTACGCAGTGGCGCTCTCGGCCGAATTGCAGCGCGACATCCTTGCGCACTACGAGAAGTACGAGTTCCATCCGGTGGTCGCCAAGCTCATGACGTATTGCTCGGAGGACCTCGGCGGCTTCTATCTCGACGTGCTGAAAGACCGGCTCTACACGAGTGCGGCCGATTCGAGCGCACGCCGCTCGGCGCAGACGGCGCTCTACCACATCACGCAAGGCTTGCTGCGCGTGATGGCGCCGTTCCTGTCGTTCACGGCCGAGGAAGCGTGGCAGGTATTCCAGCCTGGCCGCGAGACGATTTTCACGGAAACGTACTACGCCTACCCCGAGGTTCCGGGCGCCAATTCGCTGGTGGAGAAATGGGCATTGCTGCGCACGGTGCGCGGCAACGTGACGAAGGCGCTCGAAGAGGCACGCGTTGCGAACCAGATCGGTTCGTCGCTGCAGGCGGAAGTGACGATCCGCGCAAGCGGCGCCGCTTATGACGCGCTCACGAGTCTCGGCGACGATCTCAAGTTCGTGCTCATCACCTCCGCCGCGGACGTCGTCAAGGTCGAAACGGAAGCGGACGAAGGTGTCGAAGTCGCCGCATCGAAGTATCTGAAGTGCGAGCGCTGCTGGCACTACCGGGCCGACGTCGGCGCGCATGCGGACCACCCGGCGCTGTGCGGCCGATGCTTCAGCAACCTGTTCGGCGAGGGCGAGAAAAGGAGCGCCGCATAATGGCCAAGACGCGCTCCCTACCGGCCAGCACCAGCACCACGCTCGGGCCGTGGCTCGGCATCGCCCTGATCGTGATTCTCTTCGATCAGTTGACGAAGATCGCGGTCATGAAAGTGTTCGCCTACGCGACGCCCTACGCGCTCACGCCCTTTTTCAATCTGTTTATGGTCTTCAATCGCGGCGCTGCGTTCAGCTTTCTGGCCGCGGCGGGAGGCTGGCAGCGCTGGGCGTTCACTGCACTCGGCGTGGCCGCGGCCCTCGTCATCGTCTACCTGCTCAAACGCCACGGCAATCAGCGGCTGTTCTGCACGGCGCTTTCGCTGATCATGGGCGGCGCGCTGGGCAACGTCATCGACCGGCTCATTCATAGCCATGTGATCGACTTTCTCGATTTCCATGTCGGCCGCTGGCACTGGCCCGCGTTCAATCTGGCTGACAGCGCGATCGTAATTGGCGCAATATTGCTCGTACTGGACGAATTGCGGCGCGTGCGTGGCGCGCGTTGACGTACCTGCAGCACGAGCGCCCCGGAGGCAACGTTGGCAACCGCAGAACTCGCTGGAAAGCACCTCGTACTGGGCATGACGGGCGGCATAGCCTGCTATAAGATCGCCGAGCTGACGCGGCTTTTGACGAAAGCTGGCGCTACGGTCCAAGTCGCGATGACAGAGGCCGCCACCCAGTTCATTACGCCCGTGACGATGCAGGCGCTTTCGGGGCACCCCGTCTATACGAGCCAATGGGATGCGCGTGTCGACAACAACATGGCGCACATCGATCTGTCCCGCGCGGCCCAGGCAATCGTGATTGCGCCTGCCTCGGCGGACTTTCTCGCGAAACTCGCACAAGGTCGTGCCGACGACCTCCTCTCCACGCTGTGCCTCGCGCGCGATTGTCCGCTGCTCGTGGTGCCGGCCATGAACCGGCAGATGTGGGCCAATCCGGCGACGCAGCGTAACGTGGCGCAACTACGCGCGGACGGCATCATCGTGCTCGGCCCCGATTCAGGCGCCCAGGCGTGCGGCGAAATCGGCGATGGGCGCATGCTGGAACCGGACGCCACCTACGAGGCCATCGCTTCGTTCTTCCAGCCCAAGTGCATCGCCGGCCGTCGCGTCTTGATCACGGCGGGGCCGACGTTCGAGCCGATCGATCCCGTGCGCGGCCTCACCAATCGTTCGAGCGGCAAGATGGGTTTCGCACTCGCCCGCGCCGCGCAGCAAGCCGGCGCCGACGTTCGCCTGATTGCCGGCCCGGTATCGCTGGACACGCCCTGGGGCGTCGTGCGCGAGGATGTCGAAACCGCGCAGCAAATGTATGACGCCGTCATGCTCTCGGCAGCGGATTGCGATGTATTCATCTCGGTGGCGGCCGTCGCGGACTGGCGTGTCGACCGCACGAGCGCCGAGAAGATCAAGAAGACAGCGGAGCACCGCGTGCCGTCACTCGCGTTTGTCGAGAATCCCGATATCCTGGCCACCGTCGCGCAACTGCCCAACGCGCCCTACTGCGTCGGGTTCGCGGCCGAAAGCGGCGAACTCGAAGCGCATGCTGAAGAAAAACGGCAACGCAAAGGCGTGCCGCTGTTGATCGGCAATCTGGGCCCACAAACGTTTGGCCGCGACGACAACGAAGTCGTACTCGTCGACGCCGCCGGGACAACGCGGCTCGCCCGGATGGACAAGAACGCACTCGCCGCCGCACTCGTACGCGAGATCGCGCGCCGGCTTCCCGACACGAGCCTCATTTCCTAGCTCCACCCGCACGCTGACGTCTTAGCCGATTACTTTTGTTTCTCCCTTTTTTGCAAACGGCATGAAACTCGATCTCAAGATTCTGGACGCGCGCATGCGCGAGATGCTCCCCGCTTACGCGACGCCCGGTAGCGCCGGCCTCGATCTGCGCGCCTGCCTCGAGCGGCCGCTCGTGCTGGAACCGGGCCAGACGGCGCTCGTGCCGACCGGGCTGGCCATTCACGTCGGCGACGCGGGCTATGCGGCGCTGATCCTGCCCCGCTCGGGTCTCGGCCACAAGCACGGCATCGTGCTCGGCAATCTGGTCGGGCTGATCGATTCGGACTATCAGGGCGAGCTGATGATCTCGACTTGGAACCGCGGGCAGACCACATTTACGATCAACCCGATGGAACGCCTTGCACAGCTCGTCATCGTGCCGGTCGTCCAAGCTCAGTTCAACATCGTCGACGACTTCTCGCAAAGTGAACGCGGCGCCGGCGGCTTCGGTAGCACCGGCAAGCACTGAGGCTGGCACCCACCTTCTTTCGCCCCAACAAAAGTAACGGCGCGGATTTTCGTCCGCGCCGTTGTTCGTCAGCTGCCGCGCGGCGTTGCGTTGCCGCGCAAACCGCCAGCGTTCGTCGCTACTCCACTTCGACCGTCTCCGGGTTCGGAGAGCGCGGCGCCGCGTTCTCGTCGAACGTGAGCTGCACTTTGTCGCTTTCGTCGACATCGACTGTCACGCGACCGCCGTTCATCAGCTTGCCGAACAGCAGTTCGTCGGCCAGCGCGCGGCGGATCGTATCCTGAATCAGCCGCTGCATCGGACGCGCGCCCATCAACGGATCGAACCCGTGCTTTGCGAGGTGATGGCGCAAAGCGTCGGTGAAGATGGCATCGACCTTCTTCTCGTGCAGCTGGTCTTCGAGCTGCATGAGGAACTTGTCGACCACGCGCATGATGATTTCTTCATCGAGCGAGCGGAAGCTGATGATCGCGTCGAGCCGGTTGCGGAACTCGGGCGTGAACATCCGCTTGATATCGGCCATCTCGTCGCCGGTTTCGCGGCGCGACGTGAATCCGATCGAGCCCTTTTGCATCGACTCCGCACCGGCATTCGTCGTCATGATGATGATGACGTTGCGGAAATCGGCTTTGCGCCCGTTGTTGTCGGTCAGCGTGCCGTGATCCATCACCTGCAGCAAGACGTTGAAGATGTCCGGATGCGCTTTCTCGATCTCGTCGAGCAACAACACGCAGTGGGGCTTCTTCGTGATGGCTTCCGTCAGCAATCCACCCTGATCGAAGCCGACATACCCTGGCGGCGCACCGATCAGACGACTCACGGCATGACGCTCCATGTACTCCGACATATCGAAGCGAGTGAGCTCGATGCCGAGCGTGAACGCGAGCTGGCGCGCCACTTCGGTCTTGCCGACGCCGGTCGGGCCCGAGAACAGGAAAGCGCCGATCGGCTTGTCGGTCTTGCCGAGCCCGGCGCGCGCCATCTTGATGGCGGCCGACAAAGCGTCGATGGCCGGATCTTGTCCAAAAACGACCGCCTTGAGGTCGCGGTCGAGCGTCTGGAGCTTGCTGCGATCGTCTTGCGACACGCTTTGCGCCGGCACGCGCGCGATCTTCGAGATGATTTCCTCGATCTCGCTCTTGCCGATCGTCTTCTTCTGCTTCGACTTGGGCAGGATACGCTGGGCCGCGCCGGCTTCGTCGATCACGTCGATCGCCTTGTCAGGCAAGTGGCGGTCCGTGATGAAACGGGCCGACAGCTCAGCCGCTGCCGACAGTGCGCCCGACGAATACTTGACGCCGTGATGCTCCTCGAAGCGGGATTTGAGACCGCGCAGAATGGCCACGGTCTGCTCGACTGTCGGCTCCGTGACGTCGATCTTCTGGAAGCGCCGCGACAGCGCCGCATCCTTTTCGAAGATGCCGCGGTACTCGGTAAACGTGGTGGCGCCGATGCACTTGAGCGTACCTGACGACAGCGCCGGCTTGAGCAGGTTCGAGGCGTCGAGCGTGCCGCCCGACGCAGCCCCGGCGCCGATCAGCGTATGGATTTCGTCGATGAAGAGAATCGCGTGCGGACGCTCCTTGAGCTCCTTCAACACCGTCTTCAGCCGTTGCTCGAAATCCCCGCGGTATTTGGTGCCCGCAAGCAGCGCGCCCATATCGAGCGAGTACACCTGCGCATCGGCCAGGATGTCGGGCACTTCGCCGCGCGTGATGCGCCAGGCGAGTCCTTCCGCGATGGCCGTCTTGCCGACACCGGCCTCACCGACCAAAAGCGGATTGTTCTTGCGGCGGCGGCACAGCACCTGAACGACACGCTCCACCTCGGACTCGCGGCCGATCAAGGGATCGATGCGCCCGTCCTTCGCCATCTGGTTGAGGTTTTGCGTGAATTGCGCAAGCGGCGTTTCTTTTTGCGAGGCCGCGTCCTCGGACTCGGCGCTCGTATCGCCGGCCTTGGCTGCGTCGTTACTATTCGTCTTCGCGATACCGTGCGAGATGAAATTGACGACGTCGAGCCGCGTCACGCCCTGCTGCTGCAGGTAGTAGACGGCATGAGAATCCTTCTCGCCGAAGATTGCCACGAGCACGTTCGCGCCCGTGACCTCCTTCTTGCCGTTCGACGTCGACTGCACGTGCATGATCGCGCGCTGAATCACCCGCTGAAAGCCGAGTGTAGGCTGCGTATCGACGTCGTCGGTACCGGGTACCGTCGGCGTATTGTCATGGATGAAGTTGCGCAGGTTCTGACGCAGATCTTCGATGTTGGCCGCGCATGCGCGCAACACCTCTGCAGCTGTCGGATTGTCCAGCAACGCCAGCAAAAGATGTTCGACCGTGATGAACTCATGCCGTGCCTGGCGTGCTTCCATGAACGCCATATGCAAGCTGACTTCCAGTTCCTGGGCAATCATGCTTCCTCCATCACGCACTGCAGCGGATGCCCTGCCTGCCGTGCGTGTGTAACAACCTGCTCGACCTTGGTCGACGCGATGTCCCGCGTGTAGACCCCACAAACTCCCCGACCTTCACGATGAACCTTCAGCATGATCTGCGTCGCGGTCTCTCGGTCTTTATTGAAATATTCCTGCACGATCATCACGACAAATTCCATTGGCGTGAAATCGTCATTCAACAACACTACTTTATACATGGACGGTGGTTTCAGCTCCTTTTCCTGCCGCTCGACGACCGTACCGTCCTGCCTGTCCGGGATAATTGCCATACACCCATTCTAAACAACTCGGTGAGCCCCGCAATCCTGCAAAAACCCGACCGACCAGTAGTCGAAGCACCGCCGCGGTGCGATACCGCTCTCGCGCCGCGCTCGTGCGAACCCGCCATGCCCCACCAGCAGTCGCCGCGCCCGCGGCGCCACGCCCTGGTGCGCAGCCCGTTCGAGTATCGCACATCGCGTGCCGGCTCTCCCGCACCCGCGCAAGGTGGCCGCATCGACCGTCCGTTTCCCCGCTATTCCCATGTGCGTCGATTATGCGACTTTTCAAGCGGCCCCGCTTGCGCCAGCGCACATAGCTCAAGCGGGAAAAACCCTGAAACCGAAGCACGTTTCTCAACATCTCAAAATTTTCTTGACACTTCTTTAAAGAGGTCCAACAATCAAGCTGGCACTTTTTTTCCGCTGGCCGCAACAAGTGCAAGTACGAAAAAATGCCGAGGTGAGCTAGTGAGGAGGGGGCGGCTGCAAGCATGTGGCTGTCGAGCTTTTCGAGCGTGCTCGTGGTAGGACATGAGTTACAGGGGAAGTTGGTATGGCAACTGGTACGGTCAAATGGTTCAACGACGCGAAAGGCTTCGGATTCATCACGCCCGATGAAGGCGGCGAGGATCTGTTTGCACATTTCTCGGCCATCCAGATGAACGGATTCAAGACGCTCAAGGAAGGTCAGAAAGTCAGCTTCGAGGTCGTGCAAGGACCGAAGGGCAAGCAAGCATCGAACATTCAGGCCGCCGCCTGAGATCGTTCGACGCAATGCCTTCAAAAACCCGGCTTCGGCCGGGTTTTTTTCGTTTTGCGAACCGCCTTCCCTCGTACTCACCCACTCGCCCTCAACGACACATGAACGCATTGTCGCTGTGCGATCCGCAAATTGTTTGCGCCAAATCATAGGCAAGGCACATTTCGATCAATCGAAATGTCGATTTGAGCACCGACACAGAACAATGACGACTCGATGAACGAAAAGAGGCGGTATCGAGCGAAAAATCGGCGAGCTTGACCCCAAAAAGGGATGGCCGGCGCGTAGCTATGCCAAACCCATTTTCGCCAATGTGAGCAGTTCGTCAGCAGGTCCGTAACCGCCATCTTTCACTTCGATGGGCATGGCTTTTACGCGAAGCCGCCGTTGACACGCAGCACTTGCGCGTTGATCCACAGGCCTTCCGGGCCGGCCAGAAACGACACGACGTTGGCAATTTCGTCCGGCTCGCCGAGACGTTCCATTGGAGCCTGCTTCGCGATTTGCTCGATGAGCTCCTGGCTCTTGCCCTGAAAGAACATTTCCGTTGCGACCGGCCCCGGCGCGACCGCGTTGACCGTGATGTTGCGACCGCGCAGTTCGTTGGCGAACACACGCACGAGCCCTTCCACTCCCGCCTTGCTCGCGATGTAAGCGCCATAGCCGGGAAAGTTCTTCGCGAGCACGCTCGAAGAAAACGCAATGAACCGTCCACCGTTGGGCAACACCTTCGCTGCTTGCGTCATCATCAAGTACGTGCCGCGCAGGTTGGTCGCGATCATGTTGTCGAAGGCTTCGACATTGCCATCCGCGATCTGCGCGACTGACATGACGCCCGCACTATTGACGACCACGTCGACGCGCCCGAATTCGCGTTGCGCGCTCGCATAGAGTCGTTCGACGTCGTCAGCTGCCGATACGTTCGCCTGCACCGCGCAGGCGCTACCGCCCGCCTCGGCAATTTCGTGCACCGTTTGGGTTGCACTCGATTCGTTGCCTGCGTAATTCACCACGACGGCAAAGCCGTCTTTCGCGAGCCGCAGCGAGATGGCCCGACCGATACCGCGCGAACCGCCCGTGACAATGGCGACGGGTGAATTTCCACGATTACTGGATTGTTCCGGCATGAAGGCTCCTTTTCAGCTCTTACCGGACACGGCGCCCGGCATGTTTCGCATTATTCGCGTTGGCAGCCGTGGTATAAAGCTCTCAACGTTGGCATCAGAATTCGATATTCGTCAATAATGGACCGGCTCGAGGCGCTCCGCCTCTTCACCCGCATCGTTGAAACGCGCAGCTTCGCCCGCGCTGCCGATGGACTCGACGTTCCTCGGGCAACGGCCACACACGCGATCAAGCAACTCGAAGCGAGCCTGAACACGCGCCTGCTCGAACGCACGACCCGGCAGGTACGCCCCACGCTCGACGGTCTGGCATTTTACGAACGCTGCATCCACGTGCTTGCGGAGCTCGACGACGCCGAATCGGCGCTGCGGCACGTCGCATCGAATCCGAGCGGGATTCTCCGGGTCGATATGCAGGGCACGCACGCGACGCGGATCGTGTTGCCGAATATCGATGATTTCCACACCCGCTATCCAAACATCGAGTTGGTGATCACCAGCGGTGACAGGCTTGTCGATCTTGTCCGCGAAGGCGTGGATTGCGTGTTGCGCGGCGGTATGCCGCGCGACTCGAACCTTGTTGCGCGGCGGCTGGCCGATGTGCCGCAAGTCATTTGCGCGAGTCCCGGCTACCTCTGCCGCCATGGGATGCCGGTGCATCCGTCCGAACTCGACACACATCACGTCGTGCGCTTCGCGGCAAATTCAGCCGTGACCGACTACCCGCTGGAACTGGTAGTGGACGGCCAAGTGCGCGCTTTCCGACTGAGCGGTTGGATTTCGGTCAGCGACGCGGAGCATTACGTCACGTGCGCGCTGCGCGGCTGCGGGCTCATTCAGTTACCGCGTTTTCATGTAGAAGACGAATTGCGCGCCGGGCATCTCGTCGAAGTGCTGAGCGAATGGCAAAGCCCCACGTTTCCCATTTCGGCGATGTACCCGTATCGGCGGCAGTTATCGGCTCGAGTGCGGGTGTTCGTGGATTGGCTCAGTGCGCTCTACGAACGCCGATTCGGGCAGCGTTGACAGTCGGCCATTCTTGCAGCTATCCGCCATAGGGCCGCGTGATGATTTCGAGCAGGTGCCCCGCCGGGTCTTCGAAATACGCACCCCTCCCTCCGTCGCGCGTGTTTATTTCTCCTTCGTTCCTTTGTGCCGGATCGGCCCAATACCTGATCTTCCGGGCCTCGATTCGGCCCATGATCTCGTCGAACTCGGTCTCGCTGACGAGGAACGCATAGTGCTGCGGCGCGAGCGGCTGGTCGTCGGAGGCTTTCAGGAAGTCCAGCGCGACGCCGTTGCTCAGGCTGACCGTGAGAAACGGCCCGAATCGTGCTGCCTCGGGCAAACCGAGAATTTCGGTTAGAAACGCCGCCGACGCATCTCTGTCGCGAGCGTAGACGATGGTGTGATTGAGACTGATGCTCATCGCGTACTCCTTGCATACCGGCTTAAAAGCTAGCACGGGACGAGACGGCATGTGAAATGGAAAGGCTGCGCTCTATAGGGGCGCAGATTCGGGCCCATTTGCTCCGAGTCGATCCTTCTCTCGCGCATCCGCTGCTTCGCGTGGGTACTGGTTGATCGCGGAAAGTCAAGACAGAGACGCCTTCAACCGTAAACGCAACCCTGAATACCTCCGTCTCTCTCGCCGAATTTTCAGCCACTCCGCTCGACGTGAACCCGCCGCTTGCAATAAAAAACCCAGCTAGACGATCGATCCAGCTGGGTTCCGCTTTCAAATGCGGCCCCTGGCGACGGGCCCGCTGAACCTACCTTACATATTCTCGATCAACACCTGACCGAAGCCCGAGCAGGACACCTGCGTCGCACCTTCCATCAGACGCGCGAAGTCGTACGTCACGCGCTTTTGCAGGATCGACTTTTCCATCGAGGAGATGATGACGTCGGCCGCCTCGGTCCAGCCGAGATGGCGCAGCATCATTTCCGCCGAAAGAATTTCCGAACCCGGATTCACGTAGTCCTTGCCCGCGTATTTCGGCGCCGTGCCGTGCGTGGCCTCGAACATCGCGACCGAGTCCGACATGTTCGCACCCGGCGCAATGCCGATCCCGCCAACCTGAGCCGCCAGTGCATCCGAAATGTAGTCGCCGTTCAGGTTCAGCGTCGCGATCACGTCGTACTCGGCCGGACGCAGCAGAATCTGCTGCAAGAACGCGTCCGCGATCACGTCCTTCACCACGATCTCATTACCCGTCTTCGGGTTCTTGAACTTCATCCACGGGCCGCCATCGACCAGTTCGGCGCCGAATTCCTTTTGCGCCAACGCATAGCCGTAGTCGCGGAACGCGCCTTCCGTGAACTTCATGATGTTGCCCTTGTGCACGAGCGTCACCGAGCGGCGATCGTTGTCGATCGCATACTGGATCGCCTTGCGCACGAGGCGCTCCGTGCCTTCGCGCGAAACCGGCTTGACGCCGATGCCCGATGTTTCCGGGAAGCGGATCTTCTTCACGCCCATCTCTTCGCGCAGGAACTTGATGACCTTCTTGGCCTGCTCGGATTCCGCCGCCCATTCGATGCCCGCGTAGATGTCTTCCGAGTTCTCGCGGAAGATCACCATGTTCGTCTTCTCGGGCTCACGCACCGGCGAAGGCACGCCCTTGAAGTACTGCACCGGCCGCAGACAGACGTACAAGTCGAGCTCCTGACGCAGCGCGACGTTCAGCGAACGGATGCCGCCGCCGACCGGCGTCGTGAGCGGGCCCTTGATTGAAACGACATACTCCTTGAGCACTTCCAGCGTTTCTTCGGGCAGCCAGACGTCCGGACCATACACCTTGGTTGCCTTCTCGCCCGCGTAGATCTCCATCCAGTGGATCTTGCGCTTGCCGCCGTAGGCCTTTTCCACGGCCGCATCGACCACCTTGATCATCACCGGCGTGATGTCGAAGCCCGTACCGTCACCCTCGATGTACGGAATGATCGGCTGGTCCGAAACGTTGAGCGAGTAGTCCGGATTGACGGTGATCTTGTCACCGCCCGTCGGGACCTTGATGTGCTGATACGGCATGATCGACTCCAGGGTTGGCTATGCAGATAAAACAAGCGGAAAACGGCAAAACCGGGGCTCAGTCTTCACCGCATTCAGCTCTGCGGGATGTCTCGATGTACTTGACGAAGCCGCGCAAATACGGCTGGCTCGCTATTCTAGCCCACCTCGCAAACGCGGCGGCCGGCACCGCTCACGATGCCCATACTCGCTGGCCGCGCCGCGCGGATCGCCCGCGTTGCAAGGCGCGGGGAGCAGCGCTGGCTCTGATGTCTTATATAAGACAGAAGACTTGCCGTCCCGTATTATGCATTAATATCCCGCCATTTGCCATAGACCCGGAGCCGGGGTTGTGTCCCGCGTACCCGCCGTGCCTGCCGCCAACCATGCGCCTCATCGTTCTCAATAAACCTTTCGGTACGCTTTGCCAGTTCTCTTCGCATGAAACGCGCAGCTCGCTCGCCGATTGGGTTCGCGTGCCCGACGTCTATCCCGCGGGACGGCTCGACGCCGAAAGCGAAGGGCTTTTGCTGCTCACGGACGATGGCCGCCTGCAGGCGCGCATTGCCGAGCCACGTCACAAACTTGTCAAACGCTACTGGGCGCAAGTGGAAGGCGTACCCGATGCGCCAGCGCTGGCAGGGCTCGCGCGCGGAGTCGATCTGGGCGACTATGTCACGCGGGCCTGCCGGGTACGCGCGATCGATCCGCCCGACACGCTCTGGCCGCGCGTGCCGCCCATCCGCTACCGGGCGGCGATCCCGACCGCCTGGATCGAGCTGGCACTCACCGAAGGCAAGAACCGCCAGGTGCGCCGAATGACCGCGGCCGTGGGTTTTCCGACGCTGAGGCTCGTGCGGGTGGGGATCGGCGCGCTCGATCTTTTCGCGCTCGGCCTCGCGCCAGGCGAATGGCGGGACGTGCCGCCGCAATCCCCATGGCATGGCATCGCCTGATCCGCGGCGCAAGGACTGTTCGCTGTCACGCAACTCACTGTTATCCCTCGCATTTTTCCGTCGTTCGGGAACGAGCGAAGCGTCGTTTCACTGACCGAAAATGCCGAATCGGTTACCCGCAATGGATTGCGTCAACCGCTTTCGCCAGTCACACGTTATTCGACGCAGATGCCGTCCGAAGCTGTCCGGCATTCGCGTGAAGGCTTGTGCTGTGCGGACTGTCCGCAGCCGCACGGGGCACCAGCGCGCAGACGCACCGGCAAGAAATTGTTCGATGCGGCTGTCAACCGAAAGGTGGATGGCACGTTTACCGACATGACTCATTGACCGGGTCATTTGGTTAATTAACTAAAGCTGAGGATTTTCGACATGAACAAACTGATCGCCGCTCTGGTCGCTGGCCTGTTCGCAACGGCTGCTTTCGCACAAAGCTCGGCTACGGAAGCCGCTTCGGCCCCGGCCGCTGCTTCGGCTCCCGCCAAGAAGGCAACGAAGCACCACAAGAAGTCGCACAAGAAGGCCGCTAAGGCTGAAGCCGCTTCGGCCGCTTCGGAGTAAGTCGGTTGTAAAGACGCAGTCAAGAACACGCAGTTTGCCGTTCTTAACGGCGTTTGAAGGCAGGTTGCCGCAAGGTGCCTGCCTTTTTGTTTTTTTATCTTTTTTGTTCGATTTCGTTTTGCCCTGGCTTATCGCCCTCGCGTAACATGCGCGAGGACTGGTCAAAGACCCTAAGGAGGGGTGTCGTGGGAGTGAGCCTTCGTTCATGGATAGCGCGTTGCGTCGCTGTCGTCGCAATACCTGCCGCCTGCCTCGGTGCGACGGCCGCCCTGGCGCAAGCCCTCCCCGCCGGAGCGAAACAGCCGTCCGAATTCCCGCGCGCGAAACTGACGGCGGGGATGTTCGTCATCGATGCCGCTGTCGCCGCCAACGATGCGGACCGCGAGCAAGGCCTCATGTACCGCACCCAGCTCGCGCCGAACGAAGGCATGTTGTTCGTCTTCGGCGAAACTGCCGTGCACTGCTTTTGGATGAAGAACACGCTGATTCCGCTTTCCATCGCGTTCATTCGCGCCGATGGCACGATTACCGATATCGACGAGATGCAGGCGGAAACCACCAACAATCATTGCCCGCGCAACAATGGCGCGTATGCGCTCGAAATGAGCAAAGGCTGGTTCGCGTCCAAGGGCATCAAGCCTGGCATGAAGATTCAAGGGCTGCCGCAACCGCGCTAAAGTCCCATCGGGCACGAGACGGGGGCTGCGGTCGCGGCCCGGCAACGCGCAACGGTTATCCGTCTCTTCAGGGATCGCTGCAAAAGCCTTGACGAGGCGCTATCCTTCTAAGTCTGCAATAAACGCGGCGTGCAATATCCGGGCGATGGCGCCCGGTCCGGTTGACGCGCCCACTTGCAAGGAGATCGACGTGCCCCGCAAGACTCCCATCGAGCGCTACCGAAACATCGGCATCAGCGCTCACATCGATGCCGGCAAAACCACGACCACTGAACGGATCCTGTTCTACACCGGCGTGAGCCACAAGATAGGCGAGGTTCACGAGGGTGCGGCCGTCATGGACTGGATGGAGCAGGAGCAAGAGCGCGGCATCACGATCACCTCGGCCGCCACCACCGCCTTCTGGAAGGGAATGGCCGGCAATTATCCCGAGCACCGGATCAACATCATCGATACCCCCGGGCACGTCGACTTCACGATCGAAGTCGAACGTTCGATGCGCGTACTCGACGGCGCCTGCATGGTCTATGACTCGGTGGGCGGCGTGCAGCCGCAGTCCGAAACAGTCTGGCGGCAGGCGAACAAATACAAGGTGCCGCGTATTGCGTTCGTCAACAAGATGGACCGCGTCGGCGCCGATTTCTTCCGCGTGCAGCGCCAGATCGGCGAGCGCCTGAAAGGCGTCGCCGTTCCGATCCAGATTCCGGTGGGCGCCGAAGAGCACTTTCAAGGCGTGATCGACCTCGTCAAGATGAAAGCCATCATCTGGGACGAAGAAAGCCAGGGCGTCAAATTCGAGTACCGCGACGTTCCCGCCGAGCTGCAGGCCACGGCCGACGAATGGCGCGAGAAGATGGTCGAAGCGGCCGCCGAAGCCAGCGAAGATCTGCTGGAAAAGTACCTTGAAGACCACACTTCGCTCACCGAAGAGGAAATCAAGGGCGGTTTGCGCAAACGCACGATCGCGGGTGAGATCGTGCCGATGCTCTGCGGCAGC
Source organism: uncultured Paraburkholderia sp. (assembly GCA_966421005.1). Taxonomy (GTDB): domain Bacteria; phylum Pseudomonadota; class Gammaproteobacteria; order Burkholderiales; family Burkholderiaceae; genus Trinickia. The sequence goes on from CBJLAJ010000070.1 coordinate 18,182, forward strand.
GCCTTCAAGAACAAGGGCGTCCAGGCGATGCTCGATGCCGTCATCGATTACCTTCCCTCGCCCGTCGATGTGCCCGCGATTCTCGGCCATGACGAGGACGACAAGGAAGCCGAACGTCATCCGAGCGACGACGAGCCGTTCTCAGCACTCGCGTTCAAGATCATGACCGACCCATTCGTCGGCCAGCTGATCTTCTTTCGCGTCTACTCCGGTCTCGTCAATTCGGGCGACACGGTGCTCAATTCGACGAAGAGCAAGAAGGAACGCATCGGCCGGATCTTGCAGATGCACGCGAACGACCGCAAGGAAATCAAGGAAGTCTATGCGGGAGACATCGCCGCGGCCGTGGGTCTGAAGGAGGCGACGACGGGCGATACGCTGTGCGACCCGGCCAACCCGATCATCCTGGAACGGATGATTTTCCCCGAGCCCGTGATCTCGCAGGCCGTCGAACCGAAGACGAAGGCCGACCAGGAAAAGATGGGCATCGCCCTCAATCGCCTGGCGCAGGAAGATCCTTCGTTCCGCGTGCAAACGGACGAAGAATCCGGCCAGACGATCATCTCCGGGATGGGCGAGCTGCACCTCGAGATTCTCGTCGATCGGATGAAGCGCGAGTTCAACGTGGAAGCGACGGTGGGCAAGCCGCAGGTGGCCTATCGCGAAACCGTGCGCACGAGCATCGAGGACGTCGAGGGCAAGTTCGTCAAGCAATCGGGTGGCCGCGGCCAATACGGTCACGTCGTCATCAAGCTCGAACCGCAGCAGCCTGGCAAGGGCTATGAATTCGTCGATGCAATCAAGGGCGGTGTCGTGCCGCGCGAGTTCATCCCCGCCGTCGACAAAGGTATTCAGGAGACGCTGAAGAGCGGCGTGCTGGCGGGCTATCCTGTCGTCGATGTGAAGGTCACGCTGACGTTCGGTTCGTACCATGACGTCGATTCGAACGAAAACGCCTTCCGCATGGCGGGCTCCATGGCCTTCAAGGAAGCGATGCGCCGCGCGAAGCCCGTGCTGCTCGAACCGATGATGGCGGTCGAAGTCGAGACGCCCGAGGACTTCATGGGCAATGTGATGGGAGATCTGTCGGGCCGGCGCGGTATCGTGCAAGGGATGGACGACATTGCGGGTGGTGGCGGCAAGTCGATTCGCGCCGAGGTGCCGCTCGCCGAAATGTTCGGCTATTCGACCTCGCTGCGCTCGCTCACGCAAGGACGTGCAACCTACACGATGGAGTTCAAGCACTACGCGGAGACGCCGGCCCAGGTGTCCGACGCCATCATCAATTCGAAGGGCAAGTAGCGCCGCTTGGGGCGGGCCGCCGGGTGCCGCTGCATTCCGGCGCGCGCAATTCAAACGAACCGGAATACGCATCGATGAAAGCCCGCCTCATCTTGCCGCACGCATTGGAAGTCTTGCGCCGCGATGCCGGCGAACTCGGCAATCACGCCATCGACGAGTACCTCGCTCAGCGAATCACGCGGCGTGAATTGCTACGCTACGCGAGCGTCATGGGCCTCTCGGGCATGGCGCTTGCCGCCGCCGGCCTCGCGTTGCCGCGTCGCGCGCAAGCGCAGACATCTCCGGGCGGCACGATCCGCGTCGCCCATCTGACACCCGCGGGCGCGGTGGACCCGCTCACCGTCGCAGATGCTGCCGGCCTCGCACTGATCGCGCAAACGGGAGAGTTTCTCGTCAACGACGAGAGCGGTGTCGGCGGTTCAGCCGCGCCGACGGGTGCGCAAAGTACCGTCTTGAAGCCCGGACTCGCGCTCGCCTGGCAGCCGAACGCCAAGGGGGACGTATGGACCTTCAAGTTGCGCCCCGGGGTGAAGTTCCATGACGGACAGATCCTCAACGCCCATGACGTCGTCGCGACGTTCGACCGGCTCGCCGATCCCGCGAGCGGATCGGCCGCGCTCTCGATGCTCAAAGGAGTCCTGTCGAAGGGCGGCACGCGCGCGGTGGACGATAAAACGGTCGCGTTTCATCTCGATGCGCCGAACGGCAACTTCCCGTACTACGTCTCGTCCGACAATTACAACGCCATCATCCTGCCGGCCAGCTACAGCGGCGGATACGAGAAAAGCTTCATCGGCACGGGGCCGTTCAAGCTCGACAAATATCAGCCGAAAATCGGCGCATCGTTCGTTCGGAATCCTGACTATTGGGGAGAAAAGGCCCTGCCCGCACGTGTGGAATTCTCGTTCTATGCGGATCAGCAGGCGCAGATTCTCGCGTTGCAGGGGCACCGCGCCGATGTCATGGGCGACTTCACCGTACAAGGCGGCGCCGGCATTCTGAACGATCGCGATTTCGAGGTACTGTCCGCGCGTTCCAGTGCGCATCGACAGATTCACATGCGCTGCGATCAACCGCCGTTCAACGACAAGCGCGTGCGCCAGGCGCTCGCGCTCAGTCTCGACCGCAGTTTGCTCGTCAAGGGCCTGTTCAAGGGCCGGGCGGCGCTCGGCAACGATCACCCGTTCGCGCCCGTGTTCGCTTCGGCGGACACCTCCGTCGCGCAGCGCAAGCTCGATCTGCAAAAGGCCAAGGCGCTGCTTGCGCAAGCGGGCCACCCTAACGGATTCGAAGCGACGCTCACGACCGAGAAGTTCATGGAGATTCCCGATCTCGCTGTCGTCGTGCAAAACGCGGCAAAGGCGATCGGCGTCAAACTCAATCTCAAGATCGAAAGCCAGGGGCTTTACTACGGCGCTGGATCGTTCGGCAAATCGGATTGGCTCGACTCGCCGCTCGGCATCACCGATTACGGACACCGCGGCGTACCGAATCTGTTCCTCAATGCCCCGCTCACTAGCCATGGCGCCTGGAACGCGGCGCATTTCAAGAATCCGCAGTACGACGGGCTCGTCGCGCAGTTCGTCGGCGCGCTCGATATCGCCGGACAAAAACAGGTCGCGCGCCAAATCGAAACCTTGCTGCTCGACGAGACGCCCGTGATCATTCCGTACTTCTTCGATCAACTCGTGGCGGTGCGCAGGTCCGTCAAGGGCGTTCGTTTTACCGCCATCTCGCAGCTCTATTTCGATGGCGCGACGGCGACTGCCTGAGCCGCCTGAGTCCGGGCACATTCGCATCGAACCGCATGTCTGCCATGGTTTCTCTCCTTCGGTACCGCTGGGTGCGCGGCAACCCGGCGCGGATCGCCTACTTTCTCGTCGAGCGCGCCGCGCTCGCGTTGGTCACCCTCGCGTTACTCTCGGCGCTCGTCTTTGCGCTCGGCCAACTGCTACCCGGCGACATTGGGCGCGCCATTCTCGGTCCACTCGCCGATCCGCGTGCGGTCGCCGCGCTCGATCATCAGCTCGGCGCCGATAAGCCGGTACTCGTTCAATATGCCCACTGGATCTCGCGCTTCGTTCGCGGGGATATGGGTATGTCGTACGCGTTTCGCGAACCCGTTGCGCCGTTCGTCGCGCATGCGCTCGCCAACTCGGCGAAGCTCGCCGCGCTCGCGTTCGTCATCGTCGTGCCGCTCGGTATCGCGAGCGGCGTGTGGGCCGCGCTGCACGAGGGACGCTGGCCCGATCGCACGCTGATGATCGTGGGGATGTCGGCGACCGTCGTGCCGGAATTCGTCTCGTCGATCGTGCTGATCCTCGTGTTCGGCGTCTGGTTGCGCTGGCTGCCCACCGAAGCCGTCTATCCGGCAAACGCGGGACCTTTGACCGTGCTGCGGCATCTGATCCTGCCCGCTGTTCCGCTCATCTTCGTCCTTTTCGGATATATCGCGCGAATGGCCCGCTCGGGGACTGTCGAGGCGCTCGATGCCGATTACACGCGCACCGCGGTCCTCAAAGGGTTACCTCCCCATGTCGTCGTCCTGCGTCATGTGTTGCGCAACGCGTTGCCGCCCACTGTCACGGTGGCTGCGACCCAGCTCGGTTATATGGTGGGCGGCCTCGTCGTTGTCGAAACGCTCTTTCATTACCAGGGCATCGGCTTGTTGATCTACAACGCCGCGACGGCAAAAGACTTTCCGATGCTCGAGGCCGGCGTCCTCTCCGTGGGCATCGTTTATACCTTCGCCAATCTGCTCGCCGATGCGTTGCTTGCCTCGCTCGATCCCCGCAGAAACAAGGTGGGCATGCAATGAGCGCGCCAACGCATCCGCCCCATGTCGAAGCGCACGCCGATTCGCCCGCCGAGAACCGCTTCGAGGCGCTGCGCGCACTGCTGCGCTCGCCGAGCTTCATCTGCGGCGCGCTGCTCGTCGGATTCTGGCTCGGTTGCGCGCTCGTCGGGCCGTGGCTCGTGCCCCACGATCCCTATGCGTCGGACCCGCTCAATTCGTTGACCCCGCCCGATCGAACCCACTGGTTCGGCACCGATCAGCTCGGGCGCGACGTGTTTTCGCGCGTGATCGTCGGCGCACGCGACATCTTCACCATCGCGCCGCTCGCGACGCTCGTGGGCACACTGGCAGGCACGGCGCTCGGGCTCGTGCTCGGGTATGTCGGTGGCTGGTTCGACAAGCTCGCGGGCCGCGTCATCGATGCCGTGCTCGCCTTGCCGCTCGTCGTCGTCGCCTTGGCCGCCCTTGCCGCACTCGGCGCATCGAGCGCCACGGTGGTACTCGTGATCGGCTTCACGTTCATGCCGATTACCGCGCGCACGGTTCGCGCCGCAGTGTTGGCGGAGCGGCATCTCGAGTACGTCGCAGCCGCTCAGTTGCGCGGCGAACACCCGCTTTACATCATGTTCGTCGAAATCCTGCCGAACGTGCTGCCGCCCATCGTCGTGGAGGGCACGGTGCGCCTAGGCTACGCCATCTTCGCCGTCGCCACGCTTTCGTTTCTGGGCTTCGGCGTCGCGCCGCCCTCCCCGGACTGGGGGCTCGCGCTCTCCGAGTCGTACTCGCTGATGACCGGCGGCGCGTGGTGGACCGTCGTTTTCGATGCGCTGGCCATCGCGACGCTCATCGTCGGCGTGAACCTCGCCGCCGACGGCGTGCAAGGAGCGCTCGACCGATGAGCCGCCGCTCGCCCAACGATTTTCCGATCCTCGATGTGACGGCGCGCGCGGATGACGACGTCCTGGCCGTCACGGGCCTCACCGTTGCCTACCGCGTCCGCTCGCGCGAGCGCGAGGTACTGACCGACGTCACGTTCAGAGTGCGGCGCGGCGAGGCGTATGGTCTCGTCGGCGAATCGGGCTGCGGCAAGTCGACGCTTGCGCTCGCAACTATGGCCTACTTGCCGCGCAACGGGCGCATCAAGGCGGGGCGTATCGAGCTCGCCGGCAGCGATCTGGCCACGCTCGACCCCGAAGCCATGCGCACGATGCGCGCGCGCACGGTTTCGATGGTCTACCAGGACCCCTCGCGCGCGCTCAATCCGTCGCTGAGCATTGGTCTTCAGGTGTCGGAAGCATTCGAGATGGCCTTTGGCGTTTCACGCGCCGAGGGCGAGGCACGTGCGCTCGATATGTTGGCGCGCGTACACATCGCGGCACCGCGACAAGTGATGCAAAGCTATCCGCATCAGTTGTCTGGCGGGATGCAGCAGCGCGTCGTGATCGCGATGGCGCTCGCGGCGAATCCAGCGCTGCTCGTACTCGACGAACCGACAACGGGGCTCGACGCGACGGTCGAGGCCGAGGTGCTCGACCTCGTTGCGCAGTTGCGCGACGAGTTGGGTACAGCGGTGCTGTTCATCAGCCACAACCTGGCTGTCGTTGGCCGGATGTGCAATCGCGTCGGCGTGGTCTATGCCGGACGTCTGGTCGAAGAAGGCGCGAGCGCCGATGTATTCGGCGCACCGCGCCATCCTTATACGGTGGGTCTCTTGCGCTGCCTGCCGCAACACGCCCGCAGCAAGGATAGGGAACGTCTCGACACGATCGCCGGCAGTCTGCCTCCGCTCGGCACCGCGGTGCGCGGCTGCGCTTACGCCGAGCGTTGTCGCCTCGCCGAGGAACGCTGCCGACAGGTCGCGCCTCCCCCTTATCGCTTCACAGCGAGCAACGGCGTGCAGATGTCGCGCTGCCATCGGCATGAGGAAGCGCAGGCGTTGCCGCGCGAACGGACTTCTTCCGGCGACGATGGCGTCCATCGCGGCGGCGCTCAATTCGGCGGTCGCGATGGTCCGCCGGTGTTGCGTGCCACGTCGGTCTCAAAGACGTTCCTGCGTAGCGGGCAGTCCGTGCGCGCAGTCGACGACGTCTCGATCACACTCGCAGCGGGAGAAACACTCGGTCTTGTCGGAGAATCCGGCAGTGGCAAAACCACGCTCGCCAAGCTCATCGTCGGCCTCATCGCACCCGATGCGGGCGCCACGATCGAGCTCGACGGCAAACCGTTGCCATCGCGCGTACAACGACGTGACGACGACCAGGTGAAGTCGTTGCAGATCGTCTTCCAGAATCCCGACGCCGCGCTCAATCGGGCGCACTCGGTCAAACATTTGATCGGCCGTGCGTTGTCGAAACTTGCCGCGTTGCGCGGTAGCGCGCACGATGCGCGGCTCGCCTCGCTCGTCGATGCGGTGCGTCTGCCGCGCCGTTATCTCGGCTCGCGAACACGTCAGCTCTCGGGCGGACTCAAGCAACGCGTTGCCATCGCGCGGGCATTCGCGGGCGACCCGCGCATCGTCGTCTGCGATGAACCGACATCATCGCTCGATGTTTCCGTGCAGGCAGCCATCCTGAATCTGCTCGTCGATTTGCAGCGCGCGCGAGGTGTGAGCTACGTATTCATCTCCCACGACCTCAATGTCGTGCGCTATGTTTCCGATCGCATCGCAGTGTTGTACGTCGGACGCCTCGTCGAGATCGGCGATTCGCGAGATGTGTTCGACGGGCCGCATCACCCTTATACCGAAGCGCTTCTCTCGGCAGTACCGGCACTGCCCGGTGACGCCTGCGAGGCACATGTCCCCCGCGTTCGTCTGTTCGGCGAACCACCCAGCGCGGGTGCGCGCCCGACGGGCTGCGTGTTCCAGACACGTTGTCCGCGCAAACTCGGGGCGATCTGCGAGCAGCAGGATCCGCCATTCGCGGACGCCGGCAACGGGCATCTGATTCGATGCCATATCCCTGTCTCAGAACTGCGCATTGCGCGTCAGGAGCTTCAGGGCGCCTGACGCGCCCCGGCTCCGTCCGATTGGCCCGGCATCGCGGCTATACCGCATGCGTCGCGCGTTACGTCCATCCCGTTCCGACGTATCAGACCTGAAACGTTTCCGCTGAATTTTCGAGGCTGCGACGGCCAGGCATCGAACGAGCGCCGCGTTCAGCACGCCTTTGCGTCCGATGGCACGGTTATCGCAGTAGCCCCACCCGGAACAACACGCGAACTCGCGCTTTTGCCGAGCGACGCTGGACTGCTGTGCTCGCCCAACTGAATGCGAGCTGCCTGCGGCACTCGGAAAGCCGGTCACATCGGGGGGATGACCATGAAGACCATTGGCAATATTAAGGACTCCTACATATCTGCGAAAGCGATCGGAGTCTCGCTGGCAGGGGCGATCGCACTTGTTTTCGGCTCGCACGTACATGCGATGCCGCCCGATGACGGTGTAGCGCGATGGTTGATTACCGCGGCGGCAACCGCCGATGACAGCCCGTCCGTTTCGCAATCTTCATCCGACACCCAGGCCGCCCAAAGCGACGCGACCGACACTTCGGCTACCGTGGATCCGTGCGTCGAAAACCCCAGCTCCGAGCCGTGTCTCAAGCTGCTTAGCATCGATGTGGGCGGTACCGACAGTGGCACCGCGGCGGCCGGCTCGAACAACGGAGGGTTTGCAGGCGGCAATGGCGGCGGGAGCGGTGGTGGGGGTAGTCG
>CBJLAJ010000071.1:0-25985 GCA_966421005.1 uncultured Paraburkholderia sp.
GGAATTGTGCGTGCAGAGAATGAGTACGTTCGTGGTCATGGTGTTGTCTGTGGGCAGCGTGATAGAACGCGACGCTGGCTGCGATGTCGTGCGTGGATGTGGATGTGAAACCGCTTCATGGTGGTTCTCCGTCAGCATTTGCACGAGCCCGCGCCAGGTTCAAGGCAAGCCTGCCCCTGACAGCAGTTTTCGGTCAGAAAGCCAAGGACCGCGCTCATCTGGTCATAGGCAGCGCGATAGGAGCCACCCGGAGAGCGAGGTCAGCCTCGCCAACCTCGGGAAGGGTTCTCATGAGAGGAGCTCTACATGCCCGCGAATCCCCCCATGCTCTGCGAAGACCTGGCGGCGTTATTGCCGGTCACATCGATAAGCCAGTTGCGCAGCGCCACTACCTTCGAGCAGTTAGCCAGATCGGGAGGCGAGACGAGGTAAAACGCGCGATCGGTCGTAACGGACTTCCCGAACGGCGCGATCAGCCGCCCACCGCGCAGGTCGTCCTCGACATAAGCACGCCGGCCGATGCACACGCCATGGCCGTCCACAGCGGCCTGTACGGCCATCAGCGCGAGATCGAAGGTCAGGCGTGCGCCGCCCGTCAAGTCAGCCGGTAGCCCGGCTGCCTCGAGCCAAATGCTCCAGTCATCGCTGGTTACGCCACTCACCTGCAGCAGCGTGTGATGAGCGAGATTGGCGAGGCTCGTGAGCGGATGATTCCCAGTCATCAGTTTCGGGCTGCATACGGGGAAAATTTCGTCAGCCATCAGCCAGTCGGCGCGCAGGCCCTTCCACTCACCGCTGCCGTAACGGATTGCCGCATCGGTACCGCCGACCACGAAGTCGACGAGGTCGGTCGACGCGCTGAGCCGAATGTCGATTTCGGGATGCTCGTGACGAAACGAGCCCAAGCGCGGCACCAGCCATTTCGCGGCGAATGTGGCCAGCGTGGAAATGTTTAGCGTGGTGTTGCTGCAGCCTTCGAGCAATTGCTCGGTGGAAAAACGCAACTGATTGAACGCGAGGCTCACGCCATGCAGATACGTCTGCCCGGAAGACGTCAATTCAAGCCGCTCCTTAAAGCGGTGAAACAAGCGGATGCCCAATTCATTCTCGAGCCGCCGTATCTGATGGCTGACTGCCGTCTGCGTGACATTTAATTCAGCAGCCGCCTTTGTGAAGCTCATATGACGCGCCGCGCATTCGAATACTTTGAGACCGTTCAGCGATGGAAGCTTTACCGCCATGACAATGCAATACCCATGAAAATTTGTCATATCGTACCACGCCAGATGTCATTTGCCGATCAATCGACCTCTTGCGATGATTGACGCTGGGTCTTTATTTGATAGTACGCAGGACATTCAACAGACGGATGCACATGAATAATCAAAGTAATCGAAAAAATAATATTGACGCCGGAATTAAACCGAGGGCACGCAATGCCGCGAGAATGGCGGAAATCAGCAAACCGCACTTTAATGCCGCATACGAGAAGGGATTGATGGGCGTATCTTGCCGGGTGAGCGATTATCGCCGCATCGAAATCGCAAGCACCGGACAGCAGGTGGTCGACTACACGCGCTGTGGATACCTGAATCTCGACAGCCATCCGCGCGTGCTCGCCGCCGCACGGGCGGCAGCCGACGAGATCAAGTCGGTACACTTTTCGGTGGCGCGTACGCGACTGTCGGCAGCGCCGCTGGCCAATCTCGAAAGCACGCTGTCGAGCCTGTTCCAGGTTGATGGCGTTGTGGTGTTCCCGACCGTTGCAGCTGCCAATATGGGTGCGCTGCCCCTGCTCGCGGCCGGCCTGTTCACGGGTGGCGTGAAGCCGTTGATCGCGTTCGATCGATTCGCCCATGTCACGCTCCAATATCACATCCCCGTGCTGCGCGAGGAAACCGATGTAATCGTGATCGAGCACAACGATCTCGAACATCTGGAGCGTCTGTGCCAGGACCATCCGCTCGTCGCCTATGTCGGCGACGGCGCATACTCGATGGGCGGCGCAGCGCCCGTGCGCGAACTGCGGGCACTGCAGGAAAAACATGGCCTCTTCGTCTATCTCGATGACGCACACGGGATCTCGGTCGTCGGCAAGCGCGGCGAAGGTTTCGTGCGATCGCAATTGAGCAGACTCGATCACCGCACGATCGTTGCCGCCTCACTCGGCAAGGGCTACGGTGCGGCAGGCGGAATGCTGATGCTCGGCTCGCGTGACATGGAAGACACGATCCGCCGTTATGCGCCGACCTACGGCTTTTCTTGCGCGCCCAGCATGGCTTCGGTGGGCGCCGCGCTTGCGTCGGCCGAAATCCATATGAGCGAAGAACTCGGCATGCTGCAACGCTCGCTGCAGCAGAACCTGGCGCTGTTCGATCAGGTCATTCCGACCGAGACGATCGGCAGCCAGTTGCCGATCCGCATCTACCGCATTGGCAATGAGGAACGCGCGATCGACATAGGCGAACAGCTGCTCGAATGCGGCCATTACGTGTCCGTGGTGTTCTTCCCCACGGTCCCGCGCGGCGAGGCTGCACTTCGCATGGCCGTCACAGCCGCGCACGATCCCGACGACATCCGTGAACTGTCAGCCCTGCTGAGCGCGCGCGAAGGCGAAGCATCGGTGGAGCGCAACGGCATCGCCGTCGCAGGCTCCGGCGAAGCCGCACCGGCGCTGGTCTGACGCGATTCGTTTCGGGAGCATCCACTTGAAACAGATCGATTTCAATCAGTCGTTCGCCACGGCGATCGTCGATTTTGACATCGCCACAGCGACGGAGCGCGACATCGCTACGATCCGCGAACTGATGTATTCGCGAAAAGTCGTCGCGCTCAAAAACCAGCAGATCAACCGCGATGCATATCTGGACTTCGGCCGTCGCTTCGGCGAGCCAGAACAGTTCCGGCTGAAGGACTACCACGACCCCAACTACCCGAACATCCTGGTGATCGATAACCGGAACGGGGGCGCCACGGGGCAATCGGTGGGCGCGCGCAAGCTTGGCAACATGTGGCACAGCGATTCCTCGTATCTGACCGAACCGTTGCCCCTCACCTTCCTGCACGCCCAGCGTCTGCCGGACGTGGAGGGCCAGGGCGACACGCTGTTCGTCGATATGCAGGCGGCGCTGCGCACACTGCCGGTCCGCCTGCGCGAGCGCATAGAAGGCCGTCGGGCAAAGCACGACGTGCGGTGGACCTACAAGGTCAAGCAAAGCGATCTCGGCGAATCGGTGCAAGAGATCTTCCAGCGCCTCGGGAAGACGTTCCCGGCCGTCTCGCATCCGACGATCGTGCGCCATCGCCACACGCGCCAGGAAGCGCTCTATCTGAGCCCCGGCTACACCACGCACATCGAGGGGTATTCGGAGGAAGACAGCCGCGCGCTGCTCGACGAGATTTTCGCGCACGTGCTGCAGCCAGAGCACATCTTCGCCTACCGTTGGGAGCCGAACGATCTGCTGATCTGGGACAACCGCTCGGTCATCCACTGCGCGACCGACCTGCCGCGGGAAGCGGAGCGCGTCATGCACCGCATCGGCATCAATGACGGCGGATTCTTCGCCACACAGGAAGAAGAGGTGACAGCATGAAGCCCTCCCTGACAAACGCGAAAGGCGACAAGAAGCGGCTGCTGGTTGCGCACATCCTCGGTCAATCCGGCAAGGATATCCTCGCCGCGCGCGAGGACGTCGAGGTCATCGAGTTTCCCAACACGATCGATCAGCAGGAGTTTCGAGCCTTGCTGGCAGCACAGCCGGCCGTGCATGGAGTGATCCTCGGTCTTACGGCGTTCGGTCGCGCCGAACTCGCCGCCGCCAATAGCCTGCAGGTAGTGTCGCGCATCGGCGTCGGCTACGACGCGGTGGATATTCAGGCGATGAGCGCGGCCGGCATCCCGGTCATGATCTGCGGCGAGGCGAACTGCGATACAGTCGCCGAGCACACGCTGTCCTCGATGCTCGCGCTCGTCAAGCGTGTGCACGAACTCGACGCGCTCGTCCGAATGAACCGCTGGCATGAGCGCTACCGCTATTTGCCGCGCGAGCTGCGCGGCCGCGAGGTGTTGATCGTCGGGTTTGGCCGGATCGGCTCACGCGTCGCGCGGCTATGTCTGGCCTTCGGAATGCGCGTGCATGTCTACGACCCCTATGTTGCCGACGAAGCGTTGCGCACGGCCGGCGTCAGCCCGGTCGCCGATCTCGATGCGGCATTGCCTTGCGCCGAGTTCGTCACGCTGCACTGCCCGAAAACGGTGGAGACGATCGGGCTCGTCAACGCGGAGCGCCTGGCGCGCTTCCGACATGGCGCGTTTCTCATCAACACAGCGCGCGGTGGCATCGTCGACGAAAGGGCATTGGCCGAAAAGCTGTCGAGTGGATATCTCGCCGGTGCGGCCGTCGACGTGTTCCTTCCCGAGCCCCCCGCGGCAGACAATCCATTGCTGGAGATGTCGAACGTGATTTGCTCTCCGCACCTGGCGGGCGTCACGAACGAGGCAGTCGAACGCATGGCGCAGCTCGCGGTGGCCAATGCGCTGAGCGTGTTCGACGGCGAGCCGCAAATCGATAACGCAGTCAATCGAGACACCTTCGCCACGCTGGAAGCGAGCTGACAAGCGACGATCCGGCCGACCGCCGGATCGACTCTCTACCGATCATGAGAAACACGCAATGACAAACCTTCGCTACCATTTCCTCGAAAATCAGCGCGACGTCGTGATCCTGGTCGCGCGCATCATGATCCTCACGCTTTTTCTTTATTTCGGCTGGACGTACCTGACCGAGCACGCCACGGTGCTCGCCTTCCTGCGCTCGGTCCATGCCCCAGTGCCGGAATTCACGGCCATCGTCGCGACGATCATGGAATTTTTTGGCGGCCTGGTGCTGCTGTTGGGGTTCTGGACTCGCCCGCTCGCCGCACTGTTCGCCGTCTACACGGTTGGCACCGCCCTCATCGGTCACGCGTTCTGGAATGCGGCGAATCCAGCCGAGCACCACACCGCCTTCGTGCACTTCTTCAAGAACATCAGCATCGCGGCCGGCTTCCTGTTCCTGTGCGCGCTCGGGCCGGGCAAATACTCGATTGACGGAAAGTAAGAGCGATTCGCCTTGCCGGGCACGAGGGGACGATGCGAGGGCTTCGTCCCCTCGCTCCAACCATCACAATGAATAGAGAACCTGCATGACTGACATCACCGGACCGGTCGTCGATCTGCGCGACTGGCTGGCCCGCGTCGAGCGCATCGGCGAACTGCAACGAATCGACGCCGCCGTCGACGCGCGCGAGGAAATGAGCGCGATCACCTATTTGCTCGCAAAGACCGAAACGTCGCCGGCCGTGCTCTTCGACACGAGCTCGAACGCCCATGGCTTTCGTCACCTATGGAACCTGTTCGGGCCTAGCGTTGCGCGCACCGCGATCACGCTCGAGGAAGATCCGGGCACGCCCACGCTGGAACTCATCCGTCGCACCAAGGACAAGCTGCGCGTCACAATCGATCCGCGCGAAGTGACGACCGCCACGGCGGCGCTCTACGAGAACAGCCTCTACGATGAAGACATCGATCTCACGAAGCTGCCAATTCCGCAGCATTGGCCGCGCGACGGCGGCCTCTACGCCGGCACGGCCGACGCAGTTATCACGCGCGACCTCGAATCCGGCTACCTGAACATCGGCACCTACCGGATGATGATCCAAGGCCCGCGTCAGGTCGGCCTTTCGCTGGCGCCGGGCAAAGACGCACTGCGCCATATCCGCCAGGCATGGGCACGCGGCGAGGCTCTGCCCGTGGCAGCCGCCTGGGGCGTCGATCCGCTGCTGATGGTGGCGGGCTCGCAATCGCTGCCGCCCGGCGTATCGGAATATGGCTTCGCCGGCGGCATCAAGGGCCGCCCCATCGAAGTGGTCCGCGCAATGCAATCCGATCTGCTGGTGCCGGCCGCGGCCGAGATTGTCATGGAGGGGCTGATCCATCCCGGCGCGATCAAAGAAGAAGGACCATTCGGCGAATTCACAGGCTACTACGGCTACAAAGACATCGAATGCCCGCTGATCGAAGTGACGGCGCTGCATTTCCGGCATCGGCCGATCTTGACGAATGCGCTGATGGCCGACTATCCGTCGAACGAACAGAGCGCGTTCTTCTCGACGGTCCGCTCCGCAAAGATATGGGCCGATCTCGACAAGCTCGGCATTCAGGGAATCCAGGGCGTTTATGCGCACCCGGCTGCGGCCGGGGCGTTCGCGCTGGTCGTCATCAGTCTCGAACAGCGTTACGCCGGCCACGCCGCGCAGGCGCTCTCGCTCGCGGCTCAGGTACCCGGCGGGGCCTATGTCACGAAATGGATCATCGCAGTCGATGAGGATGTGGACCCGACCGACATGAATCAAGTGCTGTGGGCGATGGGTACGCGCACCAATCCGGTCGACGATATCGACATCCTGCGCAACACGCGCGGATCGCCGCTCGATCCCTCGCAAAATCCGCCGGAGAAGCGACTCTACGGCTCCAAGGCGCTCATCAACGCCTGCAAGGATTACCGTTACATCAAGAGCTTCCCGCGCCGCACGCTGTTGCGCGAATCGGTCTATCGGCAGGTTGTCGAACGCTGGGGTGAACTCGGGCTGTCAGGCGAGCCTGCCCGTATCGAGCATTTCGACGCGATGGATTGCGAGGATGAAGCATGAGCGCGCCTACGCAGGTGCGGCGCGTAGTCGTCGGCATCACCGGCGCGAGCGGCATCATATATGGGATCCGCACGCTCGAATGCCTGCGGCGCCTCGAGATCGAGACCCACCTCGTCATGACACGCGCCGCACACGTGACGCTGACCCACGAACTACCGTGGAAAGCCGAGCAGGTGAAGGAACTGGCCAATATTCACTACGCCTCGGCCGATATCGGCGCGGCCATCTCGAGCGGTTCGTTTCGCACGATGGGAATGGTGGTCGCACCGTGCTCGATCAAAAGTCTGTCCGAAATCGCCACAGGCGTGACCGACGGCCTGTTGTCGCGCGCCGCCGACGTCACCCTCAAGGAGCGGCGCCCGCTCGTGCTGATGGTGCGCGAGACGCCTCTTCATCTTGGTCATCTGCGTTCGATGACGCAGGTGACCGAAATGGGTGCAATCGTCATGCCGCCGGTTCCGGCGTTCTACGCGAAGCCGGGGTCGATCGACGATATCGTCGACCACAGCGTTGGCCGCATGCTCGACCTGCTCGGGCTCGATAGCGGCATCGTGCGGCGCTGGGGATCGTGATGAGGCAATCGCCGCACACGGCCCTGCCACCTTCGTCGAGTGGCCCGTCAGGCGTCGGCGGGGAGGGTCGCGCACGCGGGGTGAGAGCGGCGCACGAAGCTCAATGCGGCCGCGCCGCAGAACGCGGCCGCAATGACCATCAGCGCAAGCCGCGCATCGACGCGATCGTTGTTCATCAGGGCACCGAGGCACGCGATGCCGAGTACGCCCCCGCTTTGCCGTGCCGCGTTGAGCACGCCCGAGGCAATGCCGGTGCGCTGCGACGGCAGCTCGGCAAGTGCGGAGGCGACGATCAGCGGCAGCGTCGCGCCGCCCATGCCCAGCAGCGGTGCAGCCAGAACAAAGGGCTTTTGCGAGACGCCGAACAAGCACGAGACAAGCGCGCCGACGGCGCCGGCAAGCATGCCCAGAGCCATCACCCGTCTCGCGCCGAACGCCTGCGCGAGGCGTCCCGAGAAGGTCGCAGCCAGGCCGGTGGTGATGGTCATCGGTGCAAGCCGAAGGCCCGCCGCGAGCGGCTCACCACCTTGCACCTGCAAGGCAAAGGGCAGCACGAACAGCGTGCCGAAATAGGCGAACGTCTGCATGAACGCGATGGCGACCGAAACCGTGAAAGCCGGCGTTGCGAACAATTGCGGCGGCAGCATCGGCTCGGCGACGCGGCGCTCGAAGGCAACGAGCGCGCATGCTGCTGCCATGCCCGCAGCCAATGTGGCCAAGATCACGGGAGCGCGCCAGCCGAGCACGGGCGCCTCGATAAGCGCAAACGTGATTGCGCCGAGCGCCACTGCCGAGAGCGCGACGCCGCACGGGTCGAAGGCGCGCACGTGCTCGGCACGCTCGTCGCCGCAACGCAACGCAGCGCCGATCGCGATCAGGCAGAACGGCACGTTCAGATAGAAGATCGCACGCCAGCCGATCAGCTCGCAGAGCAGCCCGCCGATTACCGGACCTGCGACCAGACCGAACGCCGAAATGCCACCCCACAGCGCAATCGCACGCGAGCGACTGGACGGACTCGGATAAGCGGCGGCGAGCAGCGCCATCGAACTCGGCAACATCGTCGCCGCGCCCAGCCCTTGCGCCGCGCGCGCGGCAATCAGCGCCTCGATGCCGGGCGCGCCGCCGCAGGTAATCGACGCGCCCATGAAGATGATGAGACCGGCCAGGAAAGTGCTGCGCGCGCCGAGCCGATCGCTGGCCGAGCCGGCTGCGAGCAGCAGGCTCGCGAACACCAGCGTATAGGCGCCTGCGATCCACTGGAGCAGGTCGATGCCGGTCGCGAACGCGTGCCCCATGCTGGGCAGCGCGACGTTGAGCGCCGTCGCATCGAGCGCCGCCATCAGCGAACCGAGCGCAACGGCGGCGAGCGCGGCGCGCGCTGCCGCGGGCGAGGCGCAGTCGGAAAGACAGGACGGGGCGCGAGAAAGGCCGGATCTCATGTTGGCTGGCTCGATGAACGAATCGCGACCTTACCTGCCGCGCCCGTCGCGCGGGAAATTAATTCTTCAACTTTCAACCATAAGCTGGACTACTGCTCTGATGATGAACTTGATGCATTGGCGTTTGTTGGTGGCTGTGGCGGATGCAGGTTGCGTCTCGAAGGCCGCCGCGCAGCTCGGCATTACGCAATCGGGCGCGAGCCAGGCCATCAGCCAACTGGAGGATATGCTCGGCGTCAAGGTACTGCTGCGAGACCGGCGCCGCACAACGATGACCGCGATCGGCGAACAGGTGATCGCACAGGCGCGGCGCATGCTGGTCGAATGGGAATCGATCAAGACACTGGTGGATGCCTCGCGCGGCCTGCATGCGGGGCGCATCAAGCTGGCGACGTTCCCGTCGGTCTTTACGAGCTTGCTGCCCACCTTCCTGCAATCGTTCGGGCGGCAGTATCCGGGCATCAACGTCGTCACGCTCGACGGTACAGACGAAGAAATCGAGGCCTGGCTTGCCGACGGCACGGTGGATGTGGGTGTGGTCGTCAACCCGGGAGCCGAATGCGATGCGATCGAGCTCGGGCGCGATGCGTGGGTAGTGGTCGCACCGATCGGCCATCCGCTCGCTCGGCGCTCGAGCAGCATCGGCGTCTCCCTCGACGAACTATCGCGCGAGCCGTACGTACTCGCCACCGGCGGCTGCCGCCTTAACAGTCGACGGGTGCTCGAGGAAGCGGGGTATGCGCTCGCCAATCTGCGCATCTCGGTGCGCGATTGGTCGACCGCGTTCGAACTGATCCGGGAGGGCATGGGCCTTTCGCTCGTGCCGGAATCGATGCTGCCGGTTGCGCGTCAGGGCCTGCGCGTACTGAACCTCGCCACACCGATGTATCGCGTGTTCGGGCTACTGTGCTCCGAGCGCGGACGGCTTTCGCCGGCCGTTCATGCGCTCTTCGATCAATTGCGGCGTACGCGTAACGCAGTGCGGCTCGCCGCGCACCATCACGCGCCGCGAAAAGAGCGTCGCCTGGCACCCCTCGCACCGGGACGAGGCCAATCCGTGGTGCATGTGCTGTCGAAGACGAGCACGTCGCCGAGGTCATAACGCCCGCTAATGCTGCCTCGGTCAAATGTTAACTTTACGTGTGGCTTCGGCGAGCCCTAGGATCGTCTCACTCGCACCGGTCCCGGCACGATGCCTGATTCGCGCCACCGTGGCCGTCTTGTCTCAACGTCATCTCAGGATCCAAGCCCATGAAACTCTACTTCGCTCCGAATGCGTGCTCGCTGTCGCCGCACATCGTCCTGCGCGAACTCGAACTGCCATTCGAACTGGTCCGCGTCAACAATAAGACCAAGCAAACCTCCGAGGGCCGCAGCTTCCTCGAAGTCAACCCCAAGGGCTATGTCGCCGCGCTCGTGCTCGATAACGGCGAGGTGCTGACCGAAGGTCCGGCGATTCTCCAGTACCTGGCCGACCTGAAGCCCGAAGCAAAGCTCGCGCCGCCGAACGGTACCTGGGAGCGCGTGCGGCTGCAAGAAACGCTGAACTTCGTCACATCGGAAATCCATGCAGGCTGCAGCCCGCTGTTCAGCAGCGATATTCCGGAGAACGTGAAGGACATCATCAAGGAGAAGTTCTTCAAGCGCTTGAACAACCTGGAAGACACGCTTTCGCGCAAGGAATACTTGCTCGGCGAATTCGGCGTGGCCGACGCGTACCTTTATACGGTGCTGTCATGGCTGCCGCATTTTTCGATCGACATCAAGCGCTGGCCGGCGCTCGCACGCTTCATGGACCGCATCGGCGCACGCGCTTCAGTCAAGGCCGCCCACGCCGCCGAGGAAGCAACAGCCGCCGTGTAACAGTGCGCACTCGAGCGCCTCAACTCTCCGACAACATCAGAAAAGCGATGAAAACCAAAACCATACTTACCAACGATGACGCAAAGAAAATCGCCGCGGCCGCCGAACGGCATGCAGTATCGCGCAACTGGCCGGTCACTATCGCGATCTTCGACGACGGTGGCCATCTGCTGCACCTGAACCGTCTCGACGGCGCCACACTCAGCTCGATCGAGATGGCGCTCGCGAAGGGTCGCACGGCAGCGCTGGGGCGTCGCGAAAGCAAGTTCTATGAGGACCTGGTCAAGCAAGGCCGCATCGCCTTCCTGAGCGCGCCGATGACAGGCTTCCTCGAAGGCGGTGTGCCGATTATCGTGGCAGGCGAGGTGGTGGGTTCGGTCAGTGTGTCGGGTGTCAAGTCGGAAGAAGACGCCGAAATCGCACGCGCCGGAATTGCGGCGCTCGAACTCTGAATGGCTCGGCGAAGCTACGAAATAGCTAACCCGTCGTAGACCTATCGAGGCCCAGGTGCTGGCGACTCCGAAGCACTTGCACCGCTACCATGTGCCGCGCGTAGCGATTTCAATTGCGTCGTCAGCCATGCCGCACTCGTCTGTGCCGGTGTAGCCCCGCACTGAACCAAATACGGCTTACCACTGATGCTGCTTTTCGTTGCGGCAAGCTCGATGAACTGTTCCGCGCTGGTCAGCGTCGTGCGGGCTTCAATGTAGCGCAGCTTGGTAAGCATATGCGCCTTCGCTTTCGCTCCGGAATACCAACTGCCATTGCGATTGAACTTGCAATCCGACGTTTCGAGGCGGCTTAGCAAGGAAGTAATCTCCGCTTGCACAGCGGGCTGAGTCTCGCCAGCCGTTGCCGTCATCATCATGCTGACGATCAACACAACGACCCCGATGCGAATGCGCTGCAACACCGTCGATAGTCCCTTTTGAATGAGCTGATGAGTGCTTGGCCACCCTCTACGATCGATCTCGATTCCTCGTACGAGTCGCCGCCGTAATCACCCCGACACCCAGCATGATCACCGCCACGATGATGACCGTATGTTGCGAAACGTGCAGGGTGATCAGCGCCCATGAAACGCCGCCGATGAAGATCAGCCATCCAACCAGATAGATAAGCAGCGTCATCGAATTCGCTCTCCCTTTTTGCGATGTTCAGAGTTTAACGGATAGCAAAGTCGAGACGCCGCCATCCGTTACTGCCGGTTACAGAAGCGACAGCCCAGTATCACCCGAAGTATCCGCGATACGTAACATGTAAGCAGGTGAACTGTGCGCCTGTAAGCCGGACCGGCTGCGGGGGAGTGAAAGGGAAATGAAACGAATTCTGCTGTCTGCTGCACTCGGGGTTGCTGGCGTGTGCGCGTCGGCCAGTGCCTTCGCGGGCGCCGATATTGGCGTATTTTTGGGCGTACCGGGGCCGGTGTACGAAGCGCCACCACCGGTCTATTACGCTCCGCCGCCCCCGGTTGTCTACGAACAGCCCGCGCCTGTCTACTATGGCCCGTATTACGGCGACGGCTATCGCCGTGAGTGGCACGACAACGGCTGGCACCGCGGCTGGCGTCATCATCACCATGACGACGACGATTGACCAGCAGCGCCAGCGTCGGATTTAGTCGATGTCAATGGCCTCTCGCCGCGCAACGGCAACCGTCGCCATCATTGCTCGGACGCATCGTCGTCCTGCACGCCGGCATCTCGATCGTGCGCGCCCGCCGGCCTGTTCGCGGGAATGTCGGCATACCCGAGCCACGGCGCCCGCTCCACACGCGTCGACGTCTTTCCGATATGAATCTTGATCGTCGGCGCCAGCGTGCCGCCCCGGCGCGAACCGACCGCATCGATGAACGACTCCACCAACCCGCGCGGCATGACGTAGTGAGAATACGATTCGAACGCGCGCGGATTCTGATTCGGATCGAGTGAGTAGGGCGCGCCAATGGGGGCATCGAAATCGGTCGGATTACCGACGACGAGACCGCTGCCACCATTCAACGGCAGAAAGTCGCTGCGGATCCCATCGCCGACAAAACCATACAAGCCGTCGGGCCCATCCACTCCCGGCGCCATGGTCGAGCGGTGACTGATCGTGAACAGATAGTATTTGCCGTGCTTCCTGTAGATCTGCGGCCGCTCCGTTTGGTCGTCGACGCAGTTGGCGGAGAGGATCGGTGGCAGAAAGCGCCAGTGCGACAACGTCCCGTCGGTCGCCTCCGCGAGCCCCACATTCGCCTTGTGCTTCGCCGCCCCGGAGTCCATCACTGCGGACACGTTTTCGCGATACGGATCGTTGGGGGCATAGCCCATGTCGGCGTCGGTACACGTTCGCGCGCCGCGCGGGCCGCCCGTATTCCCCTCGAACACCATATAGGTCTTTCCGGGATGAGCGGGATCGGTGAACACGAATGGATCGCGGAATGAATACGCAATGTTCTGTTCGCCTGTCTGATACATCACGCCGTCGGGACGAAGCAGTTCTTCATGCTTATCGAAACCCGTGAACCAGACATGCTTGTCGTCAGCGTGAATCTCCCCTTTCGCGCGTGCGATCAGCGCAACGGGCGCGGTAATGTCGGGGCCGCCCGGCGCAGACCGATTGAACGCGACCGCCGTGTAGAACAGGCTCACTTCGTCGTCTCCCTGAAGCCGCGCCGATCCGGACCACTCCGAGTTGTTCGTCATCGGCAGCGTACCGAACAGCTTGGCGCTCGAGCCATCCGGAAACAGATGGCCGCCCCAGATCCAGCCGCCGTTCCGAGGCCGCTGCGATGCTGGAATGCCTGCGCGCCGATAGAAAAAGCCGATGCGCGCATGGACGTGACGATCATCGAACGTGTAGCCCGCATGGGGATCCGCCGTGAGCGAAAAAATCACCTCCCATCCTTTGAAACTAAGCTGATTGGCATGCATATCGCCCAACGGCCAGGTATCCCACACCCAGACGTCCGGATTCATCATCGGGAAGTCCTGGGCAATGTCGGGCATCGTCAGCGCGGCAGGCAACGAGTTCTTCGTCACAGCGGTTGCAACCCTCGATTGTGCCTTGATCTGTCGGATGTCGGCGCGGGTCCAACGCATCGTGAACGCACTCTCCGGCGCGTATGCCTGCTGCGAATGCGGCGTGGGCAAGGGTGCGGATGCCACGGTGCCGTCTGCCTGCGCCCATCCCGCCGCCGTTATTGTCGCTGTCGCGACAACCGCCAGCCGGCGCAGGCGAAATGAATTCGCTACGTTCAGTCGATACGCACTCTTTTTCTTCATCTTATCTCCGTATAAGGACAAACTGTCTCGAATGATGCAAACATCGATGCGCGCACTAGACCGTCCGGGAAGAGAACGGCTTCGCCGGCGCGCCTTGCAGCGGTGAGGCAGACCGCGACCGCTCGAGCGTGGGAACGTCCCGCACAGGCGGCGAGACCACGCGACTTGCCGCGAGCACCGGATGTATTCCGTCGCTTGCAAAGGGTTTCAGGAGCGGCTGGTTTCGCGCCGCGCGTTGCGCGCTCGGCAACAAGTCGCAGCCGACAAAGCGGCCATCGAGCCCATAGCGCAAGTGCGCCTCGGCAGCGAAAAGCTCGCGCGACACCTCGGCACTGTCGTTGAAGGCCACAACCGGCAACGGATTCACGGACGCCGCACTGCGATTCTTGTCGCTGTTCTTGGCGCAGACCTCGGTCAGGCGGTAAGGCGCCGGCATCGTTCGCGCCAAGACGTTCAACTCCTCCCACGCCAGGCGGCCTTCGAGCATCAGCCGGTTAACGGTATTGATGAACGCGGGATCCATCTGGAATACGAACCGTGCATCGTTCGTCCCCTCGAGCGACGCCATTGCCCGCATTGCATTGGCGAGCCCGGGAATTGCCGCGCGCGCACGCAGCGACGACTCCATCAACGGTCCTAACGAACGATGTGCCCGACTGTTGCGCGCCCCTTTTTCCAGGGCACCGATGTCGGGAATGTTGAATTCGATCTTCGCACCCGGCATCAGCATCGCGCAGCCTTCGGCGGCCAACTGGTCCTGCAGCAACAATTGCTCTGCGCGGTTCACGAACGTCGCGCGCTCATGCTCGCTGCGCGCGCCCCACGTGGTTCTGGCTTCCGTGAGCGCAGCGATGATGCTCTGTTTCAAATGCGGCCCGTGAAAGTGGCCTATCGCTTGCGAGGGAAACACCACCTTCGCGAGTTCCGCCAACTCGCGCCATTCATGCGGCTGCACCGGCTCTGCCGTCTTCCAGTCAAGCGTCCGCTTGAAGCTCTCGACGCCCGACCACTCCACGCTGGCACCGAGCAGCGTCACATTGACCGAACGCAAAGCCAGCGCGAACGCGTCGCTCACATGCGGAAGGAAGCCGCCTTGTTCGACGAGCGACGCAAACGCATTGGCCGCAAAGCCTTTTCCGCCCTGGTACTCGAGGCCGGAGATCGGCTCCCACGCATGCTCCAGCTTCAACATGAAGTCGCGAGCGGTCCAACTCACGCTCGCACCAGCGAACCCCCTTTGAAGACCAGTCTGTTGAAAAGCATGGGATGCATTGCCTGCGTGCGGCCCGAATGCCGGGATCTGGTCCGCGTATCCCGCCAGTCCGCCCGCACTCGCGGTGAACGTGACCTGCTTCTCGCGCATGTCGAGACCGATCGCGCCCTCGTTGAGACCCATTTCGAGGATCGCCGCCGGATCGGCCTTCGGGTCGCACAGCCGTCGACAAAATTCGTCGATGTGCTCCGGCGCCACAAGCATAGCCGCGCCCTTTCCGTGCATGATGCTCGTCGTCACCTGCCCGCTCGCCTGCACGCGCAGGCCGAGCAATTTTCTTATCGCCGCGAAATCGAGACCGCCCCCCCCGCCGGCGGTCAAGCTCTTCGTCGACTGACGCACGAAGAACGCCACGAGTGGCCCTTCGTCGAGCAGGTCGGCTGTGCGCTCGACGCCGACCATCGTGGCTCGATCGATGCCGAGCGTTATGTAGCCATACGCCCCGGCGTGCTCGGACAGTGCCCCGGCTCCGGTTACCCCGACGGATGCACCACGCGATTCGATCCCGAACATCGTCGACCGGTTGCTAAGGTTTTTCATCGCTTCCGCGAGCCTGACCGCGAGGTCGGCCGGCTGCCTCGCATTCCGAACGCCGAGACTTGCCCTCAGCTTGTAGCTCAATGGCGAACGGGGCTTCGCGGTTTCTTGCCGGAAAGCCGCGATGACCTCCCAATATGCCTCCGCTTCCTGCCATCCGCCGAAGCCGAAGCGCGCGAGCCGCAGCACCTTGTCCCGCGCCACTCGATCCTTCAACGCGTTGGCCGCAGCGGCCGGATCGGCATGCGTTGCCACCGCATTGGCCCGGTCGATAACCTGCCAAGGCACCGTAACGAGTCGCGTGGCTTTTTCGAACGTGAGCAAGTGACGAGAGATCGCCCCGCACAATATCGCGGAGTCATTGCTCGCGTCGCGCTGCAACGTCGGATCGGGGGCGGGAAACGTCACACCATGTTCGCGAAGCTGGTGCATGAGGCCCAGCACCTGCTGCATCTGGGCAAGCTCGCCCCGCGCAAAAACGGGCGCCGACGCGCCGCTGCCCCCGGCCCTCGGGCGGATTGCGTTCGCCTGGGCTCGCGCCTCCAGTTCCGCAAGCCAATCGATCATCCGGGGCAACATATCGCGCCCGTCGGACTTCCGCGCTTGAACTGCTTGTTTCAGTTTCTCCGCTTTCGCGCTCAAGCGGAGATCGGGACCGAGCACGCCGGCACGCATGCCGACGCGTCGCAGCCCGGCGAGCATGCCCGCCATGGCCGCCTCGCGCACCGATGCGCACGTTTGCGCCACGTCACCCCCTACCGCTGGCGCGACCAACATATCGGCCGCGGAGGCTGCCGGCAATGGGAAGTGGCTCGCCGAAAGCATCCGCTCGAGTTCGACGTGAAGGGCGCGCATTGCCTGGTACTCGCCGACCATATCGCCGCGGCCATCGCGTTGCTCATGCAAGCGCGTCAGAGCGCCTTTGGGCATCGTCAGCAAACGTTCGGCATGACCGGCCGCCGCCTTGAAGCCTCCCTTGCCCCACGTTGTCACCCCTTGTCGCGTCTGCGTAACGGTCGCGAACGCGCCGGTACCGGGTACGCGCACGCGCTTGGCGACGGTATCGGTCAGGGTTTGGGCGACGGACACCTCGTCAGGCGCGATGGCCTGCAACTCGTATCCCTTCTGCGCACCCAGCGGCGGAAGCACTCGATGAGTCTGGCGCGTGCCATCGGGTTTCTCGACGGTCAATTGCAAAGTGCCCAGATTCGACGTCGACAGGTGCAGCGGAGCGTCCCACGACATGTTGACGTGGCATGGGATCCACGCTGCACCCGCGGCGTCGTAACGCAATAGCGTAGGCATCCGCGGCGGATCGCCATGCTCGAGCGCGCCGCGCGCGAGCGCAAACAATTGATTGCCATCGCCGGACACGGCGATCTGCTCGATGCGCGCGAGCCCGGGCGGGGCGGGCAACCGCTCCGCCTTGCCGTCCGCCGCAGTGCGCACCACACTCCGATCGCCCGATAAGTAGTAGGACACGCCCTTGCCGTCCACCGCGAAATCGCGCATCGGCGTTTCCGTCTGCGCCAGCACCCTCGCGGCAGTGATGTGCTGCTGTGCAGGCAGCACAGCGGTGTCGCCGCCGTTGCGGGCCGGCAGGCGCGCGAGACGCCCCCCCATCTCCAACGCGAGAATGCGTGACGGGCCGTGCCGGTCCTGCTGCCGCGCATATACCGGCTTCGCGTCGACCAATCCCGCGGGGCCGAGCTTCAGGTCGACAAGGTTCGGCACAGGCTGCCCGTTCGGCTGCAACAAAGCCTGCCATCCACGCTGTCCTTCCTTCACATAGGCATGACCCGCGTCCGAAATGCCGAGCGATGCGCTGTTCCCTTGGTCGATGACCTTGCGCATGCCGGGTTCCTGCAACCCACGGTCACTGAGAAGCAGAAGCGGTTGCTCGATATGAAATTGGGGTTTCCAGCCCGTTCCATCCCATATTGCCGTCACGCGTTGACCGTTTTTGCTGGAGAAGACGGCATGGAGTGCGGTAGCACCCCTTTCGCCCGGCGCCATTGCAAGCGCATCCGTGTGCCAAGCCTCGCGCAGACCAGATCGACGCATCGGATTCGGAAGGCGGCGCGCGACGATGTCTCCCAATGACGCCCCGGTATCGTGAAGATCGGCCTGATAGAGATGGCCTGCGCGGTCACGTATAAAGAGCGTCCGGCCGTCCGGCGCCAGCGCGAAGTCGACGGCGCCGGCACGCATCACCGGCTTGTTCTTGTCCCCGAGCGCAATCGGCTCGAATGCCGGCCTGCCATCGGACAGCTGCAGCGAGATCGTTCGCGGCGCAGTTTCCGGCGAGTCGGGCCGGCATAGACGCCCGTTCGCATCCAGCGCGAACTGCTCGCCCGCCGGGCCGATCCGGACGGCCGTATAACTCGTGGCGGCGCGCATTTGATGCCCTTCGATCCCGTTCGAATCGAGTTTCAGCAGCGTCGAGCCGCATCGCGCCCACGTTTGACCATCGAGCTGCCGCCCGAGCAACTCGACGGGAATACGACCACCGCCGATCGTCTCTTCTCGCCTCCACTCGGCACGCCCGTTGTCCCACCGATAGAGCTGCCCGTGATGGACACGCCAGATGGCCCCATCCGGGGAACCGCTGAGCCCGGCGATCGCACCCACGGGTGGGGGAGCCGCCACTTTATCCGCCGCGCAATGCGGCGTTAGCATGATGACCGGCATGCCATTGCCGGCCGTGCCGACCCAGCGCTGCGTGCCGGCTTTCTTGTACGCGATCGTGTATCCGCCTGCGGACTCGCTCGGCGTCAAGCTCACTGCAGGGTTGTTTTCGTCGTTCAGCAGTTTCTCGAGTTGGCGTGCCTGCGCTGACGAAAATGCGCGCTGAAGCGGCCGCACGCGAATCCTTCCGCGCTTGAGCTCCAGATCGAAAGAAGCGCCACCAGAATGCACCGCCGTTCGTTCCCGATTGTCCGCGTGATGAGGGCGCATCGCTTTGATCAGCCGCTTGAGGGCGCTGCGGGGTGCCGATGAACCTCTGTTCGCCGCTGGCGCACCGCCCGTTGCCCGCGACGCATCCGGCACGGCGTGACGCCGGCGCGCATGCAGGTGCTCCGCAGAACTGCCAGCAGGCGACCTTTGATTACCTTCGGCTCCGCCACGCGCGGAAACGTTTTTTCCTTTTGGCTCCTTTATCTCTTTCGGCATTCCAGCGGCAAAACAACTACTGAATATATTGCCTAGTAGTTTCATGAAGGCTCTTGATCGGGATTGGAAAATGACGCTCGCGCGCCGATTCCCACCGGGCTCGCCGAGCTGAAAGACGGAATTCAGAATAAATGGATTAAACGAAAATTTCGTTTCTACGCGCACAATCCATGGCTCTCGCAAATCGCGAGCGCGCTATGATAGGCAAGGATCAGCAGGCAATCAGAAGGAATCGTGCGGCGGATCGAATATTGCCACACGAATGAAATGAATATCAAGAACTTTATAGAGAACCAAATTCACTTTTTAAAATTCTCACCCAATCTGAATATTACTCATCATGCCAGCTAATAATCAAAAACCCTCAATCGAAAATTCACATTCCATGCAAATCGCATATCAGCAATCGAACCAGTCGTTAGCGAAACACTGACTGGTTCGGCTCGAAGGTCGTCGATGCAGGAGCAGGCGTTGGGTGCCGCGTGGTATCCGCGCTAGCGCGAGAAACGGGGACGCTGTGACAGCGAAAGGGGATGGCTTTTGACGAATTTCGTACGGTAGCAGGAGGCGACGAGGGGCTATGTCGTGGGGCGAAATCGTCGCAACTGATCGAGCAGTACAGGGTCGTCGATCTTGCCGCGATGGACGGCACCCAAGGCGCCCATCAATTCCTCCCATTTCCTTCCCTGATTCTTTTGCGCATCCGTTTTCACGTGGGCGCTCGTCAACATGCTGAACGGCAGCGTGCGCGCCTCTTCGCAGGTCACCAGTGTGGAGGTATGCAGGTGCAGGAACAGCGGTCTTGCCCGCTCGCCATCCGAAAGCCGTTGAAGCCGGATCTTCATCTCGAAGAGCGTCCCCTTGTCGCCCACGTCGCCAGCAGCATCCAGCCGGATGGGTCGATCGACGTTCTCGATGGCCTTCAGTTTCAGCAATTGCCGCAGGTGCTTGGCCTTGGGGTAGACGAGACGCTTGAGTGCATCGGCTTCCGCAGTGGCAATGTTCCTGTCCATCAGCGTCAACGCTTCCAGGCGATCCGTCAACTGTTCAATCCGCCGTTCGTCTCTGGGCGATTCTCGCCGCGCCTTGCCAACGGCTTTGCGCAGATTGCCAATGTCGCCAAGCCAACTCTGAGCCGACGTCCGCAGAAACTGAGCTGCATCCATCGGATCGAACATGGAGCCCGACATCTGCTCGACAGCGCGAGTGTCCTTGCCCAGTTCGCGTCCGATCGATACAACGTCGCCGCCCACGCGCTCGGCCAACTCTCGATACTTTGTCTTGGGCCTTTTTGCCACCGCCTGTGCTCGGCTGGACGACTCAGGCACCGCCCCAATATAGTCGGGCACGTCTGTCTGGCTTGCTGGCGCCGCCCCTTGTGGGGGCAAGATTGTCTGCGAGCTAGCCGTGTCCTGTTCCGGCTTGCGTGAAGACGCGTTTGGCGACCGCAACGATGGCGCTGCCTGCACGGTACGACGCGTAGCATCCGCGACAACCGTCCCGCTGCCGACCCGGAGCTCATCACACAAGCCGCGCAGATACGATGCATAGGTCTTGAATGCGCCCGCCATGTCGAGAGCATGTTGCCAGAGGTCCGACTGGTCGTTCGTGTCGATTCTATCCGCCGCTTCAAAGCACAGTTGTTCGCTAAAAGCATCGATTCCGCCAAGATAGCGGATGGCCACCTCCTTGGCCTCGGCCAACTGCGCGGCGCTGCGATCATCTGCCTGGTCGATGACATCCCAGGCGTCGCGCAGCTCAGGCGCGTCGGCGATCTTCTCGAGCGAATCCTCGCTCATTCGCTCCATGACGCTTCCCAAGCACAGGCCGGACGCCTTCACCCGCTCAATCTGAAGTTCGACCGTGCGGGCATTCATACCGCGCATGGTGGATTGAGCGACCTGCCTGGACAGCTTCATCTTTGTCGCGTGCGCTTGCAGGAACGCGTGGTTTCCACCCGCCTTGAGCCAGGCGGGAAAGTCCACAACGATCTTTTCGTAGGTCTCAAGCTTGCCGCGCTTATCCGCTATTTCGGCGAGCGCTCGCCCGATGACGACAGCCTCGACGCTCCGTGGCCGTCCTCCCTCCCCCGATTCGATAGGCAGATCGGGCGTTTCGAACACCATGCCGGCCCGATTCCACTCTTCGAGCTGTTTGTGCAGCGTCACGATGCCGAGCTCGGCTGCCTGCAACACGTAGCCAATCAGCTCGGCCTTTGTGTCCTCATACCCTCCTGGGGGCTCCTGCCCCATTCGTTTCGCCTCTTCCAGTGCGGCCAAGCCACCCTGGGCGGACTCGAGCCCCTGCTTTGCCACGGTCAGGCCTTGCTCGATGTCACACGCACCTCGCTGTCCGCTCGCGAGCAACTGCCAGGTCTTGCCGTATTTGCGCGCCCTATCCACGGTTTTCTTGGCATTCTCGATGTGCGTGATGTAGTTTGCCAATGAGGGCCCCGGTTGCAGCGGCGCCCCCCGGCGCGCATTCGCCGAGTTGCCAGTCGCGCGGCCCGCTTGGCGCCTTGAAAGCGGTTCGAGCGGCGCCGACAGTGAACTGGCGCGATTGGTGGGCCTATTTCCGAGCGCGGGAACCTCGGTTCCTGCGTCGCCGTCAACCGGTGTCGTGGTTGACGGCCCCATCGACGTGCTGGCGCCCGGGCTGCCAATTCTCTTTCCAAACATAGCTGATCTCCAGTGCCTCTCGCAGCGCCGAGCTGAGCACTCTGAGGCGAATTCGGTCGGAAGAGCGCGGCCTTCGACCGACGCACTCGATAGTCTGGTTGTGGAAGCGCACGGCTTCGCAGCCAGCCCCTTGATTTCCCCCAAGCGTCGGCGGATTGATCGTGTCCGATCACGCCATGAATTGCAGAGATGACCTGTGATATCGGGCAGCCCTGCTAGCCAGCCCATCTATCCGCGCGCGAGAGTCGGGCAGAATTGATCGGTCACTTGGTTGAGGTACAACAATAGCTGGCAATCAAATGATTTCCAGTTTTCTTGAGATCGAAAGAAAAATCCACATTAATGCGACACGATGTTTGTCGATTATTAATATTCCATTATTTTCGATATGTGATAATGATTTTTGTGCGAAATAATGTTTTCAAAAGCGAAAGACGTGCATTATGTCGGCCCCGGGATTAGATTCCCGATTGACAGGTGGGCCGCGACATCAGCGACAGGCCCCTTGGATAGATGCGAAAAGGACGATCGCCAGGCCCCGGCTCTGGGTCAGCCTCACTGCAACGCTACAGCGAAAAATCAAATCGCCTTCCGAAACGGCGCGCCCGATTGCTCGCGTAATTCATTGAAGACGATCTTCGGCCATGCCTTTTGCGCTACTTCGATTTCGGAGATATGCGAGGCCAGATAAGTCGGCGCATTCGACGCGTCGAGCGCCATGCGCGCAGCATAGGCATCGGTAAATCGCCGCAACTCGCCCGCATCGTCGCAAGTCACCCAACGCGACATCCGATACCGCGCCGGGAAAATCCGCACATCGACCTTGTACTCGGCCGAAAGGCGATGTGAGACCACCTCGAACTGCAGTTGCCCCACCGCGCCAAGAATCGTCGCCCCGCCGTGCGCCGGACGAAACACCTGGATCGCGCCTTCCTCGCCAAGCTGCTTGAGTGCTTCGCCAAGCTGCTTCGCCCGCATCGGATCGACCACTTCGATCGTTTGAAAGATCTCGGGCGCAAAAAACGGCAGCCCGACAAACTGCAGTTGCTCCCCCTCGGTCAACGTATCGCCGAGGCTCAGCGTGCCATGGTTAGGAATCCCGATGATGTCGCCGGGATAAGCCTCGCTGACGGTCTCGCGCCGCTGAGAAAGAAACGTCACGACGTTGTTGGCGCGAAACGTCTTGCCCGAGCGCGTCACCTTCAACGCCATGCCACGCTCGAACCGTCCCGAACACACGCGAATGAATGCCACGCGGTCACGATGCGCGAGATCCATGTTCGCCTGGACCTTGAAGACGACGCCGGTGAATTTCGGCTCGTCCGGCTGCACGGCCCGCTCCACAGCCATGCGCATCGAAGGCGGCGGTGCAAGATCGACCAGTGCATCGAGAATCTCTTTGACGCCGAAATTGTTGATCGCCGAACCGAACAGCACCGGCGATTGCTCGCCCGCCAAAAACGCCTCGCGGTCGAAGGCCGGCGTGGCCGCGCCAATCAGATCGATCTCTTCCTTCGCACGTTTCCAAGCGAATCCAAACCGCGCTTCGCCCTGCTCCTCGCTGACGGCCTGCAACGTCTCCACCGCACCGCCCGCCGTATCCTGCCCAGCGCGAAACACACGGACCTGATCGCGTTGAATATCGTAGACGCCCTGAAAATCCTTGCCCATGCCGATAGGCCAGGTAAACGGCACAGCGGCGACGCCAAGGTGCTGCTCGATCTCATCGAGCAAATCGAGCGGCTCGCGTACTTCGCGATCGAGCTTGTTGATAAACGTGACGATCGGCGTCTTGCGCGCGCGGCAGACTTCGAGCAGCTTCAGCGTCTGTGCCTCGACACCGTTGGCGCCGTCGATCACCATCACCGCCGCATCGACAGCCGTCAGCACACGATAGGTATCTTCCGAAAAGTCCTCGTGGCCCGGCGTATCGAGCAAATTGATGACGGCATCGCCATACTCGAACTGCATGACCGAACTCGCCACGGAAATTCCGCGCTGCTTTTCGATCTCCATCCAGTCGGACATCGCATAGCGGTTGCTCTTGCGGCCCTTGACGGTACCCGCGATCTGAATCGCGCCCGAAAACAGCAGGAGCTTTTCGGTCAGCGTGGTCTTCCCCGCGTCGGGGTGCGAAATAACCGCAAACGTGCGGCGGCGCTTGAGTTCGGCGACAGACATCGTGAATGGGCAAAAAAGGGCCAGCTCGCGAGTTCGAGCGGCGCGGGGGCGATGATACACGTGTCGCGGCTGACGCGAGCCGACCCGCGCCCGCTCTATGGATGAAAAAAGCCCGCCCGGGTTTGCCGGAGCGGGCGCGCCGATCGTTCGGCGGTGGCCTCTGAAACCGGCCGGAAACTTTTGCAGTCCTGCTTAAAAGCGTATTCGCCGCAAGCCCTGCGCGTTCAGAACGTCTGCCACTCGAGGCTCTCGGCGGCGCTGGCGGCCGCAACCGGAGCGGGCGCCGCAGCGGATGCGGCCGCAACGGCCGAAGCAGCCGGCGCACGGCGGCGCGGTGCCGCAGCCGCAGCCGCAGCCGGCGCCGATGCCGATGCCCGTCCCGGCGCCGGCACGGGTGCTTTCTCCACAACGGGCGGCTTGCTGGCACGACTCGGCATGCGCGACACGCTCGACACAATCGCCCCGGAGGTTACGCTGCGCGACGCACTCGCGCGCCGGGATTCGCTGCCATCGATTCTGAAAAACGCCACCGACTCGTTGAGCTGCTGCCCCTGGTGTTCGAGCGATTTGGACGCCGCCGCGGCTTCTTCGACGAGCGCGGCGTTTTGCTGCGTCACCTCGTCCATCTGCGTGATCGCGACATTGACCTGTTCGATGCCGCGGCTTTGTTCGTTCGATGCGGCCGCAATCTCGCCCATGATGTCTGTCACGCGCGCGATAGCCTGCGTGACCTCGGCCATTGTCTCGCCGGCCTGCCCCGCGAAGATCGCACCATCCTTCACGCGCTGTACCGATTCGCCGATGAGATCCTTGATTTCCTTGGCGGCGCTCGACGAGCGTTGCGCAAGCGAGCGCACTTCGCTAGCCACCACGGCGAACCCGCGGCCCTGCTCGCCCGCGCGAGCCGCTTCCACGGCCGCATTGAGCGCAAGAATATTGGTCTGGAACGCGATCCCTTCGATGATGCCGGTGATATCGGCGATCTTCGCCGAGCTGCCGCTGATCTCGCTCATCGTGTTGACCACCTGGCTCACGACACCGCTGCCTTTCTCGGCGACCTCGGAGGCGTTGGCCGCCAGCGCACTCGCCTGCTGCGCGTTATCGGCGTTCTGACGCACTGTCGACGTCAGCTCCTCCATGCTCGCTGCCGTCTCCTGCAGCGACGCGGCCTGCTGTTCCGTACGCGACGACAGGTCCTGGTTGCCCGAAGCGATCTGGCTTGAACCGGTGGCGATGCTGTCAGCCGCCGTGCGGACTTGCCCGATCAGCTTGACGAGGCTCGACTGCATCTCCCCCATCGATGCCAACACGCTGCCCGCCGGCGCGGACTCGGCGCCAGCCACCGGGCTCAGATCGCCGTCGGCCACGCGGCGCGTAATGCCGGACAGCATCCCCGGTTCGGCACCGAGCGCGCGCGTGAGACTCCGCGTGATGAGGAAAGCGGCAAGCACTGCTCCCAAGAACGACGCGGCACAAATGCCGAACATCATGATGCGCTGAGTGACGTACTGGTCGTGCGCCTTGTCCGCCATTTTCTGACCACGCCCGCGCGTATAGGCCGTATAGGTGTTCGTCGCTTTGACCAACTGCGAGAGCAGCGGCCTGCACTGCGTATTCATCATATCGATCGATTCCGAATGACGCCCTCCGAGCGCGGCATCGACGATGGCACGCGCCACGGGCCCGTACTGCGCTTCGACGCGCACGATTTCACCCACCAGGGCCTTCGCTTCGGGCGTCGCATCGGCAGCGGTCTCGACGGACTCCTTGAGCTTGCCGAGGCGCTCGGCGACATCCTTGTCCGCTTTCGCGACATCGGCCTTCTCGATCTCGAGATCCTCGGGCTTCGTGACGAGCACCAGGTTGCGCGCCGCAATGGCGCGCCGGTCTACGGCTGTACGCACCTCCTGCGCCAAGATAGCGCGGGCATTGATCCCGTTCACATAGGAACCAAACCGTTCGTCGATGGTGCTCAGCGAATTCAACGCAAAACCCGATACCAGCAGCACCATTACGGCGAGCACGCCAAATGCCGTGGTCAGCTTCGCGCGCACCGTCATGTTCTTGAAATCCATTTTCCCGCTCCCGATATATCGCCTTTAAGACGCCGACATCACTCGCTTTTTTTCGCAATTAGAGCCGGTCTCAGGTGTTTTATCGGTGGGGCGTCGCAGCGCCTTGATTGGCGGCGCGGTCGGCAAACGTTTGCGTCAGGGTTTTGGTGCGTCAGTACCTTCCCGCGCGGGCGCGCCCCCGAGCGGGGAAAAGCCCACCCATCAGATGGTAGGGAGGGGATTTGCAACGCCTGC
>CBJLAJ010000072.1:0-25874 GCA_966421005.1 uncultured Paraburkholderia sp.
TGGGCCGCCACCGCGGTGCCGGCATGGGCGGCGGCAACGACGAGCGCGAGCAGACACTGAACCAGATGCTCGTCGAGATGGACGGCTTCGAGGCGAATTCGGGCGTGATCGTCATCGCCGCGACGAACCGTTCGGACGTGCTCGACAAGGCGTTGCTGCGTCCCGGCCGTTTCGACCGCCAGGTCTATGTCGGCCTGCCCGACATTCGCGGCCGCGAGCAGATTTTGAAGGTGCACCTGCGCAAGGTCCCGATCGCCAACGATGTCGATGCCGCTGTCATCGCGCGCGGCACGCCGGGTTTTTCGGGCGCGGATCTCGCGAACCTCGTCAACGAAGCGGCGCTCTTCGCGGCGCGCCGGGGCAAGCGCATCGTCGAAATGCAGGACTTCGAGGACGCCAAAGACAAGATCTTCATGGGCCCCGAGCGCAAGTCGGCCGTCATTCGCGAGGAAGCGAAGCGCGCCACCGCGTATCACGAGGCTGGCCATGCGGTCGTCGCCAAGCTGTTGCCGAAAGCCGATCCGGTCCACAAGGTCACGATCATTCCGCGCGGGCGTGCGCTGGGCGTGACCTGGCAGTTGCCCGAGCACGATAACGAAACCTATTCGAAGGACTATCTGCTCGATCGGCTTGCGATTCTGTTCGGTGGACGCGTCGCGGAGGAACTGTTCCTCAACCTGATCAGTACCGGCGCGTCGGACGATTTCAACAAGGCCACGCAGACGGCTCGCGCCATGGTGACGCGTTTCGGTATGACGGACGCGCTCGGGCCGATGGTGTATGCCGACGACGAAAACGAAAGCTCGCCTTTCGGCCGGGGCTTTACGCGCGCCATTTCGGAAGCCACGCAACAGAAGGTCGACTCGGAAATCCGTCGGGTGCTCGACGAGCAGTACAACCTTGCGCGGCGCCTGCTCGAAGCGAATCGCGACAAGGTCGAGGCCATGACTGCCGCGCTGATGGAATGGGAAACGATTGATTCCGATCAGATCAACGACATCATGGACGGCCGTCCGCCGCGCTCGCCCAAGAGCAGCTCGCCTGCCGATACCTCTTCTGGCAGCAGCGGTACGCCAGGCGCGGAGGTGAAGCCGGGCAGCGCCACCGCGCCGGCCTGACGAACGGTTGGGACGCATGACAGGCCGGTGCGGTTGACGCACCGGCCTTTTTTTGTCGGCATCGGACTTGGCGCCCCATGGGGCTTTTTCCTCGCAGAACGATTCGTGACGCACACCGATCTTTCCCGCCCATCCCTTCCCGAGCCGCTGCAATGCGGCCGATTTACGCTGACCTTCGAGCGGCCCCGCGTGATGGGCATTCTCAATGTCACGCCCGATTCGTTTTCCGACGGCGGACGTTTCGCGGCCCGCGATGACGCATTGCGCCAAGCGGAGCGGATGGTGCGCGAGGGCGCCGACATCCTCGATATCGGAGGCGAGTCCACGCGTCCCGGCGCGCCGCCTGTGCCGCTCGCCGAAGAGCTGGCTCGGGTGATGCCCATTGTCGAAGCGTTGGCGGAAATCGGCGTGCCGCTGTCCGTCGACACCTATAAGCCGGAAGTCATGCGAGCCGTACTGGCGGCCGGGGCGGACCTGATCAACGATGTCTGGGGGTTTCGTCTTCCCGGTGCCATCGACGCCGTGCGCGATAGTCGCTGCGGTTTGTGCGCGATGCATATGCACGGTGAACCGCAGACGATGCAGCGCGGCAAGCCTGAATATGTCGATGTCGTAGCGGACGTTCGCACGTTCCTCACGGAGCGCGTCGATACGCTGATGCGCGAAGGCATCGCACGCGAACGGTTGAGCGTCGATCCGGGATTTGGCTTCGGCAAATCGACGTTCGAAGACAATTACGCGCTGCTCGCCCACCTCGGGGACACCGCACCGCGGGTGGCACCCGGAGCAAGGCCGTTCCCGATTCTCGCGGGCATGTCGCGCAAATCGATGTTCGGCGTGGTAACGGGGCGCGCGACGCCGGACGAACGCGTCGCGGCGAGCGTAGCGGGGGCGGTATGCGCGGCTGAGCGCGGAGCGGCGATCGTGCGGGTGCACGACGTGGCCGAAACGGTCGATGCCATCAAGGTATGGGCCGCGGTACGCGACGCCGCCGCGGGCGCGGCGCAATCTTATTGACTGGATCGAACAAGGGAAAAAGAGAATGGCACGACGCTATTTCGGTACCGATGGAGTGCGTGGCAAGGTTGGCGAGGCGCCCATCACGCCGGATTTCGTATTGCGGCTCGGTTATGCGGCCGGAAAAGTGTTGGCCGGCGCGGACCTCCGGGTGGCAAATCCCGGTTCGCGCCCGACGGTGTTGATCGGCAAGGACACGCGCGTGTCCGGCTATATGTTGGAAGCCGCGCTGGAAGCGCGGTTTTCGGCTGCGGGAGTGGATGTGATGCTGGCCGGGCCGATGCCGACGCCGGGCGTCGCTTATCTGACGCGGGCGCTACGGCTTTCCGCCGGTGTCGTGATCAGCGCGTCGCACAACCCTTATTACGACAACGGCATCAAGTTTTTCAGCGCGGACGGCAACAAGCTCCCCGATGAAGTCGAAGCGCTGATCGAAAGCGCGCTCGACGAGCCGTTGGAGTGCGCGCCGTCCGAGCGGCTCGGCAAGGCGCGTCGACTCGACGACGCAGCGGGGCGCTACATCGAATTCTGCAAGAGCACGTTCCCCGCCGCATTCGATCTGCATGGGCTCAAGATCGTTCTCGATTGCGCCCATGGCGCGGCCTATCACATCGCGCCGCACGTGTTTCACGAACTCGGCGCCGAAGTCATCTCGATCGGCGTCGCGCCGAACGGCTTCAATATCAATGACGGCGTCGGTGCAACGGCGCCCGATGCGCTCGTACGCGCCGTACTCGCGAATCAGGCAGACGTTGGCATCGCGCTGGATGGGGATGCGGATCGCTTGCAGGTCGTGGATGCCAAGGGGCGGCTCTTCAACGGCGACGAGTTGCTTTATCTGCTCGTGAAGGATCGGATGGCGACCGAAGGCCGCGTGCCTGGCGCGGTCGGCACGCTGATGACCAATATGGCCGTGGAAGTGGCGCTCGTACGCGAAGGCGTCCAATTCGTGCGCGCGGCGGTGGGAGACCGCTACGTGCTCGAGCAGTTGCACGAACATGGCTGGCAGCTCGGCGCCGAGGGGTCGGGCCATATCCTTTCGCTCGATCGCCATAGCACCGGCGACGGCATCGTTTCGGCGCTGCTCGTGCTGGCGGCGCTTCAGCGTAGCGGCCGTACCCTCGCCGAGCATTTGGCCGATTTGACGCTGTTTCCCCAAAAACTGATCAATGTGCGGATGCGCGCCGGCGCGCAATGGAAGGAGAGCGCGGCGATAGGGCAGGCCGTGGCGGACGCCGAACGTTTGCTCGACGGCAACGGCCGTGTTCTGATTCGCGCTTCCGGCACTGAGCCGGTATTGCGCGTCATGGTTGAAGCGCGTGAGCGCGACCTGGCCGTGCGCTGCGCCGAAAACATTGCCCGCGTCGCGGAACAGGAGACGGCGTAGAGCGCCGAAAGCGGCAAAAACGCCGCACTGGTCGGCGTTTTCGCCATGTAGTTTTTGCTGGCCCGCTGTCATATTTCCGTTGCGCCGTTTGAGCGGGCTTCTTCTGACAAATCGCTGCCATTTTCGCCCATCATCCAGAGATCGGAGCGCATCGCGACATCCGAGCCGTGACAGCGCTTCAATTTCCGGTCATATTACTGTCACAATAACGACCTAATCTCCCCTCTGTCGATTCACACGACCACACCACTGGGGGAAATCCATGAAATTGATGCAGACTGCATTCGCCGGCGTTGCCGCGGCGCTTTTCGCGCTCTCCGCGCAAGCCGCTGACATTACTGGCGCGGGCAGCACGTTCGCCGCACCGATCTACACGAAATGGGCCGACGCCTATCAGAAGACCGGTGGCGCCAAGGTCAACTACCAAGGCATCGGCTCGTCGGGCGGCATCAAGCAGATCATTGCGAAGACCGTCGATTTCGCCGGTTCCGACGCTCCGCTGAAGGATGACGATCTCGCCAAGGACGGCCTGTTCCAGTTCCCGACCGTTGTCGGTGGCGTGGTGCCCGTGGTCAACGTGCCGGGCGTGAAGGCCGGCGAACTCGTTTTGTCGGGCGAAGTGCTCGGCGATATCTACCTCGGCAAGATCAAGAAGTGGAACGATCCGGCCATCGCTGCGCTGAATCCGAAAGTCAAGCTGCCCGATACGGACATCGCCGTGGTGCGCCGCGCGGACGGCTCGGGCACGTCGTTCATCTGGACGCACTACCTCTCGCAAGTCAATCCCGAGTGGAAGTCGAAGATCGGCGAAGGCACGACGGTCAATTGGCCGACCGGTACGGGCGGCAAGGGCAACGATGGCGTCGCCGCATTCGTGCAGCGTCTGCCGGGCGCGATCGGTTATGTCGAGTGGGCCTATGCGAAGCAGAACCACATGACGTACACGTCGCTCAAGAACAGCGCGGGCACGGTTGTCGAGCCGAAGACGGAGACGTTCAAGGCTGCCGCGGCTGGCGCGGACTGGAAGAAGTCGTTCTACCAGATCCTGACGAACGAGCCGGGCAAGGACGCATGGCCGGTCGTCGGCGCGACGTTCGTGCTGCTGCACACGGCGCAAGACAAGCCCGAGCAAGGCAAGGAAACGCTGAAGTTCTTCGACTGGGCGTTCAAGAACGGCACGCCGGCGGCGGACAGCCTCGACTACATCTCGCTGCCGCAGTCGGTCGTTTCGGAAATCCGCACGCAGTGGAAGGCGAAGGTGAAGGACGCGTCGGGCAAGGCGCTGGCTGAGTAAGCCGGGCGAGAGAATGCCCGGGGAGGGCCAACGCTGTCTCCCCGGGTAACGCTACCGGCCGCATGGCGAACAGTGCGGCAAAGGATTACGCATACATGTCCGAGATCAACGTCGCATCGCCACCGGCCTCTCAGGTGCAGCACGAGCCCAGCCGATTGGGCGATATCGTCTTCGGCGGCATCGCCCGGCTGGCCGCTGTCATCACGCTGCTTTCGCTGGGCGGGATCATCGTTTCGCTGATCGTCGCGTCGCTGCCGACGATCCATAAGTTCGGTCTCAGCTTTCTGTGGACCGCCGATTGGGATCCGCCCAACGATACCTTCGGCGCGCTGGTGCCGATCTACGGCACGATCGCCACGTCGCTCATCGCATTGATCATCGCGGTGCCCGTCAGCTTCGGCATCGCGCTTTTTCTGACCGAGCTCTCGCCGACCTGGCTGCGGCGGCCGCTCGGTATCGCCATCGAATTGCTGGCCGCCATTCCGTCGATCGTCTACGGCATGTGGGGCTTGCTCGTTTTCGCGCCGATCTTCGCGCGCTTTTTCCAGAAGCCGATTGGCGAGGTGCTCGGTGCCATTCCCTTCGTCGGCGCGCTGTTCCAGGGACCGCCGATCGGTATCGGCATTCTGTGCGCGGGCGTGATTCTCGCCATCATGATCATTCCGTACATCGCTGCCGTGATGCGCGACGTTTTCGAAGTCACGCCCGTGCTGCTCAAAGAGTCGGCCTATGGGATCGGTTGCACGACCTGGGAAGTCATGTGGAGGATCGTGCTGCCGTTCACGAAAAACGGCGTGATCGGTGGAATCATGCTCGGGCTCGGACGCGCGCTGGGCGAGACGATGGCCGTCACGTTCGTCATCGGCAACACGAATTTGCTGAGCAGCGTGTCGCTTTTCGCGCCGG
This sequence comes from uncultured Paraburkholderia sp., assembly GCA_966421005.1. Classification (GTDB taxonomy): domain Bacteria; phylum Pseudomonadota; class Gammaproteobacteria; order Burkholderiales; family Burkholderiaceae; genus Trinickia. The sequence goes on from CBJLAJ010000072.1 coordinate 5,723, forward strand.
GCAACAGCATTACCTCGGCGCTCGCGAACGAATTCGCCGAAGCGTCGCCGGGTCTGCACACCTCCGCGCTGATGGAACTGGGCCTCATCCTGTTCGTGATTACGTTCATCGTGCTCGCGTTTTCCAAATTCATGCTGCTGCGGCTCGAACAAGGCGAGGGCACGAAATGAACCGTCCCCTTCAACATGTGCCCGGTTCGGCGAGCCCCGAAGTGCTCGTCGCGACGCGCGAGAGCTTGCAGCGCCGCCGTCGTCGCATCAACGCATTCGCGCTGGCGTTGTCGCTCGCAGCCATGGCGTTCGGTTTGCTCTGGCTCATCTGGATTCTCTATACGACGTTGAGCCTTGGCGTGGGTGGCCTGTCGGTGCAACTCTTCACGCAGTCCACGCCGCCGCCGAATACCGACGGGGGCGGTCTGGCGAATGCCATCGTCGGCAGCCTGGTGCTCGTTCTCGTTGCCACGCTCGTCGGTACGCCGATCGGTGTGCTTGCCGGCGTCTATCTGGCCGAGTACGGGAAAAAGGGCTGGTTTGCCAGTACGACGCGTTTCATCAACGATATCCTGTTGTCGGCGCCGTCGATCGTGGTGGGTCTCTTTGTGTATGCCCTCGTGGTCGCCAAGATGGGGCGCTTTTCCGGCTGGGCCGGTGCGCTTGCGCTTGCGTTGCTGCAGGTGCCGATCGTCATTCGTACGACCGAAAACATGCTGCGGCTCGTGCCGAACGCACTGCGCGAAGCGGCATTCGCGCTCGGCGTGCCAAAGTGGCGCATGATCTTGTCGGTGACGTTGAAAGCGTCCCTCGCCGGCGTTGTGACCGGGGTGCTGCTTGCGGTGGCGCGCATTGCCGGTGAAACGGCGCCGTTGCTGTTTACCGCGCTGTCGAACCAGTTTTTCTCGATCGACATGGGGCAGCCGATCGCCAACCTGCCCGTGACGATCTACAAGTTTGCAATGAGCCCGTTCCCGCAATGGCAATCGCTTGCCTGGGCCGGGGTGTTTCTGATTACGCTCGGTGTGCTGGGACTGAATATCCTCGCGCGTGCGATGTTCGACAAGAAGTGACGGCGGAGCGACCCTATGAATATGGCAGAGTCTCATTTGAACCCCATCGAGCGCCCCGCGGCTCCGTCCGGTTTCGATCCCGCGCACGGCGATTCGCCTCTTGCGCCGGCGGCTCCGAAGATCGAAGTCAAGAATCTGAACTTCTATTACGGCAAGTATCACGCGCTCAAGAACATCAACATGCAGATTCCCGAAGGCAAGGTGACAGCGTTCATCGGGCCGTCGGGCTGCGGGAAGTCGACGCTGCTGCGCACGTTCAACAAGATGTTCGCTCTCTACCCGGAGCAGCGCGCCGAGGGCGCCATCATGATGGACGGCGAGAATCTGCTGACGAGCAAGCGCGACATTTCGCTGCTGCGCGCGCGCGTTGGCATGGTGTTCCAGAAGCCGACGCCATTTCCGATGTCGATCTACGACAACATCGCGTTCGGCGTGAAGATGTTCGAGTCGCTGTCGCGCTCGGAAATGGACGATCGCGTCGAATGGGCGCTGACGAAAGCAGCGCTGTGGAACGAGGTCAAGGACAAACTCAATCAGAGCGGCTACGGCCTGTCGGGCGGACAGCAGCAGCGGCTTTGCATCGCGCGCGGCATCGCAATCCGGCCGGAAGTGCTGCTGCTGGACGAGCCCTGCTCCGCGTTGGACCCGATTTCGACGGGGCGCGTGGAGGAGCTCATCGCGGAGCTCAAGAACGACTATACGGTTGTCATCGTTACGCACAACATGCAGCAGGCGGCGCGTTGCTCCGACTACACCGGTTACATGTATCTCGGCGAGCTGATCGAGTTTGGCGATACCGAGAAGATTTTCATCAAGCCGGTCCGCAAGGAAACCGAGGACTACATCACCGGCCGGTTCGGCTGATGAATCGAGAGGGAGCTCACCATGTCCGATAAGCATCTGTCCAGCCAGTTCGACGCGGATCTCAATCTTGTTTCGTCGAAAGTGCTCGAAATGGGCGGTCTGATCGAAGCGCAGATTACGCGCGCGATGCAAGCGCTCAACGCGTTCGACGCCGAGATTGCCGATCAGGTCATTGCGGCCGAAGATACCGTCAATACGATGGAGGTCGCGATCGACGAGGAGTGCAGCAATATCATCGCGCGCCGGCAGCCGGCAGCGCGCGATCTGCGCTTGCTGCTCGCGATTTCGAAGACGATCACGAATCTCGAGCGGGCAGGCGACGAGGCCGAGAAAATCGCCAAGCGCGTGAAGCGGCTCATGGAGGACGGCGCGGCACGCACCGTCAACATCGCCGAGATCAAGGTCTCGGGCGATATGGCCGTGACGATCCTGCGCCGCGCGCTCGATGCCTTCGCGCGCCTCGATACCGTGGCGGCCGCGCAGATCGTGCGGGACGACAAGGCGATCGACGAGGAGTTTCGCGCGTTCGTGCGCAAGCTCGTCACCTACATGATGGAAGACCCGCGCACGATCTCGGCCGGCCTCGAGTATCTGTTCATCGCCAAGGCCATCGAGCGGATCGGCGATCACGCGAAGAACATCGCGGAATTCATCATCTACATCGTGAAGGGCACGGACGTGCGGCACAAGTCGCGCGACGCGCTCGAACGCGAAGCGCTCAGTTAAACGTCAAGAGGTGGCGATGCCCAGCAGCATTCTCATCATCGAAGATGAGCCCGCGATCTCCGAGCTGATCTCGATCAATCTGCAGCACGCGGGTCATTGTCCGATCCGCGCGTACAACGCGGAACAGGCGCAGTCGCTGATCAGCGACGTCCTGCCCGATCTCGTCTTGCTCGACTGGATGTTGCCGGGCAAGTCGGGGATCGCGTTCGCGCGCGATCTGCGTAACAACGAGCGCACGAAACATATCCCGATCATCATGCTGACCGCGCGTGGTGACGAGCAGGACAAAGTATTGGGCCTTGAAATCGGGGCGGACGATTACGTCACGAAGCCGTTTTCGCCGAAGGAATTGATGGCGCGTATCAAGGCGGTGTTGCGCCGGCGCGCGCCGCAGCTGACCGAGGATGTCGTGGCAATCAACGGGCTCAAGCTCGACCCGGCCACGCACCGCGTCGCGGCGCATGCCGACGGTAGCGAGATCAAGCTCGATCTCGGTCCGACCGAATTCCGGCTGCTGCATTTTTTCATGACACACCCCGAGCGCGTGCACAGCCGCACGCAATTGCTCGATCAGGTGTGGGGCGATCACGTGTTCGTCGAAGAGCGGACGGTCGATGTGCATATCAAGCGGTTGCGCGCCGCGCTCAAGCCAGCCGGCTGCGATGCTATGATCGAAACGGTGCGCGGCAGCGGTTACCGGCTCGCCAAAAGCGCATGACCCCCGCGTAGGGGTCCCACTTCGGCCTTCGAACACGTGCAGGCATGAATATCATCTGGGCGCGCTCGCTCGTATCGCTTGTGTTGCTGGCAATCGCGAGCGTCGCCATCGGCGCGCTCGCCGGTGTGAAGCTGGCGCTCGCGTTCGCGCTTATCGCGCTCGTTGTACAAAGCCTGTTCGGTACCTATCACACGGAACGGCTCTGGCGCCTGCTCGATGCGCCTGTCTACGGCCAGGTGCCGAGCGCGCCCGGCGTCTGGGGCGAGATCTACTATCGGCTGCATAAACTCGCCAAACGCTGGCACGCGCAGGTGCGTCAGGTCGAGCAGCAGCATTCGCGCTTCATTCAGGCCATTCAGGCATCGCCGAACGGCGTTGCCATGCTTGACGATCACGATCAGATCGAATGGTGCAATGCCATTGCCGAGGAGCATTTCGGGCTCGACGCGAGGCGCGACCTGCGCCAGCACATCACCCACCTCGTGCGGCATCCCGATTTCGTCCGGTATCTGAATTCACATCGGTACGAGCAGATGCTCATCATGCGCGGCATGGGCGAGAAGCGTCAGAACGTGCTGTCGGTGCAGGTGTTTCCTTATGGCGAAAACCGCAAGCTCGTGCTGTCGGCGGATATCACCGAGCTCGAGCGAACCGACGCGATGCGCCGCGATTTCGTCGCCAACGTTTCGCATGAATTGAAGACGCCGCTGACGGTCTTGTCGGGTTTTCTGGAGACGATGCGCGAGCTTCCACTCGATGAAGCTGACCGCGCGCGCTATCTCGAACTGATGGAGCAGCAAGCGTCGCGCATGCGTCATATCGTCGACGATTTGCTCGTCCTGGCGAAGCTCGAAGGCGATGCCAAGCCGCCGAGCGACCAGGCGGTCGACATGATCGCCGTGTTGCGTCATATTCGGGAGGATGCGGCGACGCTATCGGGCGGACGTCATCAGATCGCATTCGATAGCGACGACACGTTGACGGTCACAGGCGCCGAAACGGAAATCCTCAGCGCGCTCGGCAATCTCGTCACGAATGCGATCCGCTATACGCCCGACGGCGGGTCTATCCGCGTGGAATGGCGCCTCTCGGGCGGTGTTGCGGCGTTTTCGGTGACCGATACCGGCTTTGGTATTCCCGCAGCCGATATCCCGCGGTTGACCGAGCGCTTTTATCGCGTCGACCGAAGCCGCTCGCGCGATACGGGCGGCACCGGTCTCGGCCTCGCGATCGTGAAGCATGTTCTGCAGCGGCATGACTCCATGCTGGATGTCAAAAGCGAGGAAGGGCGGGGCAGCGTCTTCACGGTGCGTTTTCCCGCGCAGCGGACCGTCCGCCGGCAGGCGGAACACGCCTGAATTCTTGAACTCGCGCTTCTTTCCTCATACCATCGAGGTTGTTCCGTCGCGCCGAGGCGCGCCAGCAAACGCCGTGCCACGGTGACGCGGAACGCGAGTCCCATTCGCATCGCATCCATTCAAAGAAGCCTTCTCGCCCTTTCACTTGTCGACGGTAGTTGACGTGATACGGGCCTCGCCAGATTTTCCCCGGGGTTATTTCATCGATCGCAGATTGCTCGAAATCTGCGATCGACCGTCCATGAATTGATCGCCACATTCAGGAGAGCATGAGGCATGGCAGGAAGAAGAATCCACGCAGCACTCCTCGCCGCAACGATCGCGGCATTTGCGCCCGCTTCTCACGCGGGCAACACCATCGACTGGCTGGCCAATACCTATGGCGCGCTCGCCACCCATGTGGGTAACACCGCGCGCTCGATGTGGGTCGCGCCCGAAGGTGTCGTCTACACGTCGTCCATGTGGGACGAATCGGAAGGCGGCGTGGCCATTTATCGAAACGGCAAGAGCCTCGGCTCGATCGGCGCGCACAACGAGTTCCAGGGCGGCGCGATCACGGGCAACGCGACGTCGATCTTCGCCGCGCTGCAGCCCGGCAAGTCGTACGGCAGCGGCGCTGTGGGACGTTACGACCGTGCCACGAAGGCTCGCGATCGGGTGATTCAGGTCAGCGCGTCGAGCGACCTGCCGCGGGTCGACGTCGTTACCGGGCTAGCCACGGCGGGCTCGCTTCTCTATGCCAGCGACTTCTATGGCGACCGCGTTCGGATCTTCACCACTGACGGTGCCTGGCAGCGCGACATCAACGTCTTGCGCCCCGGCGCTATCGCGATAGATGGCGCGCGCAATATCTGGGTGGCCCAAAAGAGCGCGGGCACCGTCGTCGAGTTCAGTCCGGCCGGCGCGCTGCTGAATACCATCCGGATGCCCGACGGGGCGCGGCCGTCCGCGCTGTATTTCGATGCATCATCGAGACAGCTCATGGTGGGCGACGAGGGGCCCGACATGAACATCAAGCGCTACGACATCTCGGGCAGGCCCAGACTGGCCGGCACATTCGGCGTTCAGGGCGGGTATCTCGACACCACCTCGGGAATCAAAGGCGAGGTCGGCGCGAAGCGCTTCACGCGCGTCGTCGGTATTGGCAAGGACACCGCGGGCAACCTCTATGTGCTCAATAACCCGTGGGGCGGCTCCTGGGATCTCGGCCGCGACGGCGGTACCGACATTCATGCGTACAACACCTCCGGCGATCTGCAGTGGAAGCTCCAGTCTCTCAACTTCGAAGGCGTTGCCGTGCCTGATCCGGCCACGGATGGCCACTTGTTCTATAGCGGCACCAACGTCTATGCGGCGGGCCGCGCCGGCGGCACCTTCGTCGCTAACACCGTCGATCCGATCGCCTATCCGTCCGATCCAAGAATCGACGTCGACGATACCTCACGCGGCGAGCACTTCGGCCAACTCGCCACCGTCGGCACAAACCGGATTCTAGTGGCAATGAGCCAAAACCCCGGCACCTTCCACTTTTTCCACTTCAACGCGGCGAACGGCTACATCGCCATACCTGACGCTTCGATTCCGGGCCCCGCATTCAACACGACCCGGCACGTCATCAACGGATTCTGTATCGACAGCAAAGGGGATGTTTGGGCCGGCCTGGACAAGACCGGCTATATCACGCATTACCCGCTGACCAGCTTCGATGCCAGCGGCAAGCCGTCATGGGGAGCCGGTATTCCCATTCGGATTCCCAAGAGCATCGAACCGTTGCGGCGCATCGTCTATCTCGCCGACAGCGATACGATGATCCTCGGGCAGGGCGCCGTCGACAGTACGGACTGGACGGTGCTCGGCACGCGGTTCGAGGTGTATCACGGCTGGAAAGCGGGCAACACGACGAGACCCGATCCGGTGATCAACGTCACCGACCCGGGCGCCCGCTCGATCGCCGCGGCCGGCAATTATCTTTTTGTCGGCTATTGGTTCGACAGCAGCGGAAAAGCCCTGCCCAATATCGACGCCTTCAATCTCGCCACAGGCAAGCTCGACGCCACGCTGAGCAACACGAGTCACGGTGCGGTCGATTCAAGCAGTGCGGTGGATTCGATGTACGGCATCAGCGCGTACCTTCGATCGACGGGTGAATATGTGGTCACGAAGAACAACGTCAAGGCGAACAGCATTACTGTCTATCGCTGGACGCCTTGAGCGTGCGGTTCGTTGCCGTGGCGATCGCTTGCACTAACACCCGAACTTCGTCAGCAGGCTGGCTTGGGCGTTACGCGAGGACTTGCCAGGGCGCGAACGCCGATAGTGGCCGTCGCTTTGCATGACCCATGCGGACTGGTTGTCGCCGAGGAACCCGGAAAGCCCTTCGGCGATGACGCGCCGCTTCAGGCGTCGGTCCTTGATCGGAAATGCGACTTCGACGCGGCGGAAGAAATTGCGATCCATCCAGTCGGCGCTCGAGAGGTAGACCCGTTCGTCGCCATTGGAGAAAAAGTAGAAGATGCGATGGTGCTCGAGAAACCGGCCTACGATCGATCGTACCGTGATGTTCTCGGAGAGGCCCGGCACTCCGGGCTGCAGCGAGCAGACGCCGCGTATGATCAGATCGATCTTGACGCCCGCTTGCGACGCTTCGTAGAGCTCCGCGATGACGGTCGGCTCGAGCAGTGCGTTCATCTTTGCGACGATGCGGGCTTTCTTGCCGGCCCGCGCGTTCTCGGCTTCCGCGCGAATGGCTTCGACGAGCCGTGGATGCAGCGTGAATGGAGACTGCCAGAGCTCATGCAGCTTCAGCTCGCCGCCAATGCCCGTCAATTGCTGGAAGACATGGTGAACGTCTTCGCAGATCATCTGATCCGAGGTCATCAACCCGAAATCGCTGTAAAGCCGTGCCGTGCGCGGGTGGTAGTTGCCCGTGCCGAGATGCGCGTAGCGCTTGAGCACCGATCTGCCGTTTTCCGTCACACGGCGCACGATCAGCATCATCTTGGCGTGGCATTTGTGGCCCACGACGCCATAGACCACGTGCGCGCCGACGGCCTCGAGCTGCGACGCCCAATTGATGTTCGTTTCTTCGTCGAAGCGCGCCAGCAGTTCGACGACGACAGTGACTTCCTTGCCGTTGCGCGCGGCCTGCATCAGCGCATCCATCAACGGCGAATCGGTGCCCGTGCGGTAGATGGTCTGCTTGATCGCAACGACATTCGGGTCCTGCGCCGCCTCCACGAGCAACTCCAGCACAGGCTGGAAGCTCTCGTATGGATGGTGCAGCAGGATGTCGCCCTGATCGATCGTTTCGAAATGATTCGTCGAAGTGGCGAGGCGCTCCGGTGTAGCCGGAACATGCGGCACGAACTTCAGATCGGGCCGGTCGACCATCTCGGGCAACTGCATGAGGCGCACGAGATTCACGGGGCCGTCGACGCGATAACAGTCCTTTTCGCTCAGTCCGCTTTCGTCGAGCAGGCGCTGCACGAGATGCGGCGGCGTGTCGGCCGCGACTTCGAGGCGTACCGCGTTGCCGAGATGGCGCGCCGGCAACTCGCCTTGCAAGGCGACGCGCAGGTTGGTGATTTCGTCCTCGTCGACGAAGAGCTCGCTATTGCGCGTGATCCGAAACTGGTTGCAATTGCGCACGACCAGATTCGGAAAGAGTTCGCCCACGAAACGCTGCATGAACGAACTCAGCAACACGAATCCGTTCGCGAACCCGGAAAGCTCCTGCGGCATCCGCACGAGCCGCGGCAATGCGCGCGGTGCCTGCACGATGCCCATGACCGCTTGCCGGCCGAACGCGTCCTTGCCTTCGAGCTCGATGACGAAGTTCAGGCTCTTGTTGAGCACGCGCGGAAAAGGGTGCGCGGGGTCGAGCCCGATCGGCGTGAGTACGGGCAGCAGCTCATCGTTGAAATAACGGCGCGCCCACTGGGTTTGAGCTTCGGTCCACGCTTCGCTGCCGTGAAAGTAGATGCCTTGTTCCTCGAGCGCCGGCAGTATCGTTTCTTGCAGCATCCGGTATTGGCGATGCACAAGTTTTTGCGCGCGCTCGACCACGAGGTCATAGACGTGCTGCAGCGACATGCCATCCGGCGCGAGCGCGCCCGGATTGTCGCGCATCTGTTCCTGCAGCCCGGCCATGCGGATCTCGAAGAATTCATCGAGGTTGCTGCTTGTGATGCAGATGAACCGCAGCCGTTCCAACAAGGGCACCGCCGGGTCCGCCGCTTGCGCGAGCACGCGTTCGTTGAAGCCGAGAATGCCCAATTCCCGATTGAGCAGAGGGTAACGCACCGACATCGGTAGGAGTGAGTGTGAAGGGTCGGAGGGAAAAACGAACGGTTGCTCGGAAAGTCTCACAGCGCGATGTCATTTAGATGAACAGCAATGTCATCAATTCTACGGGTAATTGGTCTAATTTGAGACTGCGGCGTGGGCACCCCCGCAAGATGGCGGATAGTCGCGCCTTCGCGAATGACCGGAGACTTCCCCTATGTGCGTAAAATGGCGACTTTGAACCGCATTGCGCGGCGGTCCGCTCAGAATCGGCGAGCAGTGCCTGTTGCGCAACTGAAAACGTTTCCGCTCATGCCCAACACCCCGCATTTGCTCGCCTCTGTCGATCTTGGCTCGAACAGCTTCCGGCTCATCGTCGGGCGGGTCGAGGAAACGCCGGCTGGCAGCCAGATCTACCAGGTCGATGCGCTGCGCGAACCGGTCCGGCTCGCGGCGGGGCTGGCCGCCGACAAGATGCTCGATAGCGCGTCGCAGGAAAGGGCGTGGAACGCGCTCAAACGGTTCGGAGAGCGCCTGCGGGATTTCCATCCCGATCACGTGCGCGCGGTTGCAACGAACACGCTGCGCGTGGCCAAAAACGCACCGGAATTCCTCGTCGAGGCTGAGAACGCGCTCGGTTTTCCGATCGAAGTCATCGCCGGGCGGGAAGAAGCGCGGCTCATCTATGCGGGGGCGGCGCACTCCGTGCCCGCGAGCCCGGGCAAGCGGCTCGTCGTCGATATCGGCGGGGGCTCGACCGAATTCATCATCGGTTCGCATTACACGCCGCTCGTCATGGAAAGTCTCTACATCGGCTGCGTGAGTCACAGCCGGCAGTTCTTCCCGGCCGGCAACGTCGACGAATACACGATGCGGCAGGCCGAACTCGCGGCGAAGCGCGAGATACAGATCATCTCGCACGAATACAAGAAGGCGGGCTGGGATCAGGCGATCGGTTCGTCGGGTACGGCGCGCGCGCTTGCCGAGCTCGTCGAGGCAAACGGTTTCAACGATGCCGGGATTACGCACGGCATTTCGCGCGGCGGCCTCGAGCGGCTCAAGCGCGCGCTGATCAAAGCCGAGAACGTAAACCGGCTCAAGCTCGTCGCGTTGAAGGCGGACCGCGTGCCCGTGCTCGCGGGCGGACTGTCGATCATGCTCGCGGTGTTCGAAGAGCTCGGCATCGATTATGTCGATACTACCGACGGCGCCTTGCGTCTCGGCGTGCTCTACGATCTGCTGGGGCGTACGCAGCACGAGGATATGCGCGCGGTGACGGTCGAAGGATTCACGCGCCGCTATGGCGTCGATCGCGCGCAGGCACAGCGCATCCGCGATCTGGCGGTCGGTTTTTACGATCAGCTAGGCGGGTCCGACGCGGACGATGCCGACGAAGACCGCATGTTCCTCGCATGGGCCGCGGCGCTGCATGAGATCGGATTGTCGATTTCGCACAGCGCCTATCACAAGCATTCCGCCTATATCGCGAGCAATGCCGACATGCCCGGATTCTCGCGCACCGACCAGGCGCGCCTCGCTGCCCTCGTGCTCGGTCATGCCGGCAAGCTGGGGAAACTGGCGCAGACGCGAGACGTCGAGTGGCCGTTGCTGTTTTGCCTGCGGCTCGCGGCGCTGTTGTGCAGACGTCGAGCCGATGTCGGGTTGCCCGGCATCCGTGTCAACAAGAAGGGGAGCGGCTATGAGGTCCGGCTGCCCAACGAGTGGGTCGCCAATAATCCGCTGACCGACTACAGCCTCGTTCAGGAAGCGGCGGAATGGGAGAAGGTCGGCATTCGGTACCGCGTCGTCTATACCGACGATTGAGCGGCGGGCGCTGCCAGAACGCCCGCCCGCTCGCATGCTTCGTTGTGCCGGCGCGCTCAGCGCGCGGACGTTTCGCCGAGGAAGTGGCGTGCGTAACGCGCGTTGATGTCGGCGAGCCGGAAGAGCGTCAGGAAGTCGGCGCAATTGAAATCGGGGTCCCAGGCGGGCGCGCCGCAAATTTTCGCGCCGAGCCGCAGATATCCCTTCACGAGCGGAGGGGGTGCCACATTTGCGCCGGTGCGGAGCTCCTCGACGGGCAAGGGCGTATGCGGGAACGCCCGGTATTCGGGAGCCGTCAACGCGTTCTCGCGCAGCGATTCATAAAGGTTCGCCGCGAAATGGCCGCCGTCGGCCATCGGCACGCTCGCACAGCCGAGCATCGTTTCGTAGCCGTTTTGCATCATATAGGCGCCCAGACCGCCCCACAGCGACATGATGACCGAGCCGCTACGGTAATCCGGATGCACGCACGAACGACCGACTTCGACCATCTTCGAACGCAGGTGCGCGAGGCGCGAGAGATCGAACTCGCCTTCGGCATAAAGACGGCCCACGCGGGCGGCCTGATGCGGGGGCAGCACACGGTATGTGCCGACTACCTTCAGCGTATCGAGATCGCGCACGAGCAGGTGATCGCAGTAAGGATCGAACCGATCCACGTCCAGGCCGGCAGGACCGACGACGCGTGCACCCATCTCTTCGGCGAATACGCGATAGCGCAGCCGTTGTGCCTCGCGCAGTTCTTCGTCTGTTCGCGCCCAGGCGACCTGGAGTCGATGTTGCGCGGTAATCGTTTCCTCCGCGCGGGGAAGTCGGCGGCGCGAATCGAGCGGAAGAATGAAAGCGAGGGGCAGGGTAGGCGTCGGCAGGTCTCGCATAAAAGGTTCCTGATCAAATGTAGGAATGCGGTGTGTTTGCCAATGTAGTAACCGGCGATGACGCTTGCGTGGCAAACCCGTGTAAATGCGATGACATGTCGCATCAGCGACACGTGCGTTTCACGATTTCGGCTGCCAGACGATTCTAGGCAAGATCGGGAGAAATGACGGCGCGGATCAGCACCGGCGCCTGGCCGCCGCGCTCGCGGCTTTCCAGCCACCATATGCCCGATTTCTTGACGGCCCACTCGCGGGCCGCCCCAGCGACGAGCTGCGAGATCACGAGGCCGAGCGTGGGCTGGTGGCCGACGATCACGACTGTTTGGGCCACGCCTTCGGGCCAGCCGGCCGCCGTGAGAACTGCATTGGCGCCCGCGCCGGGCGCGATCTCCTTGACGATGCGGTACTGATCGGTCAGAGCTTCGACGGTCTGAACGGTGCGTGCGGCGGGGCTCGCCAGGATAAGTGCGTCAGGCGGCAGACGGTGTTTGAGCCATTTGGCCGTCGTCTGCGCCTGCTTGCGCCCGTGCGACGTCAGTTGACGTGCAAGATCGGTCGACGCGACGTCTTCGGCTTCGGCATGACGCCAGAGGATGAGATTCATGACCGCCCCTTTTTCGATGATCCTTGTCGATCCGCAAAGCGGGTGCCGGGTTCGACATCGTCGCGATGCTTGCGTTCATGCGGCATTGATTGACCTGCGGTATAAGAACCGGCTAGAATCCACGATTCGTCGGAGCGTAGCGCAGCCTGGTAGCGCATCTGATTTGGGATCAGAGGGTCGAAGGTTCGAATCCTTTCGCTCCGACCACCGCCATCAAGCATTAGGCCCAGTCTTTGAGACTGGGCCTTTGCATTTGGGCCTTCGACGGAAGTCATAGGACGTGGCACCGCCCGGGAGGCCTTCGGGCTTGAGGAGATGATGTTTTTGATGCAAGATCTCATCAAACTTGAATTCCAAGGAGGTGCAATGCGTACCACCGTTACGCTGGACGATGCGCTCTATGAGAAAGCGCTGGAAGTTGCGGACCCGAGCATGGACAAGTCGGATCTCTTCCGCGAAGCCATCAAGACGTTCGTGCGGGTACAAGCGGCCAAGCGGCTCGGGGCATTGGGCGGAAGCGTGCCAGAAATGAGCGACATTCCGAGGCGACGCGACGAGCCGAATGCGTCATGAGCAACGTGTTGATCGATACTTCGGTATGGGTGGATCACTTCCGTCGCCGCAATGCTGCTCTGGTTCGACTGATCGAATGGGACCATGCCCTGATGCACCCAATGGTCCTTGGTGAACTCGCCTGCGGCACGCCACCCGCGCCGCGAACCTGGACGCTAAGCGATATCGGGCTCCTACGACCTGCGCAACAGATAAGCATCGAAGAAGTGATGGCCTTCGTCGATCGCGAAAAGCTGTATGGGCTCGACTGCGGTCTAGTGGACATGATGTTGCTCGGTTCCGTGCTGATGACACCGGGTGCGCTGCTCTGGACACTCGACAGGCGCCTGGCGGATATATCTGCCCGATTTGGCGTGGAGTTTGTGCCTTCTGTGCATTGAGCGAGGCACAGAACTTCCTCCGTTTCCTTTGCGACGCGCCGGTCGCGTCCCATAATACGAATGCGCGGGTGTCGAACGGGGTCGCCGCGCCATGGGAACCCGGGAGGCCAGCGTGGGCGAATCGCCGGACGAAGCACAGGTGTTTCTCTCGACCTTGCGGCCCGAGCGCCGCGACAGGCAGGTCGCGCTCGCCGTCGTTCTGGTCTCAGCCGCGTTCTTTCTTGCCGCGGTGCCATTCGCGAAGATGCAGCTCGCGAAGGTCTGGCCCTTCATCCCGATCTACGAATCGGCACTGATCATCAGCGATTGGCTGACTGCGGCTCTTTTGATCGGTCAGTACAAGATTCTCCGCTCGCGCTCACTGTTGGTTCTGGCGAGCGGCTACTTGCTGACATCGCTGGCCGCAGTCGCGCACATGCTGACGTTTCCCGGGTTGTTCGCACCCGACGGATTGCTCGGTGCCGGCCCCCAGACCACAGCGTGGCTTTATATGTTCTGGCATGCCGGTTTCCCTATTGCGGTCCTCGTCTACGCACGACAAGCGCAACCCGCGCCGTCGCCGGCGCGAGACGCCGCAGGCAGCGTGCTCATACCCGTCGCCCAATGCTGCCTCGTGATTCTATGCGCGGTGGGTGGGGTGGTTGCCTTGACCACCGCGGGCCATGAGCGGTTACCGCCGATTCTCGATCACGAGCTGTACACGCCCGTCTATATCGGTGCGATCGCCACGGTCGGCGCGTTGACGTTCGCTGCGCTCCTGAGCGTTGCACGCCGGCGGCCGCGTTCGGTGCTGGATCTCTGGCTCATGGTCGTCCTGTGCGCCTGGCTTTTCGACATCGCGTTGTCGGCGGCTCTCAATCATCGCCGCTTCGACCTCGGGTTCTATGCGGGTCGCATTTATGGGCTGCTTGCGGCGAGCTTTGTGCTCCTGGCGCTGACGTTCGAAAACGTCAAGCTGTATGCGCGCATCGTGGGTGCCTTCGACCGCGAACGCGCCGAACGGCGCCTCGTGCTGCAGCGTACGGCGGAGCTGAACGAGGCCAAGGCACTCCTCGAAAAACGGGTTGCGGCGCGCACGGCGGCACTTGCGGCATCGAATCGCGATCTCACGCGCGAGGTGTTCGAACGCAAGCGCGCCGAGTCCGCGCTGAGGCGGTCGCAGGATGAGTTGCGCGAACTCGCGGCGATCAGTTCGTCGGCACGCGAGCAGGAAAAGCGCCGCATTGCGCGCGAGCTGCACGATGAGCTGGCGCAAACGCTCGCCACGCTGCGGCTCGAGATCGATCGATTCGGCGAACAGCAAACCGCCGCAAGCGGTTCGCCGCCGCCGAAGCTCGCCGACATGCGTGTGCTCGTCGATGAGGCTGTGACGTCGACGCGTCGGATCGCCTCCGATCTGAGACCGGCGATGTTGGACGATTTAGGTCTTGTGGCCGCCGTGCAGTGGCTGACGCAGGCGTTCGAGCAACGGCATGGTATCGATTGTGAACTCACCGTCGAGCCGGTTGATTTCGATCTCGACGAACCCTATGCGTCGACTGCCTATCGGATCGTGCAGGAATCGCTGACCAATGTCGCGCGGCATGCACGGGCGACACATGCATACGTTAGCCTGCTTCGCCAAAACGGTCAGGTGGTGTTGCGTGTGCGTGATGACGGTATCGGCTTCGAGCCCTTGGCGCGGCGCAAGCCCACATCATTCGGCCTCGCGGGCTTGCGCGAGCGCGCTTATCTCGTCGATGGCAAGCTCGATATCGAAAGCGCGCCGGGGCAGGGTACGACGATCGAGGTACGGATTCCGATGCCGGCGACGCAAGAGCATGTCGAGAGCCGAGTGTCGCGCGCTTGACGTGCTCGATCTCGTTCGCCGCCAGTATGAAACCCGAGCTACATCGACGTAGCTCAAGCGCGGGTAGGAATCTCGACGATCTTGTCCCACGCGAATTGCGGATTTTCCAGGGTGTGCCTGCGCCGGCCGACATATCCGCGTGGATTGCAGACGACTCGCGTGCCATTGCACACATAATCGAAAGTCGTATGCGTATGGCCATGCACCCACAAGGCGACCGGCTCGCGCACGAGCGTGGGCAAATGGCTGACGAAGCCGGCCGATGCGAGATCCAGAGCGAAGCGCTCCGCGAGGCTTGCCCGATGCGGGGCATGATGCGTGACGACGATCGTCGCGCCGTCGAACGGCGTGGCGAGCGCCTGCTCGAGCCAGGCGCGCGACTGACGGTGCAGCGCCAGCGCATCGTCCACTGAGAACCTGCGCGCAGGAGCGTCATCACCGCGAGTATCGGCGGCCCATGTCACCTGTATTGGCCCACGAAAATCGAGCATGGCTTTTTCGGCGGCCGCGAACGAGGCTGCACGCGCTTCTTCTCCCGCGCCGAAGAGCTCGAAATCGGTCCATAAAGTCGTGCCAAGCACGCGCCAACGTCCGGCAGGTTCGGTCCAGACCGCATTGTTGAGATAGTGGACGTTGTCGACACTCGCGGCTGCATCGCGCATGGCTGTCTCCAGCGCGCCGAACTCGCCGTCGTAGTACTCGTGATTGCCAGGCACGTAGATGACGGGCGTATCGGGATCGAACGTCTGCGCGGCCCAGCGGATGCCTTCCGCATGGTTATGGATGTCGCCGGCAAGCACCACAAGGTCGGCATCGGCATGCGGGATCGCTTCGGGCTCGTCGCATTCGAGGTGCAGGTCTGACAGTACGCGGATTTTCACGGGACGCCTCCTGCGTTCGGCTCTAGCGTAGCACCTTGCCGGGATTCATCAGGCCGAGCGGATCGAGCGCATGCTTCACCGCCCGCATGAGCGACAGTTCGACCGGCGACTTGTAGTGCGCGGCTTCTTCCACTTTCAGTTGGCCGAGACCGTGCTCGGCGCTGATGCTGCCGTGATGGCGCGTCACGCTGTCGTAGACGAGACGGTTGATTGCCGTTTGATACTGAGCGAGAAAGTTCTTCGCGTCGCCACCTTCGGGCGCCTGGACGTTGTAGTGCAGGTTGCCATCGCCAAGGTGCCCGAACGTCACCATCCTTGCGCCGGGGATGGACGCCGCGATCGCGGCATCGGTTTCGGCGATGAACGCTCCGATCCGCGAGATCGGCACGGCAATGTCGTGCTTGATGTTCAACCCTTCTTCGGCCTGAGCGAGCGGGATATGCTCGCGCAGCGCCCAGAACGCGCGCGACTGGGCGAGGTTCTCCGCGACTACCGCATCTTCGACGAGCCCCGCGTCGAGCGCCGTTTCCATCATCTGCTCGAAGAGCCCCCGTGCGTGCGCTTCGCTCTCGCCATCCGATAGCTCCAGCAAGACGGTCTGCGGATGAGCTGCGTCGAATGGATAGCGAAGCTGCGGAAAATGCCTGCCCACGAGCCGCAGGCAGAAATCCGACATGAGCTCGAAGCCTGTGAGCAACGCGCCCGCCGTACGTTGTGCGTGCGAGAGGAATTCGAGCGCGGCCTCGGGCGATGCAAGCGCCGCAAGCGCGGTCACTTGTGCGGCCGGCAACGGGTGCAGCTTCATGACAGCCGCGGTGATGATGCCGAGCGTACCTTCGGCGCCGATGTAGAGATCGCGCAGGTCGTAGCCTGTGTTGTCCTTGCGCAGGCCGCGCAGACCGTTCCATATCTCGCCCTGCGGCGTGACGACTTCCAGACCGAGGCAGAGCTCCCGTGCGTTGCCGTATCGCAGCACGCCGGTGCCACCGGCATTGGTCGAGAGATTTCCGCCGATCGTGCAACTGCCCTCGGCCGCGAGACTCAGCGGGAACAACCGGCCCGCTTCCCGCGCGCGGGCCTGTACGTCGGCCAGAACGACGCCGGCCTCGACCGTGATCGTGTTGTTCGTCGTATCGACGGCGCGCACGCGTGTGAGACGGGCGAGGCTGATCACCGCCTGCTTGCCGCTCGTATCCGGCGTTGCACCGCCTACGAGCCCCGTGTTGCCGCCTTGCGGCACAAGGGCGACGCGGTGCGATGCGGCCAGACGCACGAGCGCCGCCACTTCGTCGGTCGTGCCCGGGCGCAGCACGGCGCAGGTCGCGCCCGAATAGCGGCGGCGCCAATCGGTCAGATACGCGGCCGTGTCGTGCGGCTCGGTCAAAACGTTACCCTCGCCGATGGCTTGCCGGCAGGCGGCGACGAATTCGGAGGATGACAGGGAGCCGCTCATGATGATTTTTGCCTCGATTGGCGCGCGGCCCGCTTGAACGGTGCCACGTAAGCGAGCGCGCAAGCGAGAAACACAACCGACAACGCGGTTTCCACCCAGCCCAGCGTCGCCGAACGTCCCGCATCGCTCATGCCGCGGACGATGCCCTCCGCGAAGTAAAGCAGGATCAGCATCGACGCCCACTGCAGCGTATAGAGCCGCCGGCGCAGCACGCCGGGCAGCGCGGCGGCGAGCGGCAGTGCCTTGAGCACCAGCGCCGAGCCGCCCGGGCGCAACGGCGCAAGCCAGCGTTCCCATGCAATCGTCAGCACGATCAGGGCGATGAGCGCCACGGCCGCGCCGACGGCGTATGCGCCGCGAGCCACCGTCGATCGGGCCGGCGCCCGAGCCGAATCCGCGTGGGAAGCTCGCGTATCGGTCATGGACGGCCGCTCAGCAGGGCCGCCGTTCGCGCGACGCGCGCGCCGAGCGCGGTGGCAAGCGTTTTCTCGTCCGGCGACAGTGACGATTCGCGCGCGCCGGCCCCCGACACGTGCGAGGCGCCGTACGGCGTACCGCCGCTTTGCGTCGCGGACAGTGCAGTTTCGGTGTAAGGAATGCCGACGAGCAGCATGCCATGGTGTAGAAGCGGCAACATCATCGAAAGCAAGGTCGTTTCCTGGCCACCGTGCAGACTTCCGGTCGACGTGAAGACGCAAGCCGGCTTGCCGGCCAACGCGCCGCTCAGCCACTGGGGCGTGGTGCCGTCGAGGAAGTATTTGAGCGAAGCGGCCATATTGCCGAAGCGGGTCGGCGAGCCCAGCGCCAGGCCAACGCATTCTTCGAGATCGCGCGGCTCGGCGTAAGGTGGGCCATCGGACGGAATCGGCGGTTCGGTGGCTTCGCTGACGGGTGAAACGCTTGGCACGGTGCGAATGCGCGCCTGCATGCCGGCGACACTGTCGATGCCCTGCGCGACCGCGAGCGCCAATTCGCGCGTCGCGCCGTGCCGGCTGTAATAAAGTACGAGGATGTCTTTCATGGAACGCTTTTGTGAGCGGCCTATTATAGGGGCATGAGCCCATCGGGCGGCTCGGTGTGCGCCCCGGGCCGCGTCACGATCACGGAGAATTTCTTGCCGAAAAAATTGAATGTCGATCTGAATACCGTCAAACGCCTTGCGCGATTCGCCGCCAAGCGCAGCAGCGAGGACCGCATTGCGCAGGTGGCCGGCAGCCTGACGTTCACGACGATGCTGGCGATCGTTCCGCTCGCCACGGTGGCGTTCGCGCTTTTTACGGCGTTCCCCATTTTTTCGACGTTTCAGGCTTCGCTGCAGACATTTCTCGCCCAGCATCTGATGCCGGACCAGATCAACAGCCAGATCTTTCGCTATCTGAATCAGTTCGCCTCGAAAGCGAAGGGACTCACCACGGCGGGGATGATCGTGCTTTTCGTCACGTCCGTGATGACGATGATGACCGTGGAATCGGCATTCAACCTCATATGGCGGGTACCGAAGCCGCGTCCGTTCGCGCAACGCGTGCTCGTCTATTGGGCGATCATCACGCTGGGGCCGCTCCTGATCGGCGTCAGCTTGTCGATTACCTCGCACCTTTTCACGCAATCGAGCCCCTTGGCGAATGGCTATGTTTCGCCGCTGATCGAGTGGGCGCTTTCGGGTGCCGCGCTGCCGCTCACCGGGTTGGCCTTCAGCATGCTCTATGTCTATCTGCCGAACTGCAGCGTGCAGTGGCGCGACGCGGTGGTGGGCGGGCTATGCGCCGCGATCGCATTCGAGCTTGCGAAGCGCGGCTTTGGTTACTACGTCCGGCGTATTCCCACGTATACGGCTGTCTATGGCGCTTTCGCAACCGTGCCGATGTTCCTGCTGTGGGTTTATCTGAGCTGGTTCATCACGCTCGCGGGGGCGACGGTCGTTTCGACGTTGCCGGCGATTCGGGCCGGTCAGTTTCACCGGCGTGCCTATGCGGGCGGCGATCTGCTCGATGCGCTCGAGATGCTGGCGAGCTTGAGCGATGCGCGCGACCGCGGTGCGGCCGGGCAGACCGTGATGGAATTGGCGCGCGCGCTGCGCTGCGATCTCGATACGGCCACGCGAATCGTCGGCAAGCTGAGCCGCAACCAATGGATTGCACGGCTGGCGGACGAAGGGGCCGATGGCCAGCCGCGCTATGCACTGCTCGCCAATCCCGCGCATGTCACCGTCGCGCGGCTGTTCGACGTCTTCGTGATCGATCGCGTCGAGCTCGAGTATCAGTTGCGACTGGAGTCGACGCGCGTCGATGGCGATGCGCTGCTGAGCGCCCTCGGCAACGACAGGCTCGACATCTCGCTTGCCACGCTGCTTGCGGCACGTGAGGCGCATGAGGCCTTCCAGGCTGGCGGTTCGCACGTGCTGTCGGGCGCAGCTCACCACGCAACCTGACGGGGGCGTGGCGCGCGTGGGTACGCGCCCTGACATGCAGCTAGAGCCGGATCTTGCCTGTGCAAATGTCCTTGAACATCACCCAGTCGCCCATGAGGCTGTAGATCGGATGGCTGAACGTGGCGGGCCGGTTCTTCTCGAAGAAAAAGTGGCCGACCCAGGCGAAGCCATATCCGCACACGAGCGCGACCGGTAGCCAGAGCCAGCTTCCCGTTGTGGGTGGCGGCTAGGCGCAGACAACCCCTCCCACCAAGAAGGGGACAAGAAAC
>CBJLAJ010000073.1:0-25614 GCA_966421005.1 uncultured Paraburkholderia sp.
TCTGCGGCCATATCTCGCCACGAGCTATACGTTGCACTCGCCCACGGCAGGCGTGATTTCCGGAATGGCCGTCTTGAGCTGCTCTTAAACCGGGGGCATGGCCGGCGCGCTCTGCGCCGCGTCATGTCTTGGAAACGCAAGTGTCACGGCGAATCCGCCCGAGGCGGGGAAAGAGAACGCAACCCGTCCGCCATGCGCCTGCATGACCTCGCTGACGATTGCCAGGCCAAGGCCCGAACCTGTACCGTGCTCGCTGCCCTTGTCGAGACTCACGAACGGCAGCAGCACGGTCTCCCATTGTTCGCGTGCAATACCTTGGCCGTTGTCTCGAACCGTCAGCTCGACCGATGTTGGCGTTGACGACACAGATACGACGATCTCGTCTGCGTTGCCGTGAAAAAGCGCGTTATGCAATACGTTCGATAACGCTTCGCGCAAGCTGATGCCATCGCCGAGAATCTCGGTGCGGGCTGCGTCGCTCTCGAAAGCGACGGCGATATCGCGATCGTCGGCAAGCGGGATCGTCCGTCCCAGCACCTCCTTCGCGAGTGCGTTCAAGTCGAGCGGAGCCAGCGCGACGAGTTCGGAGCGGTGAATCACCATCGCATGATTGAGCAACTGGCCCGTCAGCCGTCCCACGTCGGCACAGGTGTCGCGCAACACGGCAAGACGGTCGCGATCGCGGATCCCGTCGTGCTCGGCGCTGAGCAATTCGATTTGCGCATCGAGCCTCGCGAGCGGGGTGCGCATCTGATGTGCGGCGTCGGCGATGAAGCGTTGCATCGAGGCAATCCGTTTCGCGAGGCGCTGCATGAGAACATTGATTGCCCCGATGATCGCGGCGATCTCGCTGGGCGTGTCGGCGACAACAGGGCGCAGGTCCGCGGGATCGCGCGCCGCGATGATCGCTTCGATCTGCGCGAGCGGGCGCAGCCCCCGCTTGATCGCGAGACCGCTCGCACCGATCGCGAGCAGGCTCATCAGCACGATCAGCGTCCACACCTTCAGGCTCATGTCGTTGGTGAGCTGTTGTCGCGCATGCGTGGTCTGGGCCACGGTGATCGTCGCCCAACCCGGCACGGCTTCTTCGGGCATATAGCGCGCAAGCGTGACGATGCGCACGCGCTGATGCTGGTATTCGCCGCTTTCGAATGCGGGGCCCAGCCGCGCCGCGGCGAGCGTTGCGCGGCTCGTCAGCGCGGGATCGCCGGCAACGACCAAGCCGCGCGAATCGGTCACCTTGTAGTAGACGACGTCATAGCTCGACAGCGTCGAGAATGCGGCAACGGGCGGATTGAGCGCGAGCACGCCGCCTTGCACGTAGAGGTTCTCAGCCACCTGCACGGCCGCGCCCGACAGCAGTTGATCGTACGCGCGCTCGGCGGCGACGCCCGCGTAATACCGGGCAATGACCGCCAGCGCAATCGCGCCGGAAACGACGATGAATGCGATGAACAGCAGCGTGCGCCCGAAAAGTGTGCGCTTCATCGCTTCAAAGCGTCGCAATCTGATACCCCATGCCGCGCGCCGTGCGGATTTCGACGGAACTCCCATGAAGCTTTTTGCGCACGCGCGTCACGTACTGTTCGACAGCGTTTGCGCTCGGCTCCTTGTCGAAGCTGAAGAGCTGGGTGAGCAGCTCGTCCTTGGAGAAAATCCGCTGGGGACGGCTGGCAAGAATCTCGAGCAACGCGAATTCCTGGCGCGACAGCGCAAGCGGCCTGCCGTCGAGTTCAGCGAGCCGGTTGCTGCGATCGATGACGAGCGTGCCCACTTGAATCACATCGTTGGCATGGCCGCTTTGGCGGCGCAGTAGTGCCTGCACGCGTGCGTCGAGTTCCCGATAGTCGAATGGCTTGACCAGATAATCGTCGGCGCCGAGGCCGAGCCCGCTGACGCGATCGTCAATCGTCGAACGGGCCGTCAGCAGCAATACCGGTGTCTTGCCGCCCGCCTCGCGCATGCGACGCAGGATCGTGAAGCCATCCATCGAGGGAAGCATCACATCGAGCACGATGAGATCGAACGACTCGGTATCGATGAGGGCGTGAGCCATTGCGCCGTCGGTTTCGAGGTCCACTGCATGGCCGAGCCGGGACAGGCGACTACGAATCGCAGCGCCGATTTGTGCGTCGTCTTCCACGACGAGAATGCGCATGATGCTGCCCTATGTCTTTGGCGATGTCGATTGCATGTGCTGCGGGCCATTTCCGGTACATGCGAATGTCAGCTTATGGCCTGCGCGGCGTTATCCCCGATAGAGGGGTTTTCCCGAGTCGCGGTTGTCAGCATTTTCTCAGACTAGCCCGGTAATCTTCTCCAACAGAAAACATCGAGCGGCGGCCATTGTGAAGCGGCTCGGGGCAATAGACGCATGAGACAGGAGGGGAGACGATGATGGCGAATCGGCGCCGCCGCGCATTGACGATCGCGGCGCTCGGCGCATCGCTCATCCCTTCGCTCGCGTTCCCGCGCCCGCGTGAAGTGCGCATCTCCAAGGGCTATGGGGTGCTTTATCTGCCGTTGCTCGTCATGGAGCAGCAACGTCTCTTTGAAAAACATGCGGCACGTCGCGGCGTGGGGCCGGTTTCCGTCAATTGGGTCCTGCTCGACGGAGGCAATTCGATCAACGACGCCATGATGGCCGGCACGCTCGATTTCGCCGGAACGGGCGCACCGGGTTTTATCGAGCTATGGGCGCGGGCAAGAGGCATCCCGAACGTCGAGGTGATCGGCGTGAGCGGTCTTGGCCGTGCGCCGCTCTCGCTCAATACGAACAAGGCGTCCATTCGGTCGGTCGGTGACTTTTCGGCGGCGGACAAGATCGCCGTGCCGGGTATTCGCACGTCGCTCTCGGCCGTGGTCCTGCAAATGGTGGTGGCGAAGCAGCTCGGTGCGCGCCAGTTCGCGCGCCTCGATGCCATGACGGTCAATTTGCCGCACCCGCAAGCCATGCAGGCGCTAATCCATCGTCAAGGCGGGGTGACGGCGCATTTCTGCTCGCCGCCGTTTTCTTTTCTGGAACTGCGTCAGCCGGGCATCCATCGCGTACTGAACGCGAGCGACGTGCTCGGACCGCTCACGCTCGACGTGGTCTTCGCACCGAAAAAAGTCGTCGACACCGAACCGCTGCTCGTCGAAACCTTCCTCGACGCGTTGGATGAGGCCAATCGCCTCATCGAGCACGACCGGCGCCGGGCTGCCTCGATCTATGTGGCCGGATCGGGTGTCGAGGTGTCGGTCGACGAGGTCCTGCTGATGTTGTCCGACGAGCAAACGCATTTTTCGGCAGTGCCGAAGCAATTGATGGACTACGTGGAGTTTCTCTCCGTGACGGGGACCATCAAGGCCAGGCCGCGTCGCTGGCAGGACATGTTCGCTCCGATGCTGGCGCGCTATGGCGACGCGTGACGCGCGGTGCCAGCCCGCACCGCGGACATGAATACGGGCTACGCCCGCGATCGAATCGATATGAAAGACATGAAAGAGGAGTCGACATAGTGAAACCCAGCGATACCGTCCATTCGCCGTCAGCCGAGGAGCGGCACGTCATGGCCAAGACGGCACGCCGTCTGATGCCGATTCTCGTACTGATGTTCTTGATTTCATTCATCGATCGTCAGAACGTCGGCTTCGCCAAACTGCAAATGGTGCATAGCCTGGGCATGACCGAGGCTGCTTTCGGTCTCGCCTCGTCGCTCTTTTTTATCGGCTATTTGCTGTTCGAGGTGCCGAGTACGCTCGCGCTTCATCGCTTCGGCGCGCGTGTCTGGCTTGCGCGCATCATGCTGACGTGGGGGGCGATCACGGTGCTGATGGGTTTCACCACGTCGATGGGGATCTTCTGCGGCCTGCGCTTCGCGCTCGGAGTCGCCGAGGCGGGCTTCTATCCGGGCGTCATCTACTACCTGACGCTCTGGTTCCCGCAGAGCTACCGGGCGCGTGTGCTGGGCATCTTTACGCTGGGCAGTGCGCTCGCCAACATGCTCGGCTCGCTCGTGGGCGGCTGGCTGCTGAGCCTCGACGGTGCCTTCGGGCTGGCCGGCTGGCAGTGGGTTTTCGTGGCGACCGGTCTGCCCGCGGTACTCGTCGCGCTCGTCGTCTTCAAGATCCTGCCCGCGTCCCTGCATGAGGCACGTTTTCTCGATGCGCGCGAAAAGCAGATCGCACTGGCGGCGCTCGAGCGCGAGAAACCGCTCGACGCGACGCATGAGCACCCCTGGAAGGCGTTGCTCGATCCGCGTGTGATGCTGTTCGCCTGCACCTATATGCTCATGTCGACGTCGCTCTATGGCGTGACCTATTGGCTGCCGACGCTCGTCAAATCGTTCGGTGTCGCCAGCACGACCAACGGCTTGCTGAGCATGCTGCCCTGGGGCATCGCGGCACTGCTGCTGCTCTATCTGCCGGGCAAGCTCAAGCGCAGCAAAGGCGTTCTCAAGGCGATGGCCATCGTGGCCGCGGTGGGGGCGCTCGGGTTCACCTGCAGCCTGCTGCTGCCGACGACACCGCTACGCTTCATCGCACTCGTGCTCGGCGGAGCATGCATCCCGTTGCTCTACCCGTGCTTCTGGTCGATGCCGCCGCGCTACTTCAGCGGTGCGCGTGCGGCGGCAAGCGTGGCGGCGATCAATTCGATCGGCAATCTCGGTGGCTTTTTCAGTCAGAACCTGATGCCGTATGCGGGTAAAGCGACGGGCACAGCGTTTGGACCGATGATTGTCCCCATCGTTTGTTTAGGTGTCCTCTGTGTCGGCGCGGCTATCGCGTGGTTCCAAACGGAACGTCAGCTCGTCGTTGCTCGAGCCTGATGCTGATTGCAGCGAAGGCCGGCTTCTGAACGGGGCGCACCGCATGCGTTCAGTCGCGCGTGCGCTCCTGATTCCACAGATTCAAAAGCGCACGCGTCTGCGTTTCGATCGTCGTTTGAACCAGCGCGGCTTTCTCCGCGTCGATCTGTGTCCACTCGAGCAGCGCCAGCGCTGAGCGCGGCGCGGCGTTGAACACCATCATCTGGCCGTGCAAGCTCAATAGGCGAATCCCCGTGACCGGATCGTCGACGCGCGTGCCGCCGATGCGCGCAATCAATTCAATGCCGACGCGATTCAGCGGCGCGCGCATCCGCGTCTGCAGAATTTCCGATGCGACCGCAGGTTCCCGCCCCGTTTGCTCGCGCACGAAAAACAGACGCTGGCTCGCGGTTGCGGGCGATAGAAACATCCGTTCGGCGAGCACTCGCTGAATGGCGATAAAGGCGTCGATCAGGACAGGCGTATCCGCCTGCGCCGCGAGTTTTTCTTTCGCACTCTGCACGACGGGCTCGAAGCGCTGCCAGACCATATCCGCGATGTGCTCGGCGCAGGCGCGATAAACCCCTTCCTTATTGGCGAAGTAGTACTGCAGCGCTGGTGCATTCACGCCCGCGCGCGCCGCGATATCGCGGGTCGACGCGGCTTCGAAGCCGCGCTCGCCGAACAGTTCGATGGCCGCGCCGATGATGCGCAGCCGCGTTTCGTCGCCGCGCGCGTACCCGCCTTGCGCCGGGCGCCGACCTCGCTTCACTTCGTTCATGTGCATCAGTTCCTTACGTCCACGGCTCGATCACCCCGCTGTTCGGAAGACAAAAATATATCACTTGACACATTTTTTCCAACTGGAATAAATTGACCGCCTCACACTGACCGGAATCGAACATCATGTCGGAGACGACAGACGCCTCCGCGCGCATCGACGTGCCGCGCTCCGGGCGCGGTATGCCGGGGCGTCCGAACAAACGCGCGCTGTTCATTGTCGTGCTGACTGCCTTGGCGATTGCCGGCGCGGCGTGGTTTGCGTACTGGTGGACGCACGGACGTTTCATCGAAACGACCGACGATGCCTACTTGCAGACCGATAGCGTCACCATTGCCCCGAAGGTGAGCGGGTACGTTGCCGAAGTGCGGGTCGCGGACAATCAGGCCGTTGCGGCGGGCGCGCCGTTGGTGCGGCTCGATGTGCGCCAGTACCAGGCCGCCGTCGACCAGGCGCAGGCCACCGTCGACGCGCGGGCCGCGGATCTCGCGCGCGCCGAGGCGGACATCGAACAGCAGAACGCCGTTGTCGCGCAGGCGCAGGCGGAACAGCAGGTCGCGCGCGTGGCGCTCGAGCATGCCGCGGATGACGTGCGCCGGTATGCGCCGCTGACGGCGCAAGGCGCGGAAACGGCCGTGCATCTTGCGGAGCTCATGAGCACGCGCGATCAGGCGCGCGCGACGCTCACCGCCAAGGCGGCCGCGGTTCGATCGGCGCAGGCCCAGGTGACGTCGATGGCGGCGCAGATCGCCCAGGCGCGCGCGCAGTTGGAAGCGGCGCGCGCGAGCTTGCGGCAATCCCAGCTCGATTTGCAGAACACCACGCTCGCGAGCCCGTTGGCAGGGCGCGTGGGCGATCGCAGTGTTCGCGTCGGCCAATACGTGCAGCCCGGCACCCGGCTGATGTCGGTCGTGCCCGTGCAAGCGGTCTACCTCGAAGCGAATTTCAAGGAAACGCAAATGCGGCGCATGCGCGTGGGACAGCCTGCGACGTTGCATGTCGATGCGCTGCGCGGCGTCGATCTGCACGGTGTCGTAGACAGTTTCGCGCCCGGTACCGGAGCGCAGTTTGCGCTGTTGCCGCCCGAAAACGCGACGGGCAACTTCACTAAAATCGTTCAGCGCGTGCCCGTTCGTATCCGTATCGAGACGGGCAGCGAAACACGCAATCTCCTTTTGCCCGGGCTATCGGTGACCGTCGATGTCGATACGCGCTCGGCGCGCGACGAGGACAAGCGAGTCGTCAACGAGAACCGCCATGGCTGAGACGGTACCGGCTACCGGTCTTCCAGGTACGCCGTCTCATGCCGAGCGCGCAAGCGCCGCGGATTGGATCGCGGTCGCAGCCGGCTCGCTCGGCGCCTTGATGGCCACACTCGATATCTCGATCACGAATTCCGCGCTGCCGCAGATTCAGGGGGCTGTGGGCGCGACTGGCACTGAGGGCACCTGGATTTCGACCGGATATCTGATGTCCGAGATCGTGATGATCCCGCTTGCGGCGTGGCTCACGCGTGTGTTCGGCCTGCGCAATTTTCTGCTCGCTAACGCGGCGCTTTTCATGGCGTTTTCGATGATGTGCGGTATGTCGACATCGCTCGAAGCAATGATCGTCGGCCGCATCGGGCAAGGCTTCACGGGCGGTGCGATGATCCCGACCGCTCAAACGATCATTCGCACCCGATTGCCCCGCGCTCAATTGTCGATCGGCATGACGATCTTCGGGCTCATCGTCCTGCTCGGTCCGCTGCTCGGCCCCGTCGTCGGTGGCTGGCTTGCCGAGAATGTCTCCTGGCGCTGGTGCTTCTTCATCAATCTACCGGTATGCGTGGCCCTCCTCGCGCTGCTCGTCGCGGGGTTGCCGACCGAATCGCCGCGCTGGCGGGAGTTTGTGCAAGCGGATTGGATTGGCATCGTCGGCTTATCGATCGGGTTGAGTTCGCTGACGGTCGTGCTCGAAGAGGGGCAGCGTCACCAGTGGTTCGAATCGAACGAAATCGTCGTCATGAGCTGTATCGCGGCACTCGGTTTCGTCCTGATCGCACTGTCGCAACTCGTTGCCAACAAGCCGATCATGCGGCTCTCGCTGTTGCGCAATGTTCGGTATGCGAGCGTGATCCTCATTGTTTCGGCGGTGGGCGCGGGCATTTACGGGATTTCCTATCTCGTGCCGCAGTTCCTGAGTCTCATCGCGGGCTATAACGCCGAACAGTCAGGCGGGATCATGTTGCTCTCGGGCCTGCCGGCATTCCTCGTGATGCCGATCCTGCCGCGTTTGCTGAACAAGGTCGATTTTCGGGTGTTGGTCGTGAGTGGGTTGGCGTGCTTCGTGATCAGCTGTTTCATCGATACGGGTCTCACAGCGCAAAGCGCCGGCCACGATTTTCTTTGGTCGCAACTGCTGCGCGGTGCCGGGCAGATGCTCGCGATGATGCCGCTGAACCAGGCATCGATGGCGGCGGTGTCGCGCGACGAGTCGGCGGATGCCGCGGGCCTCTATAACATGGCGCGCAATCTTGGAGGCTCGGTGGGGCTCGCCATCATCGGCGTGGTCATCGATCGTCGCAACAGCTTTCATGTCGAGGCCATTCGCGAGTCCGTGACGGCGAATTCGCTTCGTGCTCAGGAGCGCATCGCCGCCGATACCGCCGGTTGGCTCGCCCGCACGAGCGATGCCGCTCACGCGAAGATGCAGGCGCTCGGCCAGCTCGCCCGGCAAATTCAAGTGCAGGCGGCCGTGATGACGTATTCCGAAACCTTCTACGTGCTCGCTATCGCGCTCCTCGCCTGCATTCCGCTCGCGCTGTTGTTGAGGATGCCGAAACAAGTGCCGGGCGGCGCAAGCTCGACCGGCCATTGAGCGCGCGCATCCTGGCATCGCAGTTGCTCCCTCTAGCGAACGGCCGGGTCGCTCTCCAGCGCCGTGCCGCGCAAGGACTCGACAGCAGCGGCCGATGGCGCGATAGCGCTGGAGCCCGGGGTCGAGAAACGGCATATATTCTCAGTAAGATATGAAAAAACGCCGGGGGGTAAAGTGCTGACGTCGGACTCGGGTGAGAGGGGGCGCGGCGCGGGTTTTGTGCGGCGCATCTACGTCATCCGCCTTGTTGGCTATGTGATGGGATTGCCGCCGATCCTGCTGCAATTGCACATGCAGCATGCCGGTGCGGGGCTCCTTGCGTCGGTCTTGGCGATCTGCCTGATATGGCCGCACGTGGCTTACCTGCACGCGAAGCAGGCAGCACAGCCGATCGCGCATGAGAGGGTGAATCTCGTCTGCGATTCGCTCTGGGGCGGCTGGCTCGCTGTTGCGATCGAGTTCGCGCCAATCGGCACGATCGTCATTCTGCTCATGTTCGCGCTCGATAATATGGCCGTGGGCGGCTGGCGGCTCTTTTTGGCCGGTACGTTCGCGAGCGCCTGCGCGGTCCTCTTCGGTGTTGCGATCCTGGGTGCGCCATCGGCGTTCGTTCGCCCCGAGTCGTACATCGCCTTCGCCTGGCTGCCCGTTGCCGTCGTCTACCCGCTCTTGCTCGCCAAGACGACGCACGATGTTTCCGCCAAGCTCATCGAGCGCTCGCGACGGCTGCGCGAGTTGAGCGAGCGCGACAGCCTCACGGGGCTGGCCAATCGCGCCACGGTAGCCGAAAGCCTGCAGGCGCTTCTCGCCGCGGCGGAGCGTGCGCAGGAGCGGATCAGCGTGCTCTTTATCGATCTCGATGGCTTCAAGACCGTCAACGACGCGCTGGGCCATAACGTCGGCGACCAATTGCTCGTCAAGATGGCCAAGCGCCTCGCCGCTTGCGTGCGCGATGACGAGATCGTGGCGCGCTATGGCGGCGACGAGTTCGTCGTCGTCGCACGCGATCGATCCGGCGAGCACGAGGATCGCCGATCCTCTCTTTCGGATGCCGTGCTGCAAGCCGTTTCGCAGCCCATCGACGTGGGTGGACACGAGCTTTTGCTCGGAGCGAGCATCGGCGTCAGTTCGTTTCCCGACGACGGCCGCGATGCGGCCGGCCTCCTTCGGACCGCCGATATCGCAATGTATGCGGCCAAGAATCGCGGTCGAAACTGCTACGAGTTCTATCACGCCAGGATGCGCACCGAAGCCGATGCCCGGTTGCGGTTGTCGGCGAGATTGCGAAAGGCGATCGAGTCCGGTGGTTTGCACTTGCACTATCAGCCGCAAGTCGACATGCGTACGGGCGAACTGCGTGGCCTGGAGGCGCTGGTTCGCTGGCATGACGTGGACTTCGGCGAAATCCGGCCAGCCGATTTCATTGCCGTTGCGGAAACGGCCGGACTGGTTTCGCATCTCGGCGAATGGGTGCTCGGGGAGGCTTGTGGACAGGTCGTCGCATGGAAGCGCATGGGTGCGCGGGTACCGCGTGTTTCGATCAACGTTTCGCCGCTCCAGTTGCAGCGCGCGGACGTGGTCAAAACGTTCGAGCAAATCCTGAACGATACGGGAATCGATCCGACATGCGTCGAACTGGAAGTCACCGAGACCGCGTTGATGCGCCAACCGGAAACCGCGGTTCGCCGCCTTGGCGAATTCCGGCGTAGCGGTATCACGATCGCGATCGACGACTTCGGCATGGGCTATTCGAGCCTGGGGCAGTTGCGCACGCTGCCGGTCGACCGCATCAAGATCGACCGTGCGTTCGTCGAAGGGATCGGCGATGGCGATTCGGGGGCGATCGCGACCGCCATCGTGACGCTTGCCAAGACGCTCGGCCTCGCCGTCATCGCGGAGGGCGTCGAAACCGCAGCACAACGCGAGTTCCTGCTCGCGCTGGGCTGCGTCGACGCGCAGGGCTACCTGTATAGCAGGCCGCTCGACGTGCAAGCCGCCACGAGCCTGCTGCTTCGCGGTTCCACCTTGCCGCGGGCGCACGAGTCCCCCGGCGGAGGATCGGGACGCATGATGGTCTGACGACACCAGGTATGCTGCCAGCCCCGTTTGCAATCGCTGCCTTGCTGCCGCTTCGCTCAGGCGGGAACGGTGCGCACCGCGCGTGCGCGGCCCGTGAAAATCTTGAAGAAAAACGGCATGTCCATATCGCCAAAATTGCGCGCGTGGACCATCGCAGTATTGCGGTCGGTGCTCGACCAGTACATGTCGTTATCGACGAATCGCTCGGGCATCGTCACATAGGCAACGTTGAGTTCGGCGATGGACGGCAGATGGAAATCGGTGTGGCCATCTTTCTCGTAGTCGTCGGCCCATTTGGCGGCGGGGTGGGGCGTCCTTTGCGCGAGCAGCGCTTTCGTGTTCGCCGCGCCGTCGGTCTGGCTCGTGGCCTCGGCCGTGTAACCGGTGCCCCACTCGATATCGACCGCTTCGTCGACGGAAAAGACGAGATGCTTCGGTTCATGGCCCACATAGTCGGGCATGATCCCCGCATAGATGCCGCCTTGCCCTTGCCAGTACTCGCCGACAGCCGGTGCTTCAATCGATTGAAGAATCATCGAATATCCTTTTCGGTTGGTTGCGATCGTCCGAAGTTGTGAACTTGCGAACGCCGCGCGATGCCGCGCACTGGCGGCACCGCCGGCTCGCCATTGAACAATCGATTAGGACAAGCCATGCGTTCGGCTGCCGGATATCGGACCGAACGGCGCAGGGAATCGACGCTTCTCAAGCGGGAATCGTTCGGACTGCCCGCGCGTTGCCGGGGTAGCTCTTGTACAGGTGGACCAAGTCCATGCCGTTGAAGTTGATGCCATAGGCCGAAGTGGGCGACTGAGCGCTACTCGACCAATACCAGACGTCTCGGGCGAACGTATTCTGAATCGTTACTCCCGCGACTTCCCATTCCTTGCGTGACGGCAGATGAAAGTCGGTGTGACCGTCTTTCGTATATTCGCTGGCCCACTGCGCCGCGGGATGCGGGTGTGTACACTTCGTCAGGGCGTCCGAATTGGCTTCGCCGTCGTGCAAGCTTTGCGCATCGGGTTCCGCGGCGCCATAGCCACCCCATTCGAGCTTCGTCGCTTCGTCGACAGAAAAAATGAGATGCCTGGGCGACTGCCCGACGTAGTCGGGCATGATACCGGCGTAGATGCCACCCTGGCCGACCCAATATTCGCCTACATTCGGCGCGGCCAACGGCGTCGCGCTTGCTGCGGAAATCGTCATCGAATCCTCCTGTTATCCAGTGAGGGCCAGGAAATCGGCCCGGTTGGCGCATCGCCGCGATGAGCGGCGTTGCGTCCGCCATTTCACGCGTTACACCGCCCGACTGTTCCGCTATACCAAAAAGTCGGACGAAGTCCGATTTATGCGTTATCGAATTCCGGCGTAACCGCCCGTGCAAGCCCGATGCGAGGTATTGTGTCGTCCTGAAACGAGCCGCCGAATGCGTTTGCCGGTCCAGCTCGCTCGCCTTCTACTTCAAAGCCAATATCCGTGACCCAAGATTCGACGCCCAATCAGATCGCCTGGACTGAGGCCGGTACGACCCACTACGCGCAGTGGCGCTCGGAGGCAGGCGTACGCGCGCCGAAGCGCGTGATCGTGGCCGACGATCGCCTCGCGGCCGACGCTGCCTACACGCAGGCTTGCGAGGGCACAGCGCTGCTTTGGCGCGGCGATTTCCAGAACGCTCGTCAACTGTTGCAGGCGATGGCGCGGCGCATCGATCGCAAACCGCGTAAAACCGCCGACGCGCCGCTCGATGCATTCAATCTGCACCGGCAGGCTCAGGCGCAGCGCGCGCGCACGCTTGGCATGGTGCTGATTCCACTCGACGAGGACTATCGCGCTCCATTGCGCCGTGCGCCTGATGTACGCGACGCCTGTTGCGAGGCATGGGGGCCGCCCTCGGGGCCGAGTGTCGTGTCGCTGCGCGAGCTGCAGGGGCTCATCGGTGCGCACGAGTGGCGCAAGAAGGGGGTCGGGATCGCGGAGCTCGACGGGGCGCGCATCCACCCGTACTACGGCGTGTTTTCGCCCGTGCGTGGCGAATATCTGGCGCTTGTCGCACGTGCGCCGCTGCCGGCGCGAACACTGGCTTTCGATATCGGCACCGGTACCGGCGTGTTGTCGGCGCTGCTCGCCAAGCGCGGGGTCGAGCGCGTGGTGGCGACAGAGTGCGACGCGCGCGCGCTTGCGTGCGCACGCGAGAACGTTGCGCGGTTGGGGTATGGCGGGCGCATCGACGTGATCGAGGCCGATCTCTTTCCCGAGGGGCGGGCACCGCTCATTGTCTGCAATCCGCCCTGGTTGCCGGCTCGCCCGAGTTCGTCTGTCGAGCGTGCCGTCTACGATCCCGATAGCCGCATGCTGCGCGGTTTCCTATCGGGGCTCGCAAAGCACCTCGAACCGGGGGGCGAGGGATGGCTGATTCTGTCGGATTTTGCCGAGCATCTCGGGCTACGCACGCGCGCGGCCCTGATCGCGATGATCGATGCGGCGGGGCTGGAGGTGATAGGGCGCGACGATATCAGGCCCCAGCATCCGAAAGCAACGGATGCTGCGGACCCGCTCCATCGCGCTCGTTCCGCGGAAGTGACTTCGCTTTGGCGGCTCGGTGTGGCGGGGGCGTCGTCCTGACCGGCTCCGCTTTCGCCCGTTCGGCGTT
This sequence comes from uncultured Paraburkholderia sp., assembly GCA_966421005.1. Lineage (GTDB taxonomy): Bacteria > Pseudomonadota > Gammaproteobacteria > Burkholderiales > Burkholderiaceae > Trinickia. Next base: position 13,160 of record CBJLAJ010000073.1, read on the forward strand.
CAGCCCGGATAGGCTTCGTCGACTTTCAGGCCTGCGAGCTTGAAGATAACGCGCAGCGTTTGCGGCCGGATGTCGCGCCTCGATGCCAGCGTCGTCAAAATGAAGTCGACCACCTTCGCGTATTTGAGCAGTGTCAGCAACGTTTCGAGTCGGGTGTCTTCGGTGTCGCGCATCGATTCGGCAAGGCGCAGCATTTCGTTGGAAATGTCGCGTGCCATTTCGAGCTCGAGCTGCTGTTTCTCCGACCAGCCGGTTGGCGCCGCCAGGAGCGTGGCGAGCATGGCTTGAAACTTTTGCTCTGCATCTCCGTTGGGTATCGTGGCCATCCCTGTCGTCCTTTCGTCAACTTGATCCTTCGAGGATGCGAGCGCGATCGTGCCGCTCTCGCATACTCCGTTTCCCCCCGATGCAGTGTTACGTAACATGCGGCCGGTGCCGCGGCGCACGTTACGCTTACCTTCCACCCGTCAGCTTATGCAGCGCGGCGAACCTGCGAAAAGTCGGTTGCGACGACCTGGCAATAGGACGCGTTGGAGCACGATACGTTCCATCGTCTCTCGCTAACGAACGGGAAGCCACGCTTTTCGGTAAACTTACGCGAATCTCCTTGTTGTTCTGTAGGCTGTCGCACGTTAGGCGCGACTTCTCCACAGGTCGCCCCGTCGATGTCCGCCAAAAATTACGAAGTCCGTCCCGAGCAGTCGGTCGAGTTGCTCAAAGCGCTCCATATCCTCACGCGCGACGGCAAGATGAATCAGGATAGCCGCCGCAAGCTGAAACAGGTCTATCACCTCTATCAGTTCATCGAGCCGCTGCTCGAGGAGGTTCGCCGAGAAAAGGGTTCGATCTCGCTCGTCGATCATGGCGCCGGCAAGTCCTATCTCGGCTTCATTTTGTACGATCTTTTTTTCAAAGCGCTGCCGCGCGATGACGGCTCGCATATCTTCGGCATCGAAACGCGCGCCGAACTCGTCGAACGTTCGACGGAGCTTGCGGCACGGCTCGGTTTCGCGGGCATGTCCTTTTTGAACTTGTCGGTGGCGGAGTCCATCGATTCGCCGCGCCTGCCGCCGACGATCGATATCGTTACCGCGCTGCATGCGTGCGATACGGCCACCGACGATGCGATTCGGTTCGCGCTGGCCAAGCGGGCACGTCATATTGTGCTCGTGCCCTGTTGCCAGGCCGAAGTCGCGGGCGTTTTGCGGCGGAACAAGGGCAAATCGTTGGGTAATGCGCTGACCGAAATCTGGCGTCATCCTCTGCATACCCGCGAGTTCGGCTCTCAGGTCACGAATGTGCTGCGTTGCCTGCAGCTCGAGGCGCATGGCTATCAGGTGAGCGTCACCGAGCTCGTCGGTTGGGAGCATTCCATGAAAAACGAGCTGATCGTTGCCCAGCAGAAGAATCTGCCGCGCCGCCGTGCGGCGGAACGGCTTGCCGAGGTGCTGGACACGCTCGGGCTCGACGAGCTGCGCGAGCGGTTCAATGTCGATGGGAGTTAGCGCTTCAGCGCTTACGCTGATCCCTTCAGCGGTCGATGGGAGTTAGCGCGTTCCCGCTTACTCAGATCCCTTCAGCCGGCGAGGGTTAATCCTTTCCCGTCATCCACGCACGCCAGCCGGCGTGCCCGAGGCGCCGCATCGTTTCGATGTTGCGTTCGTAGATACCCTCCGCATCGGGAAAGGCGTCGACCGCACGCGAGAGGCTCGCTTCGCGCAGCAGGTGCAGGATCGGATAAGGGGCGCGGTTCGTATAGTTTTCGATGTCGTCAGGCTCGCTTCCTTCGAAGCGGTAGTCGGGATGGAAGCTGGCGACTTGCAGGATGCCTTGCAGGCCCAGTTGGGCGACGAGTCGTTCCGCGAAGAAAACGCAATCGTTGAATTCGAGAAACTCGCCCAGCGCGTGCGGAATAATCAACAGCGTAGTGTCGACTTCGGCCGGATCTGCGTCGGCGAGCCATTTCAGCTGCGCTTCGAGCTCGGTCAATGCGCCTTCCATGTCGCGCGCCGCGCTGACCACATATCGAATCTGTCCCCTCGCGTGCACGGCTTTGGCGAACGGACACAGATTGAGCCCTATCACCGCGCGTACGAGCCAATGCCGCGTCGCGGCGATGATCGCTTCATCGGAGAGCAGGTTTCGTGTATCGGCAGTGGGCGCTGCGTTCGTCTTGCTCACGCTTCAGGATCTCCCGCCGCCAGTGACTTACCAGGGCAAGCCGCGGCGACGAGCTGGGCGGCGAGCCGCGGGGCGGCCTTGATCGGCCCGCACCCGGGCCCATACGTTTGACTCGCGGCGTAGATGCCTTCGATCAGCAGCGCGAGCGCATTCGCGAGATACGCGGGATCGTCGGCGCCTGCCGCGGTCGTAAGCGCGACGAGCCTCGCCATCAGCTCTGTCTTGTTGCGTGCCACGCATTGACGCGCCGGGTGATTGGCGTCGGGAAACTCCGCGGACACGTTCACGAACGGACAGCCGCGGTAACCCTCGACCGAGGCGCGGCTCGTGAGGTCTTCGAAATATTGGGCGATCTGGCGGACCGGATCGCCCGGATGCTGATCGATACTGCGATCGAAGCGCTCGAAAAAGCGGTCGCTCGCTTGTTCCAGGTATGCGACGACCAGTTCGTCCTTTGACGAGAACTGCCGGTACAGGCTCATCTTGTTCACGCCGGCACGCTCGACTACGGCGTCGACTCCGACCGCCCGAATCCCCTCGCGATAAAAGAGCTCGCCCGCGGCGCGCAGCAGCAACTGCTGCGCGGTGGGGCCGGCTGTGTGAGGGCGGGCGCGGGCGGTGGATTTGTCCAAAGCGGTGCGGGTCATGAGCGTTCCTTCCGTGCGAAGCCGACGAACCTACGAATCGGCACACTTGACATGTTACCGATCGGTAACTAGCATTGCAACTCAACTTTGTGACAGAGTGGTCACAAACCCGGGCGCCGGCCCGGCGATGTCTCGCAGGAATCCCGAATCGATAAACGGCGCGCCACATCGCAAACGCGCGGCACGTCAAAAAAAGGAGCGCCAATGAACTGGGCAGCGAAACGGATAGGCGGAAGATTTCACTACGGCTGGCTCGCGGCTGCAGTGGTATTTCTGGTACTGCTGGCGGCCGCGGGCACGCGTGCCACTCCGAGTGTCATGATGGTGCCGCTCGAACACGAATTCGGCTGGAGCCGCGCGACGATTTCGCTCGCGATCTCGGTGAATATCGCCCTCTATGGCTTGACCGGGCCCTTCGCCGCGGCTGCGATGCAGCGCTTCGGCGTGCGCCCGACGGTGTTGGCGGCGCTGGCGGTAATGGCGGGCGGAGTGGCGTTGTCGTCGATGATGACCGCGCCCTGGCAAATGGTGCTGAGCTGGGGAGTGATGGTGGGCGGTGCCACAGGCGTGGCGGCGCTGACGCTCGGCGCGACGGTCGTCAATCGCTGGTTCGTCGAGCGGCGCGGTTTCGTCATGGGCATCCTGACGGCCAGCTCCGCAACGGGGCAGCTCGTGTTTCTGCCGATGCTGGCGTCAGTCGCGCAGCATCATGGCTGGCGGCCGGTCGTATTGATCGTGGCCGCGGCTGCGGTGATCGTATTGCCGCTCGTTTTCTTCCTGCTGCCCGAACGGCCGGCCGACGTCGCACAACGCCCCTACGGCGAAGCGCCCGACGCGCCGCTTGCCGCCTCGGGCACCACGCAAAATCCGCTCGCAATTGCTTTCGGTACGCTCGCGCGGGCGTCTGCCAAGCGCGATTTCTGGCTGCTCTTTTTCAGCTTTTTCGTCTGCGGAGCGAGCACGAACGGCTATATCGGCACCCATCTGATCGCGATGTGCGGCGACTATGGGATGACGGAGGTGCAAGGGGCGTCGCTGCTCGCCGCCATGGGCATTTTCGATCTCATCGGCACGACGCTTTCGGGCTGGCTGTCCGATCGATTCAATAGTCGTGCGCTGCTGTTCTGGTACTACGGACTGCGTGGCCTCTCGCTGATCTACCTGCCGCACGCTTTCGGCGTCCAGTTTTTCGGTTTGCCGCTGTTCGCCATGTTCTACGGGCTCGACTGGATTGCGACCGTGCCGCCCACGGTGCGGCTCACGACCGATGTGTTCGGCAAAGAATCCGCGCCCGTGGTGTTCGGCTGGATCGTTGCGGGTCACCAGCTCGGTGCGGCGTTTGCCGCCTTCGGAGCGGGCGTGCTGCGCGCCGATCTCGGCACGTACACCGTCGCATCGACGATCTCGGGCGGGTTGTGTCTCATTGCCGCCATCGTCGTGCTGCGCATACATCGTCGCGGTGTGGTGCGTGACTTGAGCCCCGCTGCGTGAGGTGCGTCGGGCCGCATTTCGCGTAGGCCCGGTTTCGCCGATGCGCGATGCGGGGCGGCGGGTATTTCGGCCCGTCGTCGATCACTCGTCGTCGCGTAGTGCCGAGAGCGGCAACGCCACATGCTCGAGCGGCTTGCGCTCCGCATCCACGCCCCAGATCGCCGCGACGGCCGCCGCGGCAATCATCAACGCCGAACCGACCAGATAGCCATCGAAGACGGCGCCGCGCTCGTGCGTATCGATGAGCCGCCCGAAGAAGGCTGGCCCCGCGATGCCGCCCAGTCCCGTGCCGACGGCGTAGAACACCGCGATAGCGAGCGCGCGGATTTCAAGGGGAAACGATTCGCTCACCGTGAGGTATGCGGAGCTTGCCGCGGCTGACGCGAAGAAGAAGATCACCATCCAGGCGGCGGTTTGCTGCACGACGTCGAGCACCTGGCGCTCGAACAGATAACCGCTCCCGATGAGCAGCACGCCCGATATGGCATAGGTGAGCGAAATCATCGTGCGGCGGCCGATTGCGTCGAACGCGTGTCCGAGCACGAGCGGCCCGAGAAAATTGCCGAGCGCGAAAGGCAGCAGGTACCACCCGACATGTGCTCCCGGCACATGATAGAAATCGGTGAGCACCAGCGCATAGGTGAAGAAGATGGCGTTGTAGAAGAACGCCTGCGCCGTCATCAGCGCGAGGCCAACGAGCGAGCGGCGTCGATGCAGCACGAACAGCGCCGAAAACACATCGATGAGCGGCGTGTGTTCGCGCCGGGTAAAGCGCAGCGTGCGCAGAGCCTCGTCGGTAGGTTGCCGGCCTGCGCGATGAAAGCGTGCCTCGATCGCTTCGACGATCTCGCGCGCGGTATGAGGCTGGTTGTGCGTGATGAGCCAGCGCGGACTTTCGGGTATCCACATTCGCATCCAGATGATCGCGAGCGCGAGGGCTGCGCCGATAAAAAAGCATAGCCGCCAGCCGAGATCGCCCGGTGCGATGTGTGGATCGAGCAACACCAGCGAGCCGCCGGCACCGAGCGCGGCACCCACCCAAAATGTGCCGTTGATGCCGAGATCGGTCCAGCCGCGCACGCGAGCCGGCGTGAATTCCTGGATGGTCGAATTGATGGCGGCATACTCGCCGCCGATGCCGGCGCCTGTCAGAAAGCGAAAGAGCGCGAAGCTCGCGAGGTTCCACGAAAGCGCGGTGGCTGCCGTGGCGGCCACGTAGAGGCTTAGCGTGATGAAAAAGAGTTTGCGCCGTCCCAGCCGATCGGTCAGCCAACCGAAACCGAGCGCACCGAGGACCGCGCCTGCGATATAGGCGCTGCTCGCCAGGCCGACGTCGGCATTCGAGAACCTGAGAACGGGACTTGCTTTCAATGCGCTCGCGACGGCGCCGGCAAGGGTGACTTCCAACCCGTCGAGCAGCCATGTCACGCCGAGAGCCGCCACAATGAGCGTATGAAAGCGTCCCCATGGCAGACGATCGAGCCGGGAAGGCAGATCCGTTTCAATGACGTCGGGCCGAGGTTCGCCGACGGCGCGATCGAATGCTGGCTGAGCCACGCGACGATTCTCCTGATGAAAGCCTGCTGAAAACGTGATCAAGCGGGCAGAACGGGAACCGCGCGCAATTGCCGTGCCTATCGCCGGCCGGCGGCTGAGGTCCGAGCGATGCGGTTGCCCGCGTGGGATGTTCGTGTTACAAAGCCGGTCCTTCTTCGCAGCCAACGGGTGACGCCATGCCAGCGACTTACTGCGCGATCGATTTCGGCACCTCGAACTCCGCGGTGGCGCTTCCTGTGGCCGGTGCCGTGCGTCTCGCACCTGTCGAGGACGAACATACGACCTTGCCGACAGCCGTTTTTTTCAATACCGATGAAAATACGCGCGTCTATGGGCGGGCTGCGCTCGAAGCGTATATCGACGGCTTCGACGGGCGCCTCATGCGCTCGCTCAAGAGCATTCTCGGTTCGGCGCTCGCCGACGGCACGACCGAGCTCGGGGACGGGACGGCGATCAAATACACCGATGTCATTTCGCTTTTCATTGCGCATTTGAAAGCGTCAGCCGAAGCGTGCGCGCACGACAGCGTGACACGCGCGGTACTGGGCCGTCCCGTGTTTTTCGTCGACGATGACGCGCGCGCCGACCGGCTCGCACAACGTCAGCTCGAGGCGGCTGCCGAGGCGGCGGGCTTGCGCGAATTGCATTTCCAGTACGAACCGATCGCAGCCGCTTTCGACTATGAAGCGCGCCTGACTCACGAGGGGCTGGTGCTCGTGGTCGACATTGGCGGCGGCACGTCGGACTTCTCGCTCGTGCGCGTGGGCCCCGAGCGCATGAAGCGCATCGAGCGCAAGGACGACGTGCTCGCGCATCACGGCGTGCATGTGGCGGGGACGGATTTCGATCGCCGCGTGAATCTGGCGACGATCATGCGCGAGCTTGGGTACAAATCGCTCGACCCGGAGGGGCGCGAAGTGCCGAACCGGATCTATTTCGATCTGGCGACGTGGCATCTCATCAACACGGTCTATACCGGCAAGCGTACCGGCGAAGTCCGGCTGATGCGGCATCTCTATCCCGATGTGCGTCACCATGAGCGGCTGGTTCGCGCGGTGGAAGACCGGCTCGGGCACGCGCTCGCCGCCCGGGCGGAAGAAGCGAAGATCGGGGTGGCGGCCGGCGGACAGACGTCGATCGATCTCGACGACGTCGAGCCCGAGCTTTCCCTTGCGTTCGACGATGCGCAATTGATCGAGGCGGGGCTCGAGGAGACCCGCCGCATTGTCGACGCGGCGCTCGATACGGTCCGCGCTGCGAGTCTCGCGCCGAAGGATATCGACGCGATCTACTTCACCGGCGGCTCGACGGGGCTCGCATTCCTCACGGGAGCCATCGCCAGCGCGTTCAGCGAGGCTCAGCCGGTCTTTGGCGACCGCCTCGCGAGCGTGGCCATGGGGCTGGGCATCCACGCCCGCAGAGTATTCGGTTAAAGGATTAAGCGGGCAGGAATTGAAAAAGGCTGAGCCCCTATAGAGGACCCAGCCTTTTGGCCGCTCGGCTTTGGCAATGCCCCCACTGAGTAGGGTCAGTTGGCCTCGCGGAATCTTGCGTCAGTCACGACGTAGCCACTTACAGCGGCTTGATGTTTGCAGCTTGCTTGCCCTTGGGGCCAGTCTTCACTTCAAACGAGACTTTCTGGTTTTCCTGAAGCGACTTGAAGCCTTCCGTACGGATTTCCGAGAAATGCGCGAAGAGATCTTCGCCGCCGCCATCGGGCGTAATGAAGCCAAAGCCTTTCGCGTCATTGAACCACTTGACGGTACCGGTTTCCATATTACTGTTTCCTAAAAATGATTGAATAAGGCCGAAGCCCGGGGTGCATGAAGATCAAGGAAGGGTAATGGGACCAACCGGAGTACCTGAAGGGCGAACCACGAAAGACCAATTCACACGCGCCACTTGAAATCCTGCCACGACGTTATACGGCGAAACCCGCGCGCGGTCAACATCGCCCTACTAAGGCAGTGGGGATACGGGAGCCCGCCCCACGACGGAAGCGATTCGCCTCATTTTTGATGGTGCCGCATCAAATTATGCCCCATGGTGGGGCGCAACCGGTAAACTACCGCCGCGCGACAGGGTTGCGCCCGGTTGCGGCAAGCTCCGCCGCGACGCCGGGCGCCCGAACAAGCCCCACAAAGGCTTGCATACGGCCCGTCGTGCAGTTCGAAAATCCTAAGGAGAGGTTGTGAAAAGTTCTATTCAACGGAACATCGGGCCGTTTGCGCTGATGCTCACAGGGCTCGGTTCGATCATCGGTTCCGGCTGGCTCTTCGGGGCATGGAAGGCGGCCAAGATTGCCGGTCCCGCGGCTATCTGCGCATGGATCATCGGCGCTGTCGTCATCCTTGCCATTGCCCTTACTTATGCCGAGCTCGGTGCCATGTTCCCGGAATCGGGCGGCATGGTTCGCTATGCGCGCTATTCGCATGGCGCGCTCGTCGGCTTCATCAGCGCGTGGGCGAACTGGATCGCCATTGTATCTGTCATTCCGATCGAGGCCGAGGCATCCATTCAGTACATGAGCACCTGGCCTTATGAGTGGGCCCATGCGCTTTTCGTCAATGAATCGTTATCGCCAACCGGCATAGCGTTGTCGGCCGCGCTCGTCATCGTCTACTTCATGCTCAATTACTGGGGCGTGAAGGTTTTCGCGCGCGCCAATACGGCCATCACCGTTTTCAAGTTCCTGATTCCGGGGCTCACGATCCTCGGCCTGTTCACGGGCTTTCATCACGAAAACCTCGGCACCCAGGGCGAATTCGCGCCGTACGGCTGGTCTGCCGTCTTCACGGCCGTCGCGACGAGCGGGATCGTCTTCGCATTCAACGGCTTCCAAAGCCCGGTGAATCTCGCCGGCGAGGCACGCAACCCGTCGAAAAGCGTGCCGTTCGCGGTGATCGGCTCGATCCTCCTCGCGCTCGTCATCTATGTGCTGTTGCAGGTGGCGTACATCGGCGCGGTCAATCCCGCCGATGTCGCCCGTGGCTGGAGTCACTTCAATTTCGCTTCGCCGTTCGCGGAGCTGGCGATCGCGCTGAATCTGAACTGGCTTGCCATCATGCTTTACGTGGACGCATTCGTGAGCCCGAGCGGTACCGGCACGACGTACATGGCCACCACGACCCGCATGATCTACGCGATGGAGCGCAACAACACGCTGCCCAAGATGTTCGGCAACGTCCACCCGTTCTATGGCGTGCCGCGCAACGCGATGTGGTTCAACCTGCTCGTTTCGTTCATCTTCCTGTTCTTCTTCCGCGGCTGGAGCTCGCTCGCAGCCGTAATTTCCGTCGCGACCGTCATCTCCTATCTGACGGGACCGATCAGCCTGATGGCGCTGCGCCGTGCCGCCACGGACGTCGCACGCCCGCTGCGGTTGCCGCTGATGAACATCGTTTCGCCGTTCGCATTCGTCTGCGCGTCGATGGTGCTTTATTGGGCAAAGTGGCCTCTGACCGGCGAAATCATCCTGTTGATGATCGTGGCGTTGCCCGTCTATTTCTACTATCAGGGCAAATCGGGCTGGGCCGGCTGGGGGCGCGATCTTAAAGCCGCGTGGTGGCTCGTCGCTTATTTGCCGACGATGGCACTGCTTTCGCTGATCGGCAGCAAGCAGTTTGGCGGCACCGGTGTGCTGCCTTACGGCTGGGACATGCTCGTTGTCGCGATCATCTCGCTCGGCTTCTATTTCTGGGGCGTCGGCAGCGGATATCGGTCGCACTACCTGGACGAGCGCGAGCCCGAAGAAGAAATCATGCAGGGCGTGGGCGTTTGAGCGCCCAAACGCTTGCGACCGTTTCAGATCGATAAAACGGTCGATACGATCCGGCCCGGGCGTGCCCGGGCCATGACAGCGCTGGCGGGTGTTATGGAGCCGGCGCGTCGAATATGTAGTTCGTCATCGCCAGAGCGCGCTGATAGGTGCCCAGCGAATCGATTTCGAGCGCGTAATCGTCGGGCGCCGCTCCCAGCGCCGCGTATACCGGCAGCAAATGCTCGTCGCTCGGGTGCATCAGCGCCGCGTGCGGAGCCTGCCGCCGGTAATCGAGAAGCGCATCGATATCGCGCGCTGCGAGCCGCGCCTCGAACCAATCCGTGAACTCCGCCACGCGCGGATCGGCGTCCTCGGGCCGGGCGTGAAAATCCGCTGCCCGCAGGTTGTGGGTGATCTGGCCCGAACCGACAATCATCACGCCATCGTCCGCGAGCGGACGCAATGCACGTCCAACACGAAAATGGTGCGCCGGATCGCGGTGCGGCTGGATCGACAGTTGCGCGACCGGCACGTCGGCCTGCGGAAACATCAACAGCATCGGCACCCACGCGCCGTGATCGAGCCCGTGCTCGACCGTGGCAGCCTCCATGCCTTGCGCCTGAAGCAGCGCGGCGGCTTGACGTGCCAGCTCGGGCGCACCCGGTGCCGGGTAGTCGATCTCGTAAAGCTCGCGCGGAAATCCGTGAAAGTCGTGAATCGTCTCGGGCGCGGCCGCGGTGCTCGCTACGGGCTTGGCCGTACACCAGTGTGCCGAGAGCATCAGGATCGCGCGCGGGCGCGGCAATCGGGCCGCCAGCGCGCCGAATGCGGCTGAGGGCAGCTCGGGATCGATCGGCAGCGTGGGCGCGCCGTGAGACAAATAAAGCGAGGGCAGACGGGACATGATTGAAGCGTCGCGGATGGCGCGACGAAAAAATGATCTGCTTCGACTATAGGCTCGCCGCTTGCCGCGATAAATCCGTCTGCATGAAACGCATCGTATCGCGCTGGTTGGGAATCGGCGCCGGTGAGGTCGTCCCGCTGCTTGCTGGCAGGCTACTCGGGCGATTGGCCCCGCAAACCGGGCCATGCTGTCACGAGTGCCTGGCCCAAGCCGAAAAGGTCGAGCACACGTGCGACGGTATCGTCGACGATCTCATCGATCGAAGTGGGCCGATTGTAGAACGCGGGCAGGGGCGGGAAAACGACGCCGCCCATTTCGGTTACGGCCGTCATATTGCGCAGATGCGCGAGATTGAGCGGCGTTTCGCGCACGAGAAGCACGAGCCGCCGCCGCTCTTTGAGCGTGACGTCGGCGGCGCGCGCGATGAGGTTGTCGGCGAACCCATGCGCAATGCTCGCCAGTGTCTTCATCGAGCAGGGCGCGATGATCATGCCGTCTGTTGCGAACGATCCCGACGCGATACTGGCGCCGACATCGCGCACGGAATGCACGACATCGGCGAGCGGGTGGACGTCGTCTTTGGTCAGTTGAAGCTCGTGCTGCAGATTGAGCCAGCCGGCGCTTGAAATCAGCAAATGCGATTCGACTCCACCGATGCGATGGAGCGTTTCGAGCAGCCTTACGCCATAAATCGAGCCGGTCGCGCCGGTGATGGCAACGATGAGCCGGCGCGGCGGCACACTGGACGATGGCATGACAGGCAGGGCGATTCTCAGGCCGCGCGAGCGAACGGGCGCAGCGTCAAGCCGCCGTGAACAGCTGCTGGAGTTCGCCCGACTCGTACATCTCCATCATGATGTCCGAGCCGCCGATGAATTCGCCTTTCACATAAAGCTGCGGAATGGTGGGCCAATTCGAATATTCCTTGATGCCCTGGCGGATTTCATCGTCTTCGAGCACATTGACCGTCTTGAACTCGCCGACGCCGCAGGCTTTCAGGATTTGCACGGCGCGCCCGGAAAAACCGCACATCGGGAATTGCGCATTGCCCTTCATGAAGAGCACGACCGGGTTTTCGTCGACGATTTGCTTGATGCGTTGTTGCGTGTCCATGACTGACCTTGAATCCGTGACAGGCACGGAATGTGGGGAGATAGAGCGAAATGATAACGGATTTCGCTCGTGCCGGCCGGGGCGGTGCGGCTCAAGCCGGCATCGCCCCGCCGCTCACGCGCTCGATGCCGGCCAGATCGGCCAGCGAACGGACATTCGCGAAACCGTGCTTCGAAAAAAGCATGCGGACCGCTTCGGCTTGATCGTAGCCGTGCTCGACCCAGACTTCGCCTCCCGGCGCGACGAACCGGCGCGCGCCGTCGACGATGATCCGGATCGCGGTGAGTCCATCGGCTTCGTCGGTCAACGCGCCGCGCGGCTCGAAACGTAGGTCGCCGGCGACGAGATGCGGGTCGCCGGCGGCGATATACGGCGGATTGCTGACAATGACGTCGAATACGAGCGTCGGATCGAGAGCGGCGTACCAGTCGCTCTCGAGCAGTCTCGGCGCGCCGCCGGGGCGTCGAGCGTCGAGTAGCTTCGCCGCGTTGCGCGCCGCGACGGCCAGCGCCCGAGCCGAGCGGTCGACGGCCCACACGCATGCGTCGGGCCGCATGGTGGCGATGGCTACGGCGATGGCGCCGCTGCCGGTGCCGAGATCCAGCACGCGCGGCGCGGTCATGCCGTCGATGGCCGCGATCGCCGTTTCCACGAGCAGCTCGGTTTCCGGGCGCGGAATCAACACCTCCGGCGTGATTTCGAACTGAAGGCCGAAAAACTCGCGGCTCCCGGTCAGTTGTGCGACCGGCTCGCCGTGCATCCGGCGTGCTTCGAGCGCCCGGTAGCGGGCGAGCGCCTCGTC
>CBJLAJ010000074.1:0-25474 GCA_966421005.1 uncultured Paraburkholderia sp.
CTCGGCGCGGTGGCGTTGATAGCCGGCGATGGTTCTAGACGACTCGGGATTGATCGGGTACAGCGAACTGAGTCGCGACATATGACAGGCAATGACCGCCGGACCGACTCGATAGCACGGTAAGTAGCGTCAGTGTGCGGTAATACCACGCGACGCCGGCAAGTGCGCCGCGTGGTTCGCCGAGGCTGTTATCCTGCCCCGACTAACTCCTATAAACCTCTGTTCGCATCGAAAAAGCGCCGAACTTCCCGCTCCGCTTCTTCGCGCGTCTTGCCATATCGCTCCTGAATCAATCCGGTCAGCCGTTCGGCATTGCCATCGGCCCGGGTCAACTCATCGTCCGTCAACTCGCCCCACGCGGCTTTCGCTTTGCCGACCAGTTGTTTCCACTTCCCTGCAGCGATGTCGTCATTCATGACGCTCTCCCTTACATGAAGAATTCAAATGGAAGCCTATGAAAGGCTCGCGTCTGACTCCAGCAGGGAATGTGCCCACCCGTAATTGGCAGCAGGGTCGAACTAACCGCGCAACGCGGCCTTGAGCACCTCCGCGAACGACAACGCTACAGGTGGCAACGTTCTCGCCCGCTTCTTGATCAACGCAATGGGTCGGACGAATCGGCGATCGTCGATCGGCTTGCCCACCAGCGCCCGCTCGGCGCGAATCTCCGGCGCCGACCCCGGCAGAATCGTAATACCGAGCCCAGCTCGCACCATCGCAACGGCAGTCATCATATAAGTCGGCTCGCATGCAATCTCGGGCGTGCGTCCCGCTTCGTCGAATGCCGCATCGACGATCGCGCGAACGCTGGTGCCGGCAGCCGTCAACACGAGTGGGTAACTGGCAAGATCGGAAGCGAGCACGCGTCGTTTTTTCGCAAGCGGATGCTCACGCGGGCAGACCACCATGAGCCGGTCTTCCGCGCTATGCAGAATCTGAAGCTCCGCATCCGTAACGTCGCCCCCCGTCACGCCAAGATCGAATTCGCCGGCCCGCACGAGCTGATTGACCATGCTGGCCACGACATCGCGAATCTCGAACGCCACGCCCGGCGCATCGGCCCGGAAATCGCGTATCAAGGCCGGCAGCCGCCCGGCCGCAAACGACGGCAGGCAGGCGATACGTACCGTACCGCGCGAACCGTCGCCCAATGCGCGCGCATCGTCGAGTACACGCTGCATATCCGCCAGCGACTTATGCAGAACCGGCAGCAGTTCGCGTCCCACCGACGTCAACGTCACCGTGCGGCTGTTCCGATCGAAAAGCCGCGCGCCCAACGTTTCCTCGAGACGACGAATCTGCACCGTCAACGCCGGTTGCGATACGTTGAGCCTGGCTGCTGCGCGCGTAAAGCTGCCCATCTGAGCCACAGCGACGAAGGCACGTATTTCCCGTAGATTGAGATCCATTCGATTCAGTGATTGCTGCGATCAAATCATTTCAATTGTTTTATCGATGTGTCGACACTACGCTTGAGCCCATTAAAAGACAAGATTGGAGACAAACCCGTGCTGGCCTTACTTGGCGTTGCCACTATCGTCGTGTTGCTCGCCGCGATTCTGTCGCGGCGCATGTCCGCGCTCGTTGCGCTGATCGTCGTACCCGTTGCGGCCTCGTTGATCGGCGGATTCGGCCTTCAGACCTCGCATTTCGTCATTGCCGGCATCAAAGCGCTCGCGCCTGTCGTCGGCATGTTCGTCTTCGCCATTCTGTACTTCGGCACGATCACGGATGCGGGCACGCTCGATCCGATCATCGATCGCATTCTTAGGACGGTCGGCACGCGCCCCACGCGCATCGTGATGGGAACGGCGTTATTGGCACTGCTCATTCATCTGGATGGCTCGGGCGCCGTTTGCTTCCTGATCGCGATTCCGGCCATGCTCCCGCTCTACGACAGGCTGAACATGGACCGGCGCGTGTTGGCGGCGGCGGTATCGCTTGCGGCCGGCGTGAATTTCCTGCCGTGGACTGGCCCGATGATTCGCGCCTCCGCTTCGCTCCATCTGCCGGTGTCGGCGATCTTCAATCCGCTGATTCCGGTTCAGATCGTCGGTCTGGCTTTCGTTTTCGGCATGGCGTGGATGCTCGGCAAGCGCGAGGAGCGGCGGCTCGGCACGCAGCTCGCGGCCTCGGACGTGCTGCTTGCGCGTCACGATCTGACCGACGAAGAAAAGTCGTTGCGGCGCCCGCGCAACTTCTGGTTCAACGTGCTGTTGACGGTGGCGGTGCTGGGCACGATGGTCGCCATGGGCGAGAAAATTCCGCCCGTGCTCATGTTCATGATCGGCCTCGCCATCGCTCTGCTCGTCAATTACCCGAACGTGGAAATGCAGCGCAAACGCATCGACGCCCATGCGCGGGCAGCGCTGATGATGGCCGGCATCCTGCTGGCGGCGGGCGTGTTCACCGGCATCATGCAGGGCAGCGGCATGCTGAAGGCGATGGCGCAAGCGGCGGTTGGTTTCGTCCCGGCTTCGATGGCGGGGCACATTCCCGTCATTCTGGGCTTCATTGCGATGCCGCTCAGCCTGCTGTTCGATCCGGATTCGTTTTATTTCGGTGTGCTGCCGGTGATCGCGGAGGTCTCGGCGCAGCTCGGTGTGCCGGCGGTCAAGATCGGGCAAGCCGCGATTCTGGGCCAGATGACGACGGGCTTTCCGATCAGCCCCTTGACGCCCGCAACGTTTCTTGTGATCGGCCTCACGGGCATCGATCTGGCCGAGCACCAGCGCTTCAGCTTTCCGCTGCTGTTCGGCGCTTCCGCCGTGATGACGCTCGCTTGCGTCGCATTCGGCATCTTTCCTCTTTGAACTACGCACGTTATGTCGACAGCCACGTCCTCTCGCACGATACGAATCGGTGCGGGCGCCGGATACTCGGGCGATCGCATCGAACCGGCGGTGGAGCTCGTCGAGCATGGCGCGCTCGACTATCTCGTCTTCGAATGTCTGGCCGAGCGCACGATTGCGCTGGCCCAACAAGCGCGTCGCCGCGACGCGGCACGCGGTTATGACCCGTTGCTCGAAGCGCGTTGGCGCGCGGTGCTGCCGCTCGCCGCTGAGCGCGCCGTGCGCATCGTGACGAACATGGGCGCGGCGAATCCCGTCGCTGCCGCGCGCAAGACCGCCGAGCTCGCGCGGGAACTCCGTATCGACGGGTTGAAGATCGCGGCCGTCACGGGCGATGACGTGCTCGATGTCGTATTGGCCGGGCACTATCGCTTCGAAGAATCGGGCGAGCCGGTAGCGGCCTTCAAGGACAGGATCGTCGCGGCGAATGCCTATCTTGGCGCGCAACCGATCGTCGACGCGCTGAGCGCGGGCGCCGATGTGATTCTGACGGGGCGCGTGGCCGATCCCGCGCTCTTTCTTGCGCCGTTGATCCACGCGTTCGGCTGGTCGATGGACGATTGGGACCGCCTCGGTCAAGGGACCGTCGTCGGACATTTACTCGAATGTGCAGGGCAGATCACGGGCGGATATTTCGCGGAGCCCGGCCTCAAGGATGTCCCGAATCTTGCGCGCCTCGGTTTTCCCATCGGCGAAGTCGACGAGGATGGCGCCGTCGTCGTGACGAAGGTGCCGCATGCCGGCGGTTGCGTAAGCGAGGCGTCCTGCAAGGAACAACTGCTTTACGAAATTCATGATCCGCAACGGTATCTGCAGCCCGACGTCGTTGCCGACTTTACCGGCGTCAGCGTGACGCAGCTCGGTGCTGACCGCGTCGCAGTGAGCGGGGGGAGTGGTACACCGCGCACCGGCACATTGAAGGCATCGGTTGCGTACCTCGACGGGTTTGTCGGCGAAGGCCAGATCTCGTACGGTGGCTCGGGCGCGCTCGCACGTGCGCGTCTGGCGCTCGACGTGGTGCGCGAGCGCCTTGCGATGACTGGCGTAGCGGTACGCGAGCTGCGCTGCGAGCTCATCGGCGTCGATTCGCTCTATGGACGAGCGGCGGCGCCTGCGCAACGGACGGAGCCGTACGAAGTGCGTGTGCGCGTGGCCGCACGTTGCGATTCGTTCGACGAAGCCACACGGATCGGCAACGAGGTCGAAACGCTCTACACGAACGGCCCGGCCGGTGGCGGCGGCGTGACGAAGTCCGTGCGCGAGGTCATTGCCGTGCAATCGGTCTTGCTGCCGCGCGAGATGGTCAAGCCGTCAGTCGAGATCTTCAGCGGAGACTGAGATGAAGCTACGTGAGTTGGCCCATGGGCGAACCGGCGATAAGGGCGACACGCTCAACGTATCTGTCATTTGCTTCGACGCGTGCGTTTATCCGCACCTCGTACGCCATCTGACGGCGGAGCGCGTGAAGGCGCACTTGCAGAGCATCGTGCGCGGTCCGGTGAGGCGCTACGAGTTGCCGGGCATCGCCGCGCTCAATTTTGTGCTGGAGCACGCGCTCGGCGGGGGCGTGACGCGCTCCCTGGCGCTCGACGCGCACGGCAAATCGATCAGCACCGCATTGCTCGATATCGACATCGCGCCGCCCCCTTGATTCGGAGCCCGGCCTCAGACGTTGGGCAACGCGAGCGCCCCCGGATTGCCGACGATGGCGAGAAACTCGCGGCGTGTCGACGGATCGGTCCTGAACGAGCCGAGCATGCGCGAAGTCACCATCGCGACGCCGGGCTTGTGCACGCCGCGCGTGGTGATGCACTGATGAGCGGCCTCGAGGATGACGCCGACGCCTTTCGGCTGGAGAACGTCGTTGAGCGTATCGGCGATTTGCACCGTCATTTTTTCCTGGATCTGCAGCCGTTTGGCGAAGGCATCGACGAGCCGCGCGAGCTTCGAGATGCCGACGACACGATGTTTCGGCAGATAGGCGACATGCGCGCGCCCAACGATGGGCACCATGTGATGCTCGCAATAGCTTTCGAAGCGAATGTCTTTGAGCACGACCATCTCGTCGTAGCCGTCGACCTCTGAAAACGTACGGGCAAGTATCTCGCGCGGATCGAGGCGATAACCCGCAAAAAACTCCTCATAGGCGCGCGCGACGCGTCCCGGCGTATCGCGCAGCCCCTCGCGATCGGGATTGTCTCCCGCCCAGCGCAGCAACACGCGCACCGCTTCCTCGGCTTCGTCGCGGGTCGGACGCGCAACAGCGTGTTCGGTCAGATCCATTTCGACGGCCGAGCTTGTCTTGGGCCGGCTCCCCGACGAGCTCTTCTTCTTGGCTCGGGATCCACTGGTGCTCATGACTGACTCCTCCCCGCTGATCGTTGTGGAATGTCCTGCGTCTTGTCCGTGCAAGTTGCGGGCCCATGCCGGGCATTGTTCCATGTTTTTTGACAAATCGGGGAAGGGGTTTCTTCGAGTGGCGGGATACGCTGTGACGGCCGCGGGAGCTGTAGCACAATAGGGGCTTTCGCCATGAGAGGCCTTGCCGTCATGCCCTTCGCCACTGTCAATGGAATCAGTCTCTACTATCGAATCGACGCACCGGCTGACAGCGAGGCACCGTGGCTCGTGTTGTCGAACGCGCTTGGCACCGACGTTTCGTTATGGTCGCCGCAGATCGCGGCGTTCGCGAGGCACTTTCGCGTGCTGCGCTACGATGCGCGAGGGCATGGCCGTTCCAGCGTGCCGCCGGGCCCGTACACGATCGAGCAGTTGAGCGGAGATGTCCTGGCGCTCATGGATACGCTTGCCATCGAGCGGGCGCATGTGTGCGGCATCTCGCTGGGCGGCGTGACGGCCATGGCACTGGCCGCTCGCCATGGCGAGCGCATCGGACGGCTCGTCGATGTGAGCGCGCTCCCCCGCAATCTGGCGCCCCGCGAGACCTGGCTCGAGCGCATGGAGCAGGCGGAGCGCGGCGGCATGCCAACGCTTGCGAGTGGATCGGTCGAACGCTGGCTCAGCGCCGCCTTTCGTGCTCGGGAGCCACTCGTTGCCGAAGCGATTCGCGATGTCGTGCGGCACACGGACGCCGAGGGCTACATCGCGAGTTGCGCGGCGGTCGCGAATACGGATCTATCCCAGGAAGTCGAGCGTATCGCGGCACCGACGCTGATCGTGAGCGGTACGCACGATGCGGGCTTTCCAGTCGATGAAGGAAGGGCGTTGGCGGCACGCATTCCCGGCGCGCGTCACGTCGTGCTCGAGGCGCTGCATTTGCCCAACGTGGAACAGGCGGCCGCATTGACGCAGGCCGTACTCGATTTTTTGCTTTTGCCGGCGCCATGAGCAATGGCTGGGCCCGCGCAGCCTGGCCTGCTTATTCCTCGGCGTCGTGGTCAGCCACGAAGCGCATCAGATAAGCGCGCAACGCAGCGTCCAGCGCGCGATGCTCCGCCACGCTTTTCGAGCCCGCATCGGCTTCTTCGCCGAACAGGGTAGGCGGTGCATCGTAGACACCGACTTCCGCGCCTTCACGCAAGACGCGGATCTCGTGCGTCGTTTCCAGGTATTCGGCGATCCAATGAATGCCCTCGATATGCGAGCCGGTCCGGACGATCGTCTTCATGAGTGCCCTCCCTAGGAGGCCGGCGGGACAAGGATTGCCATGCCGGCGCCTGGGGATAGGGTACGCCTGTCCAGCCGCGCGCGCATCAGCCGCGCGCGTTTTGTTTCAGCGGTTGATCGATTCGAGCGAACGTCCCTTCGTGGGGGGGCCCATCAGGATCATGCAGATGCCGACGAGCATCGACGCACCGATGAACGTGGCAACGCCAGGCACGCCGTAGTTGTGAAGCAAAACGCCGATGGCGAGGCCTGCGAATGCGGCGGCGATGCGGCTCCATGAATAAACGAAGCCGACGGCGCGCGCGCGGACGCGAGTCGGAAAGAGCTCGGCCTGGTAGCCGTGGTATGCGTAGGACATGACGTTCGAGGCGAGCGTAAACACCACGCCAAGCGCAATGAGCACGGCCGGTTCCGAGGCCTGTGCAAAGAGGGCGATGACGATGCCCATGATGAGCAGACCGCCGCAGATCTGCGTCTTGCGTTCGAGCTTGTCGGCGAAGAATGTGCCGAGCAACGGGCCGAACGGATTGGCGATGGCGATGATGAAAGCATAGCCGAGGCTCGCGGTCACATGAACGCCGCGATGGATGAGCAGCGTCGGCACCCAGGCAGCGAAGCCGTAAAAGCCGATGACCTGCGCCATGTTGAAGATCGACAGAATGATCGTGCGCTTCCGATAGAGCGGCCCGAAGATTTCGGCGATGGACCCGCGGCCTTCCATTTCGGCCTCAACCGGTTGAGGGGCCGGCAGGGCGACGCCCTTTTCGGCGGCGACGCGGCGTTCGATATCGGCGACGATGCGTTCGGCCTCGTCCAGGCGGCCCTGGCGCGCGAGCCAGCGTGGGCTTTCGGGCACGTTACGGCGGATGATCCAGACGGCGATGGCGCCAAGCGTGCCGATCAGGATGACGACGCGCCAATATTCGAGCCCGAGCGGGTGGGTGTCTTTGAGAACGAAAGCGAGGAATGCGACGACAGGTACCGCGCAAAACGTAATGAACTGGTTGACCGCATAGGCGCGACCGCGTTCGCCGCTGGGGATGAGCTCCGAGATGTAGGAGTCGATGGTCACCAGTTCCACGCCGATGCCGATGCCGGCGGCAAAGCGCCAGAGATTGATCGCGAGGCCGGAGTGCTGAAACGCCATGATGGCCGTGCAGATGACATACCAGACGAGCGACCACGTGAAGATGAAGCGGCGTCCGAGGCGATCGGCAACGAAGCCGAACACGAGCGCGCCGATCCAGAGTCCGGCAAACGTCGCAAAGACGAACGTGCCGAAGCCGGCCACGGCGATCGGTGCGAGCGCCGCGAAAAAGCCGAGCGATTCGGGTTTGAAGAGACCCGCCTGGACCATCCCCGGGGCGACGTAGCCGGTGAAGAAAAGATCGTAGAACTCGAAGATGCCGCCCAGCGAGATCAGGATGACCATCGTCCAGACGGTCCGGGACGGGGGCAGGCGGTCGAAGCGTGCTGCGATTTCAGCCGATTTCTGGTTGGACATTGGTGCCTCTTTGTTTATTTTGCGTTTTGTGTTCGAATGCCTTGCCGTGCAGTTTCTTTTTTTGCCATGGCATCGAAAGAACCAGCAAATGTCGCATGTCAGACCATTGTGTCGCAATGGGTGCGATTACCGACGGATAGCGCTGAACAGCATAACCGTCGAAGCGCGATGCTAGTGCATCCAGTCGTTGCCAGGCAACACACGCTTCATGAACTCGTCGAATAATGGCACTGTGAAGGCAGTGTCGCCATGAGTCGGGCTCCAGATCATGCCCTTGAGTATCAAGGCGCTGCGAATAGGGGCGAGCGATTGCACAGGACGACCGACCTGATCGGCGATATCGCCCGAGCGATGCGGGCCGGCGCCCAGTTCAGCCATGGCGCGAAGGTATTTTTTTTCGGCGGCCGTGAGGCGATCGAAGCGCACCCGGAAAAAGCTTTCATCAAGGGTCGCCACGACTTCGCGCGATGCATTGACGACATCGTCCTCGGTGATCGGGCTTGCAGCGGCGGCATCCCAGGCGTGTTTGCCCCATTCCTGCAGGAAATAAGGATAGCCACGGGCCTCGCTGACGATCCGATCGACCGCGGCCTTGTCGACTATCGCGCCTTCGTCGGCGGCGGGCTTCACGATGGCGAGTTCCGCATCGGGCTTTTTCAACGGGCCGATCTCGTAGAACGCAAAAAGACGTTCCGCGTATGACTTTGCTTCGCCCATGCGTGCACGCAGCTGGGGAAGGCCGGCGCCGACCAACGTTACAGGCAGTTGCTCCTGCGCGCATCGATGCAGCGCCGAAATCAACGCAGCCATTTGCGTCTCTTCGACATATTGGAACTCGTCGATGAACATGATCAGGATCGTTCCGGCCGCTCGTGCTGCTTTGCCCGCCTCTTCCAATAGGGCGGTCAAGTCGCTCTCGAGTTCTCCGTTGTCGGCGAGTCCGGGTTCGGGATCGTAGTCGAGGCCAACCTCGATGTCCTTGTACGTGACCTTGAGCCGTGTGGCAAACCCGGCAAGGGCCTTCAGGCCGCGCACAGCCATGTCTTTCGCTGCCTCGATCCGATTCAGACGAAGCAGCGCCAGGCGCAAGTGCGGAGCCAGCAGTGCCGGGAGCGAGCGGTTCTCCGGGGCTTCGATGCGAATCGTGTGGGCACCCACGGTTTCGGCGTCGTGGCGCATCCGATCCAACAATACCGTTTTCCCTACTCCGCGAAGTCCGATCATCAGCACGCTTTTCGCCGCTCTTGACCGCCTGATGCGCTCGATGCAGATGCGCACGGCTTCGCGGACGTCGTCGCGCCCCGCGAGCTCCGGAGGAGGCGTGCCCGCTCCCGGGGCATACGGATTGAGGATAGGGTCCATTTATAGCGAAATTAGGCAATTTATGTATCGAACATAATATGCCTAACTTCCCTATAAAACAAACCACCCACCCAGGCTGTCCGTTGCGCGTTGAGAGGCGAAAGAGGTGAGGGAACTCGTTGCCTATTCGATATTTTCTGTATCGAGTCCCGCGACCTTCGATGGTCTTATCGAAACTCTTTCGCAGTACTACAGTGTGCGTCCGAGACACTGGAGACACGGAATGAAGCGGCAACGCAACGCAAAGATCATCGCCACGCTCGGGCCGTCGAGTGCCGACCCGCAGGTCATCCGGCAACTGTTCGAGGCCGGCGTCGACGTTTTCCGTTTGAACTTCAGCCACGGCAGCCAGAACGACCATTTGCAGCGGCTCACGACCATTCGCGCGCTCGAGCGTGAAAGTGGCCGCCCGATCGGCGTGCTGCTCGATCTGCAAGGGCCCAAGCTGCGGCTCGGCACGTTCGAGGGCGGCAGCGCCGAACTGAGCGCGGGACAGCCTTTTCGCCTCGACATGAATCCGGCCGCCGGCACGAACCGTCGCGCGCCGCTCTTGCATCGGGAGATCTTCGAGGCTATCGAACCGGGCTCCGAGCTGTTGCTCGACGACGGCAAGATCCGGTTGTCGGTCGAATCGAAAGGCGTGGATTTCGCAGAGACGCGCGTGGTAGTGGGCGGACGCATCTCCGATCGCAAAGGCGTGAATGTGCCGGCCGTCATGCTGCCGATCTCCGCGCTCACCGGCAAGGATCGCGAGGACCTCGCATTCGGCCTCGAACATGGCGTCGATTGGGTGGCACTATCGTTCGTGCAGCGGCCCGAAGATATCGACGAGGCACGCGCGCTGATCGGCGATCGCGCGTGGATCATGGCCAAGCTCGAAAAGCCGCTTGCGATCGATCATCTCGAAGCCATCGTCGCGCGCTGCGACGGCATCATGGTCGCGCGCGGCGATCTGGGTGTGGAGCTACCGGCCGAGCAGATTCCCGAACTCCAACGGCGCATCGTCGGCGCGTGTCGGGCCGCGGGCAAGGCTGTTGTGGTGGCCACGCAGATGCTCGAATCGATGACGAACTCGCCGGTGCCCACGCGCGCTGAAACATCGGACGTCGCAGGTGCGATTTACGAAGGCAGCGATGCCGTCATGCTGTCCGCCGAATCCGCGAGCGGCAAATTCCCGCTCGAAGCCGTGACGATGATGAACCGCATCATCGAACGCGTGGAGCGCGACCCTGGCTACCGGCTCGGTATCGATGCGTCGCATACGCCTGCCCAATCGACGACGGCCGATGCCATTTGCTGTGCATTGCGCACGGTCGTGCAACTGATCGAGCCCGCGGTGACGGTCACCTATACGCTGTCGGGCTTTACGAGTGTGCGTGCCGCGCGCGAGCGCGCGCCGAGCGCGATCATCGCGCTCACCCCTTCGTTACAGGTGGCACGCAGGCTTGCGCTCGTCTGGGGGATCCACTCGATGCCGTACCGCAACGCGCACGATGTGGACGACATGATCGTTTTGGCCTGCGAGGCGGCGCGCGGGGCCGGCTTCGCGCGCGACGGCGATTCGATCGCCATCGCCGCGGGTTTGCCCTTCGGCGAGTCGGGCACGGCGAACTTGCTGCACATCGCGAAGGTGAGGGACTAGAGGGCGGTGCCACGCTGAACGAGCGTTTTTTATTGCTCGATGCGAAGGCGTGCTAAGCAACGCGAAGTTTCGCGGCAATTTCAAGACTCGCCCGCTGCACAATCGTACGCCGAACGCATGTCGATATGAGGCGCGCACCAATCATCGTCGACGAGGTTGCAGCAATGGCATCTTCTGTAGAGCGTAATCCCTACAGGTATACGCCCCCGGCATGCAAGTTTGCGCGCTCGGTTCGACCGGCGCGCCGCCCGGACTGCGCCCTCCCTGTGCTCCCAACCAGAATCTGCATCCTGCAGACGAGGCCCAGCTGAGACGAGTCGACGAAGAAGTCAATGGATTCGGCAAGCCGCTGACGAGCAGTCAGCAACGAACGATACAAATGCGCCTGAGCATGAGCTTGCAGGAGCCCGAAGCGTTGATCGAGGAGGCGTTGGCAGAGTTCGGTGCAACAAATCCGAATAGAGCCATGCTGAACTTGTTGGTGCGACAGTCTGCGCCGGCGCGGGCGCGGCGGCTGGACCAAGTAAAAATGGCGTTGGCGGACTGCCCTGATAAGTCGGCCGACGAAATCGCGGCCCAACTCCGTTGCACAGAGCAGCGCGACATCGACTGCATCAGGCAACTTTGGTCGGAGGCGCGGGAAAATAAAAATCCAACCTAGTGTCGATTTCGGCCTGCTCCGTTCGTCGTGCAAATAGAGCCGGCGAAAACGAAGCCACCCTGCCCGTGCTCATTGTTACCAAACCCTTACAGGAGCAGCCGTCATGTCGACATCTTCCGTCAAACCCATTCCCGAAGGCATGCATTCCCTGACGCCGCAAATCGTTTGCGCAGGCGCGGCCAAAGCGATCGATTTCTACAAGCAGGCTTTCGGCGCCGTGGAACTCTTTCGTATGCCGACCCCCGTGGGCAAGATCGGCCACGCGCAAATCAAGATCGGCAATTCGGTGATGATGCTGACCGACGAGTCTCCTGAGTGCAACTCGATCGGTCCGAAAACGCTCAAGGGCACGCCGGTGAGCCTTTATTTGTATGTCGAAAACGCTGACGCGGCCTTTGAGCGCGCGGTGGCGGCCGGTGCGACCGTCGTCATGCCGTTGGCCGACATGTTCTGGGGCGACCGGTGGGGATTCGTCGAAGACCCGTTCGGCCACCGCTGGCATATCGCATCGCATGTGCGCGACGTCGAACCCGAGGAAATGCAGCGCGCCATGCAGGCGGCGATGCAGGAACGGCAGCATACGAGCTGAGGGGTGGGCGACTCCCCCGCTGTCTCATACATAGTGGACAGCACTTGATCCAGACGCGCGGGGCGATCAGGACTTCGTTCGGGTGCCCCGTCGAGCGATTCTGTCGCGGTTGACTGATCACGCTGCGTCGAGCAACGCATCGTGGTCGATACGTCCGGCGTGCACGTTTATGCACGTTTACATTCTTGTTCGTGCACGTTATGATTCGTCGCATGAACGAAGATCTTCCGCTCGCACGACGCGATTCGATAGCGAGCCGGCTGGCCGAGGGCCAATCGGTCGTCGCTACCGCACTGGCGGTCGAATTCGGCGTTTCCGAAGACGCCATCCGCCGTGACCTCCGGGCGCTTGCGGCGCAGGGGCTTTGCCGCCGGGTTTATGGGGGTGCATTGCCCATCACGCCAGCATCTGTGCCCATCGCAGCGCGCATCGATCAAGCTGCCGAGCGCAAGCACGCATTGGCCCGGGCTGCCGTGCCCTTGATCCAAAGAGGGGAGTTGCTGTTTCTTGACAGCAGCAGTACCAATCTCGCACTGGTCGCTTATTTGCCCGAAGACTTCGGACTCACGGTGGCAACGAATTCGATCGACATTGCGGCAGCGGTATTACGGCGATCCGATTTGCAGCTCGTGATGATGGGCGGGGCGGTTGATCCGATTGTCGGCGGATGTGTCGATGCCACCGCGCTCCAAGCGGTTGAGCGAATGAATATCGACCGCTGTTTTCTCGGGGCCTGCGCGGTCTCGCCCAAAGGGGGCATCAGCGTGTTCGACATGGCCGATGCGGCGTTCAAGCGCGCTGTCCTCGCGGCAAGCGAACATAACGCCGTTCTGTCAACGAACGAGAAGCTTGTCACCCGCTCGCCCTACCGGGTCGCGGCAATCAAGGAAATCGACTGCTTCGTCGTCGAGCACGATCTGCCCCGTGCGCAACGTTTGGCATTGGCGAGAGCGGGCGCGTCCGTCGTCGCCGCGGCGCCGCCGACAGTCGGCCAGCCGCACACGCTGGCGCCACTATGAAAAGCAACGACATGTCGTCGGACCGTCCAGCCACGCGGCTTGCAACGCGTCTCGCATTTTTTGTGGCCGGCTTTGGTGTGGCATGCTGGGCGCCGCTCGTGCCATTTGCGAAGTTGAGGCTCGGCGTCGACGATGCCATGCTCGGCATCCTGCTGCTGTGTATCGGTTTGGGATCGGTTATCGCGATGATCGCCACGGGGGCCATCAGTGCGCGATATGGCAGCCGGCCCGTGATCGTGGCAGGCGGCGTCGGATTGGTCTTGCTCTTGCCCGTCCTGACGCTCGTCAGTACACCGCTTGCGCTTGGTATCGCGCTGCTTGCGTTCGGCGCTTCCCTCGGTTCACTGGACGTGGCGATGAACGTCCACGCGGTGGAAGTCGAGCGTGCGGCGGGCCGGCCGTTGATGTCAGGATTCCATGCGCTCTTCAGCGTGGGCGGATTCACTGGCTCGATGGTCATGACGTCCTTGCTTTCGATGCGCATGGGTACGCTCGTCAGTACCTTGCTGTGCTCCGCGGCGATGTTGGCTGCGATGCTTGTTGCCAGGCCCAGGCTACTGAGCGCTAGGCAGCGCGCGGACGGTCCACTTTTCGTCATGCCGCGCGGCATCGTACTGCTGCTCGCGGCGCTGACCGCAGTAACCTTTCTTGCGGAAGGTGCGCTGCTCGATTGGAGCGCGCTGTTGATCACGGACAAGGGGCTGGTCGGCGCAGCTCAGGGCGGACTGGGCTATATGCTGTTTTCGATCGCGATGACGGCTGGACGTTTCGGCGGCGATGCTGTGACCGCGCGCGTTGGCGACCGGTCCACGATGTTCTGGGGCGGATTGCTCGCCATCGCCGGATTTGCTGTTCTATTGACGGCTCCGCTCGCGCCGATTGCAATGGCCGGTTTTTTACTGATCGGGCTGGGCGCTTCGAACATCGTTCCGGTGCTGTTTCGTCGAGCGGGATCGCAGCGAGCAATGCCCTCGGCATTGGCTGTCGCGGCGATTACGACTACGGGTTATGCAGGTAACCTCGCCGGCCCCGCTGGGATGGGCTTCGTCGCCAAGAGTGTCGGCCTGTCGAGCGCGTTCTGGCTGTTGGTCGGTTTGCTCCTTCTCGTACCCTGCTGTGCGCGTCTTGCCACGACGAACCGGGCTTGACGCGCTGATTCAGGCTGTCGAATTCGGGCCCGGCAAGCGGTGATGTCGCAAGCCCGCCTCTGCATAGATGTGTGATGCTGTTCGCGTCATCACACGGCGTAATTTCGGATGGCGGATCAACGGTTCGTGATCGGCCGCGGCACGATATCGACCGTGAGGGAGACTCGGTTTTTTTCCCTCGGTTTTTGTCCCTATAGGTTTCCCGCGCCATGTCCTCCGAAATCTGCGGCTTTCCTGAGCGCTACTGGGATCCGGCTGTGTGGCGACGTCTTGGCGAAACGATACCCGCGCGGTCCTTGCCGACGTCGCATGGTGGTCATCCCCAACTCGACAAGCTTGTCCGACGCAGTGTTTCGGACGACGCTGATCGTACAGACGGTAGCAATCGATTCTCTGCATCGCCTCCGAGCGGCGTCAGAGCGGCGCGTGCGCGACCCGATGCGGGGACGATCGGCGTGCATCAGCGTCCAATTGCACCTGGACCGGCTCATCCACTCGACGGCAAAGTGGTGTACGTCAGGGACGTCACTGACCGGCCAATGGATTGCTCGAGTGCTGATCGCGATGAAACGCACAACGTTTATGAAGTGGCATTGGACGTGAGCCACGGCAAGATACGTGTGTTGCCCGGTCAACACATCGCCGTCATTTATGAGGGTTACCCACGTTTCTTTACGGTGGCGAGCATTACGTGCGATGACCTCGGCTATGCGACGCAGATTACGTTTCACACACGCCGCCCCGGCGCTGCTTCGAACTATCTGATTGAGGCCGAGAAAGACGTGAGCGTTTCCGTCTTTGGCCCGTTTGGTCACAACCTGATCCCCCCGCCGAGCATCGATGACAGCAACATCCTCTATGTATCATCGGGTTATCCGGTTGCTTCGTTCCTTGCGCACCTCGATCAACGTGTGCAACGACATTCATCCGGGCACACCGAGCTTATACATTGGCGGCGGGGGTCGGAGGAGTATTACATAGACAGACTGCACGGCTACGAAACGGCGTTGCCCGATCACGTTTCGCGTATTGTGCGGGGTCAAGACATAGCTATGCGCGACGAGCTGTTGCGACGGGCGGACGAGGTGACGGAATTCCTTCAACAGCATCGCTCGTACATCTATGCGAGCGGGGGACGTTTGACCTCGCGCATCGACGAGCTTCTGGCCGAAGTCTTCGAGCGCGTCGGCTTCGATGGCCGATCGAGTGTCAGGGCACTCTATGAGTCCGGCCGGCTGCGCGTCTCCGAACCAGAGAGGATCGAGCAGAAATGGTTCGACCAGATTCTGAACAACAAGCCCGGTATTCCGGCACGTGACCCTAGCGTGCCCCATCTCTTGCCTGAGCCGCGTTTATTTCGACCTGTCGCGCGCCCGTAGTACTTCCCTGCGCTGCCGGAGTTTGGAAGTGAGCGACATCATTGGATCGACTCTCCGGGCCGCGTTTGCTCCGCGAGGATGACTTTCGTAGTCCGGCTGTGTTATCATCAAGCGCTTAATTTCAAGACAACGCTGCATACGCGTGCCGCCAGGCACGTAGAACATCAAGCGCGACACGATGCGCTCGGCAGCCATCACAACGAATACGAATAAAAACAAACAACGATAACTACGACCAGAAGACCTCTCGCGGCAACAACACAGCCGCTCACGTAAAACAACTCCCTGCTTTTTTCAAAGGAGCCTTAGTGAGTCGTCTCGTCATAGTTTCGAACCGTGTTGCGGATCCGCGTAAGGCCGCGGCTGGCGGACTTGCTGTCGCGATCAAGGACGGGTTGCAGCAAACCGGTGGTATGTGGTTCGGGTGGAGCGGCAAGACGTTCTCCGATGTCGCGGGTTCCAGCCACGGCGGCGTGCATACGCAGACGGTGGGCAAGGTACAGCTCGCAACGGTCGATCTCAGTCAGCAGGACTACGAAACGTATTACCTTGGCTATTCGAACAACGTACTGTGGCCGGTCTTCCATAACCGGCTCGACCTCGCGCAGTTCGACGTCCGTTTCGCAAGCGGCTATCGCCGCGTCAATCAGCTCTTCGCTCAGCGGCTGCTTCCGCTGCTCAAGCCGAACGACACGATCTGGGTACACGATTATCATCTGATCCCGCTTGCCGCGGAGTTGCGCGCCATGGGCTGCACGAATCCGATCGGCTTTTTTCTGCACATCCCCGTGCCGCCGCCGCTCATCATGGCGGCCATCCCGGAGCACGAATGGCTGATGCGTTCGCTGTTCGCTTACGATCTCGTCGGCTTTCAAACGCAATCGGACATGATGCATTTCGTGCGCTATGCGGAATCCGAAGCGGGCGCACAGTGGATGCCGGACGGCTATTTGCGCGCTTTCAATCGCACGCTGCGGGTGGGCGCGTTTCCGATCGGCATGGACGTCGGCGAGTTCGCCTCGCTGGCGGATGCGCGCGAAGGTCTCGATATGTTCGCGCGTATGAGGCAGGAGTACTCGCGCCGCCAGTTGCTGATCGGCGTCGATCGCCTCGACTACTCGAAGGGCTTGCCTCAGCGCATCCAGGCGTTTCGTTATCTTCTCGAGCACTATCCGGAAAACCGCAAGCGTGCCACGCTGATTCAGATCGCGGCACCGAGCCGCGAGGACCTCGGCGCGTATGACGACCTGCGCCGCGAAATGGACAGTCTGTGCGGCGCCATCAACGGAGATTATGGCGAGCTCGATTGGATGCCGGTGCGCTACATTCACCGCAACGTTGCGCGCAGGCGGCTGCCAGGCGTTTATCGGGCCGCACATGTCGCGCTCGTCACGCCGCTGCGCGACGGGATGAATCTGGTCGCGAAGGAGTTCCTCGCGGCGCAAGACCCGGCGGACCCGGGTGTGCTGGTGCTGTCGCGCTTTGCCGGCGCGGCCGAGCAGCTGAAGGAGGCGTTGCTCGTCAATCCCTACGATTCGCAAGGTACCGCACAGGCGATCGAGCGCGCGCTCACGATGCCGCTCGGCGAGCGCATCGAACGGCATTCGGCGCTGATGACGACGATTCGTCAATACGACGTGCACTGGTGGCGCACGGCGTTTCTCGAGGCGCTCAAGGAAGCGGTGCCGCAGTCGCCCGAACCGGTGACCGGCAACCCGTAAGCCCGCAATCTCCTGACAAAGTGCCGAAAAGCCCCGAGGCTTGCCGCGGCGCTTTTCGCGAGAACCGACGGCTCGCAAGGCCGGTGCGGCAATGGCCTATCGCGCGCATAGAAAATGCCAATTGGGGGATGCGCCCTTTCAACGCCTAGATTGAAAGCGCGGCGTCCGGCTCGCGGGCGCCGTGGTGCGCGCCGTTTACGTTCACCCACCTATACAAGACTTCGGCAACGCCAGGCTGCGCCGCGTCTGCCGGTCCCCCAGGAGATTCAGATGGCACAGTTGAAAGGCTCCCAAACGGAAGAGAATCTGAAGGCCGCATTCGCGGGTGAGTCGCAGGCGAACCGCCGGTATCTGTATTTCGCCGCCAAGGCGGATGTGGAAGGCCAAAACGATGTCGCCGCGCTGTTCCGCTCGACGGCCGAGGGCGAGACGGGTCACGCGCACGGGCATCTCGAGTACCTGGAGGCGGTTGGCGATCCGGCCACGGGCCTGCCGTTCGGCACGTCGCGGCAGAACCTGCAGTCGGCGATTGCGGGCGAAACGCACGAATACACCGACATGTACCCGGGCATGGCAAAGACGGCCCGCGACGAAGGCTTCGACGAAATCGCCAACTGGTTCGAAACGCTGGCCAAGGCTGAACGCAGCCACGCCAACCGCTACACGAAGGCCCTCGAAGCGCTCAGCGACTGAAGCGGGCCGCAACGATGCGCGCGCCGCGAACTTCGCGGCGCTGCGCCCACGCCTCCGGCGCGCGGCCCATGCCGGCGCGCCGCGCCCTGCGCTGCCTGCGTACCGGAGACCTTCAGCAGAACTCGGGAGCATGCGTTCATGCCGCATAAGGAAGGCAGTCTTGAGGCGCCGATTCGACATCCGCTCGATTGGCAATCGGAAGCGTTCTACGATCAGGGCGCCATCGACAAGGAGCTCGCGCGCGTCTTCGATATCTGCGCGGGATGTCGCCGTTGCGTGTCGTTGTGCGGCGCTTTTCCGACGCTGTTCGATCTCGTGGATGAAACCGACTCGGGCGAAGCCCACGATGTGGATCGTCAGTCCTACCCCAAGGTGGTCGATCAGTGCTACCTGTGCGACCTCTGCTACATGACCAAGTGTCCCTACGTGCCACCCCACCCGTGGAACGTGGATTTCCCGCATCTGATGCTGCGCGCGAAGGCGGCCAAGTACAAGAAAGGGGAAGTGCCGCTACGCGACAAGGTGCTGTCGAACACCGACGCCCTCGGCCACTTTGCAGGGATTCCCGTCGTGACGCAGGCGGTCAACGCCGTGAATCGGTCGAAGCCCGCGCGCGGCGTCCTCGAATCCGCGCTTGGCGTGGACAAGAACGCCTGGCTGCCGGAATTCGCGCCGCGCAAGTTTCGCGGGGAAGCCTTGGCTTCGCCAAGCGCCCCGGTGCGCGACGGAGAACGTACGCCGGGGAAAGTGGCTATCTACGCCACGTGTTATGTGAATTTCAACGAGCCCGGGATCGGCCACGATCTGTTGGCGCTGCTTGCGCACAACGATATCCCGTACGTGCTGGTCGCGAGCGAAGCCTGTTGTGGCATGCCCTTGCTGGAGCAAGGCAACCTCGAAGGCGTGGCGGCCAAGAAGGAGAAGAATATCCCGGTGCTGACGCGATATGCGCGCGATGGCTACGCGATCATGGCCGCCATCCCGAGTTGCGTGCTCATGTACAAGCATGAGCTGCCGCTGATGTTCCCGGGCGATGAAGACGTGCGCACGGTCAGCGAGGCGTTCTGGGATCCATTCGAGTATCTCGTATCGCGCCACCGCGATGGTTTGCTGAAGACCGACTTCAAGCGCGCGCTCGGTAAGATTTCCTACCACGTGCCATGTCACGGCCGCGTGCAGAACCTTGGACGTAAAACTTACGATGCGCTCTCGCTCGTGCCCGGGACCGATGTCAAGGTTATCGAACGCTGCTCGGGACATGCGGGTACGTTCGGTGTCAAAAAGGAGTTCCACCGCACGGCGATGAAGATCGGTGCGCCGGTGTTCAAGGGGATGGCGGAGCCGCAGCCGGCCTTCATTTCATCGGATTGCCAACTTGCGGGACACCACATCGCGCAGGGAATCGAGGAAGCGGGACTGGCCAGCGCGCCGCTGGCTCATCCGCTGACCCTGCTGCGCAGGGCATATGACATTTAAACGACTGTGCTTTCTTTTCTTGCAAGGAATTGGCCGATGACTATTTCCAGAGAATCGCTGATGACACTCGAGGCATACGCAAAAGCACGTAAGTCAATGCGCGAAGAAGTGATCGAACATAAGAAGCAGCGTATGGTTCGTATCGGCAATCACTTGACCTTGATATTCGAAGACGAATTAACAATTCGCTACCAGATTCAAGAAATGTTACACATCGAGAAGATTTTCGATGAAGACGGAATTCGAGGCGAATTGGAAGCCTATTTACCTCTTGTACCAGATGGAAGCAATTTGAAAGCAACAATGCAGATCGAATACGAGAACGAGGTCGAGCGTCGGGCCGCGCTGAAGCGGCTCATTGGCATCGAAAGCCGCGTGTTCCTCGAGGTTGAGGGGGAGCCGCGCATATATGCCATTGCAGACGAGGACCTGGAGCGCGCAAACGACGAAAAGACTTCGGCAGTCCATTTTCTCCGGTTCGAGTTCACGGCCTCGATGAAGAAGCGTCTGCGCGGCGGCGCAGGACTCTCGGCTGGCTGTGATCATCCCGCGTATCCAAGCCCTGTTACCCCCATCGAATCGCGTATTGCGGCCTCGCTCGCGAGCGATCTGACCTGAGCGATCGCCCGCAGTGGGCGCGGCCGACTGCGGCGCCGCGCGCGGGCAATCCGCAAATAATTCCGATTCCAATGGTGAAATTTATTCCGATTGGGTAGCGGACGCATTTGCTCGGTGATGCTAAGCAAATTGCATGAGATGCGACAATTCGTTTTTTTTGTAATCGTCGCGCATTATGCGTTTGCGCATTCACAAAAATATTCTAAGATAGCGACTCTTTGATGAGTTCCGTGGCAGCAGTATCGTGTGCGGTCCGGCTCATCAAAACCTTGAATAGCATCGATTCAGCTTTGCATTCGATTGAGCGTGCGGGCCTCGATGGTATGCTTTCTGCAATATTCCCCCACGCACGAGCGAGACCCCCTCTTGCGCTTCACCGGAGGGCAAATTCGCACTTTATAAGTGCGGATTTGGTCGTTGTAGCCAAAATAACAACCATTTTGTGCAACCAGCGGCTCTTGCGAATGATCGTTCATTCGCGCGAGTCGAGCGTCGCAGCCAGGCCAGGCTGCGTGGAGAAGAATATGTTTTTTCAAGAGCTGAGCGACGACGAGTGGGCGCGTATTTCCGCGCTGGCAGCCGACGAACCTGTTCACCCGCATCGACGCGGCAGGCCTCGCGCCGAGACCCGCGTAGTGGCGAACGCGGTATTGTGGATTCTTACGACGGGGGAGCGCTGGTCGAAGCTGCCGGCACGCTATCCCTCTGGACCGACTTGCCGGCGCCGCTTCGATGAGTGGCTAGCCGACGGCACTTTGTTCGAGATAGTCGCGATTCTCTCCGAGGGGGGGCGCGTATTCGCCTATGTGCCGCAACCCCAGGTGGCTGTCCTGCCCGAGCCGAAGCCCGAGCCTGAGCACGAGTCGCCGCGCTTGCGTGGCGTGTTCTGGACCAATCCCGAGTCGTGGCAGACCTCGGGAAGTTGCACGCAGCGTGCGGGTGACCTGCCGGTCGTCGCTTCGCGCCCGTTGCAGACAGCAGGCGACGCCTTGCGTGCCATGCACGAGCGCACGCCGCTGCAAGGTTTAGCCTCGTTCAGCGCGAGCGAACTGCACGAGCGCACGGACGACTACTGCGGCTATACCATTCGCGCGATGGCACAGCCGGTTACGCGACAGGCGCCGTGCGCCTATCGCGCCTCGGCCGAGATCTCGAAGGACGGCAAACGGATCGAACGCTCAGGGCTGATCGGTCCTCGCTTCGAGGATCACGAAAGCGCGGAACGTCATGCGCTCGAATGGGCGCGCGATTGGATCGATCGGCGCTCGAGCGCCTCTGTGGCGACCAGCGCGGCCGAAGCGGCCGCATCGGACGAGGATGCGCTCGATCGATTGCCGCAGGGCGATCCCGATCGGCGCAGCGCGCCGAAGGATGCCGTCGCGCGGCCTCTGCCTGCGGCGCTGTCGGCTATCGCCCCGTCCATTGCGCGCAGGCTCGATTCGGCCGTCGGACGTCGCGCGCTCGACTGGCTTCCATACCCCGAAGGGCATTTGGAAGCACTGGCGCCTGTCCTCAACTATCGGGCGTAAGTCTCGCGCGAACGCGCAGCCTGGCGAAGGGACAAACAGAAAGCGGGCCATCGGCCCGCTTTCTGTGCGCGATGCGCGTCGTCGTCTACCGCCCGCGGCGGCAGACGTTGGCGGACGTCATTGGCGCCCGTACGTATCGTCGAAACGCACGATGTCGTCTTCTCCCAGATAGGAGCCCGACTGCACTTCGATGATCTCGAGCGGCACCTTCCCCGGGTTTTCCAGGCGATGGGTGGTCCCGAGCGGAATATAAGTCGATTCGTTCTCCGAAAGAAGGAACGATTCGCCGTCGCGCGTGACGCGGGCTGTCCCGCGCACGACGATCCAGTGCTCGGCGCGATGGTGATGCATCTGGAGCGAGAGTTGGGCGCCCGGCTTCACGACGATGCGCTTGACCTGGAAGCGTTCGCCTGCATCGATGGAGTCGTAGTGGCCCCATGGCCGATGAACTTTGCGATGGACAGACGCTTCCGTCCCGCTTTCGGCCCGAAGCCGCGAGACGACCTTTTTGACGTCCTGCACGTGCGACTTGTCCGCGACGAGCACCGCGTCCGCGGTCTCGACAACGACGAGATCGCGCGTGCCCAGGCATGCAACGAGTCTGCCGTCGGAGTGAGCGAGCGTTTCGTGCGAGTCTTCGAAGAGGACGCGGCCACGGGCGACATTGCCGCTATCGTCCTTGGGCAGGATTTGCCACAGTGCGCCCCATGAGCCGACGTCGGACCACCCGGCCGCGAGCGGCACGGCGACGCCACGCGGCAACGTTTCGTCGCTCGCGAGTCGCTCCATGACGGCATAGTCGATGGAGTTCGAAGGCGATTCGGCGAACGCGTCGCGATCGAGTCGGAAGAACTCGCCGTCCAGGCGGCCGCGTGCATGGGCATTCGCGCATGCTTCATAGATAGCGGGCTCGAACCGGGCCAGTGCGTGCAGCCAGGTCGAGGCACGCACGACGAAGATGCCGCTGTTCCACCAGTATTCGCCCGAGGCGACATACCGTTCGGCGAGCTCCAGGTCCGGTTTTTCGACGAAGCGGGCCAGCCGGCGCGCGGCGAGACCTTGGGCGCTTGCCTCGGTGTCATCTTCGAGCGGCTCGCCGAGCCGCAAGTAGCCGTAGCCTGTCTCGGCGGCCGTCGGCACGATGCCCAGCGTGGCTACCATGCCCTTCGACGCATAGCGTACCGCGCATGCGATGGCACGGCGAAAGCCCTCCGGGTCGGCGATGGCATGATCGGCCGGCATGGCAACGATCAACGCATCGGCATCAGCGCCCGCCTGCGCCAAAGCGTCGAGCGCCGCAATGGTCAGGGCGGGGGCGGTATCGCGGCCAAGCGGCTCGAGCACGATACGCGCGTTGACGCCGCGCGCATTCAGTTGATCGGCGGTGGTAAAGCGATGGTCGTCGCCGCACACGACCATGATCTGCTCGGAGAGCGCAAAGTCAGATTCGAGACCGTCGAGGCGGTGCGCCGTCGATTGAAGCAGCGATTCGTCGCCGAGCAGCTCGATCAGCTGTTTCGGATATTGCTCGCGCGACATGGGCCACAAACGTGTGCCCGAGCCGCCGGCCAGAATGACGGGTTGAACCTTGAACCGCGTATGCGTCATCGGCGATGGCGGCACGGCCCGTACCGTCGGTACGGACGTGGTGTCCGCGTCGACGGTGGCGATCGGCGTGGTCATTTGAGCCTCCACTTGACGTGAATTGGATGAAGCAAGTGTGGCAGCAAGAAATCGACAATAAAACGCGTGTGTTGGCCGGCAGGCCGGTGGAAGACGCGCGGTAGACGGGTGGCAGGCGTCCCGTCAGGGCGGGTTGGCGGGAGATGACGGGCGGTCGCGCATCCGAATGTGACGAACGCCGTCGCGCGATCAACAAAAAAATCAAAAAATAATCCGGAAAACCCCGCTGAAATATTTTTGAATATTCGTCTGCTTGCCCAGTTCTTTTTGATAGCGCTTGATGGATGCCCATGAATACACGGCTGAAATCGAGGTGTTGCGATGCTGGGCCTTCTCTCCCGGATGATCGATGTGGCGCTGGCGAGCATGGGCGCGTTCGCTGCCGCCGCGCTGCATGCCGGGCACCCGGTGTGGCTCAGCGATACGCAGAGCATCGCTATGGCGTTCGACGACATGCTCGTCGTCGTCTTGTTCCCGGCGCTCGGGATTTATCGGTCCTGGCGCGGCAAGCCGCTCACCGATCTGTTGTGGCGCACGGCGCTCGCATGGCTGATCGTCGAAGCGACGGGCGTGCTGATGAGCTTCAGCGTGCATCGTGTCGACGCACTGTCACGCACGTGGCTTGCGTTTTGGGCGTGCACAACGGTCGGTTTGCTGTTGTCGATGAAGGCGCTGGTCTATACGACGCTGAAGCGTCTGCGTCGGCAGGGGTTCAACCTGAAGCCGGTCGCGATCGTCGGCAAGGGGCCTTACGCGACATTTCTTATCGAGCGTATGAAGGCCCGTCCGGAGGCTGGGTTCGCACCCGTTTGCGTTTTCGACGACGTGCCCGATGAGGCGCATCGCTCGGAAGGCGCTGAACCGATCGCGGGCGTACCGGTCAAGTACGACTTCGACGAGCTCATCGATCTCGTGAAGCGAAAGAAGGTGCGTGAGCTCTGGCTGGCGTTGCCGATGTCGCGCGAGCCGACCATTCATCGCATCGTCACGGCGTTGAGGCATGAATTTGTGAATATTCGTTTCATCCCCGACGTGAGCAGTCTCACGTTGCTGAACCAGGAAGTCGTCGATTTGCTGGGTGTGCCGGCCATCAATCTGGCGGCCTCGCCGCTCGGCGATGTGCGCGCGTGGCCGAAGCTCGTCTTCGACCGGCTGTTCGCGTTGGTGGCGTTGATCGCGCTTACGCCGCTCATGCTCGTCATCGCGCTCTCCGTGAAATTGTCGTCGCCGGGGCCCGTTTTCTTCCGGCAACGACGCTTGGGCGCCGACGGCGATACGTTCGAGATCTACAAGTTCCGAACGATGAAGGTCCACCAGGAGGCGCAGGGCAGGGTGACGCAGGCGACGCGTCACGACCCGCGTATCACGCGTGTCGGGCGCTTTTTGCGCCGGACGAGTCTGGACGAGCTGCCTCAGTTCATCAACGTGCTCAAGGGGGAGATGTCCGTGGTGGGGCCGCGTCCGCACGCGCTGGAGCACGACGATCTCTACAAGGATCTCGTGAACGGATACATGTTCCGCTATCGCATCAAGCCCGGCATTACGGGCTGGGCGCAGATTCACGGCTTTCGCGGCGAAACCGATCGCATCGAAAAGATGAGCGGGCGCGTCAAGCTCGATCTTTATTACATCCAGAACTGGACGTTCTGGTTCGACATCAAGATCGTCGTGCTCACGCTATGGAAGGGTTTTGCCGGCAGCAACGCATATTGATCCGAATCGGGCCATGCCTCGTTGCGGCATGGCTCCAACGTTTTATTCGTTTTTTTCTTGAGGCCATCGAAACATGAACGTGACCATCATCGGCTGCGGCTACGTCGGTCTTGTGACAGGCGCATGTCTTGCCGACATCGGTAACGACGTCTGCTGCTTCGACGTCGACAAGAACCGTATCGACGTCCTCGAATCGGGTGGCATGCCGATTCACGAACCAGGCCTGCGCGAGATCGTCGCGCGCAACCGCGCGGCGGG
>CBJLAJ010000075.1:0-25248 GCA_966421005.1 uncultured Paraburkholderia sp.
GCCACAACGTCACGCCCCCCGCCGTGGCACCGAACGATGCCGCAACGCGATACCAGCGTGAAGCCATCGGCACACCGGGGGATACGTACACCGGCGGCAGCCCGGGCCGGCCCAACACAAGCTGCAACGCGCCGCGCTCATCCAATTCCAGCCCACAACCGGTCAATCGGTGTTCAGACCACGCGCCCATGATCGCCTGACGGCCCTTGTGCGGCGTCGTCGGGCGGATGCAGGCAGTCAACGAAAAACCGTCGCTGACGTCCATGGCAAGACGATCGAAAACGGCCAGTGAACCGATCGGAATTGTCTGAGTACGGCCCTCATAACGACCGTTACAAGGTGCTGCAACGCGTTCCGGTTGGAAGGAGGAGGCCCCCGGGCCGGCATGCGGCTGACGCAGCCGGACGATTCGCGCATCATACGGTTCAGCGTTCGCGCTGCTCACCATGAAGCGAATCGTCTCACCCGGCGCCACGCTCCAACGATCCGAATAAGCGATGATCGCGGTCATCCGTTGCCACCGGTCGCTTCGTCGGCCACCACACGCGGCTTTCCGCCCAACGCCGCGGCAGCAAAGGCGCCAAACCGCGAAGCCAGATGCCTACGCTGAATCTTTCCGGTCACCGTGGCCGGAATCGCGCGCGCACCCACTATCACAACGCCAGGACGATATCGCGGCGAGCAGCGTTCCACGATCGCTCGCACTTCGGCCAATGCATGGTCGATGTCGTCTGTAGAGACATAGACGCCAATTTCCTCTCCGGCCCATTCGTTACGAAAGCCGCAAGCGGCGAAGCGGCCGAAGTGCGACAGGGCAGCCAATTCCGCCTCCACTGCTCGAGGGCTGATGCTGTCGCCGCGCCGGAGGATGATCTCCTTGAGACGGCCCGTGACGAAAAAGTACGGCACCTCCTCCATCTTGACAAAGAATCCGAGATCGCCGCTGTGCAGCCATCCGTCGGCGAATGCGAGAGCGGTTTCTTCGTCGGCGCGCCAATAGCCGGACATCACGTTATGGCCGCCGATCAGAATCTCGCCCTCCTCGCCCGGGTCTGCCGGCGAACCGTCCCGTCGCGCGATCTTCAGTTCAGTGCCAAACAGCGCCGGGCCGATGCTCGGTACGCTCCACTCATTCATCAAACGCCTGCGAACGATCGGATCGATCGATGCGGGCGTGGTGGCGGCGAAATTCGTGCATTCGCTGAGACC
Organism: uncultured Paraburkholderia sp.; assembly: GCA_966421005.1. Lineage (GTDB taxonomy): Bacteria > Pseudomonadota > Gammaproteobacteria > Burkholderiales > Burkholderiaceae > Trinickia. The sequence goes on from CBJLAJ010000075.1 coordinate 1,210, forward strand.
GTAACCCTGGTGGATGGGAATGCCCAGGTTTTCCTCGAACGATGCGGCGTCGGTGCGCGGCAGCGGTGCGGCAGCGGACACGACATAGCGGAAATCAGGCAACAGCTCCGGCTTCGACCGGCGGCTGCCGAGCAAACGAATGATTTCCGGAACTGCCGACAAGATGTTGATGCGCTCGCGGCTGGCGATCTCCCAAAGCCCCTGGCCTGAGAAGCGGTTGCATAAAACCGTATGGCACCCTGCGTAGACCGAACCGATCATCGAGAAACCAAAGGCATTCGCGTGAAACAACGGCAGGATGCAAAGATGATGCTGATTCACGTCGAGGGCGTGGGCGATCCTCAATCCCTCGGCATTGACCAGGATGTTGTAATGGCTCAGGCGGACGCCCTTGGGCGACGAAGTCGTGCCTGAGGTAAACAACAGCACCGCGAGATCGTCGGGCTCGACGGCCGGTGACGGCATACTCGCAGCCCCCCGTGCCCTCGCGTTCGCCAATAATTCCTCGGCCCCTACCCTTGGTGCATCGATCGTCACCAGCAAATCGGCGCCGACGCCCAGACCGGCGATCGCCAATACGGGCCGGACTTGCCCTGCGATGTATTGCAGATTGCGCGGGGACTCGACATTATTGACGGGCACCGCGATAGCGCCGATATAAAGAATCGCCAAATAAGCAAGGTAGACTTCGGGGCAGTTGGCCGACATGACCACCACGCGATCGCCTCGCGACACGCGATGAAGTACCGTCAACTCGGCGGCAAGGCAATGAATGTCCGCGATCATCTCCCGGTACGTCCAATGCGTAGTGCGCGCTTGATCGACATACCAGGTCAACGCCGGTCGATCCATCCCCTCGCCGGCAGCATGACGATCGATCACGGTCGGCAATGTGGTTAGCTGGATAATCCGCTCGGTGAGCCGCTTTCCCCGATAACACCAGGGGTCGCGGTTCGTGGGTGGTTCACTCGCTGTCCGCGTCATCGGTCGCCCATTCGGCAAATTGCTGTTTGATCCATCGACCCCGGTGCCCTTAGCACTACCACGCATCGTCGGTCATCACTTTTTTCCACGCGGGGTCGAGCCCGGGGATTTCCGTGCCCGCCGTATCGAAGAGCCGCTCGGAAAACGGCGCGCGATACATGACACGACGCTCGCCATCCAGCATTTCATAAATGAAATCCTTACCGTCCCCTGGATCGACGAGATCGGCCCAGGGCGCCAGCGCGAAGTCGCCGTACACTGCCTGCGTGTAGTGCAGCGCGAAATAGTACGGCTTCTCCAGATGGGTTTCCGCCACGCGGCTTTTCACCGCACTGCGCAGCGTTTCGCTGTCGTGCTTCAAAAGATAGTTTCTGAGGTCGCTGAATTTACCCAGGTGCCAGTTATCGGCCGAAGCGGCGAAAATTGCCGACACGGCCTCGCGGTAGATGTGGATGCACAAATTGAGCACCATATCCGCTTCGTCCGGGATCGAAATGATCGGATCGCCGCTTTTCGGCACGCGCCGCGACAGTACTGCGTCACTTGGAAAACTATAGATATCGTGCGGGTCGAAGAAATCGAACCCTGCGGCGAAACGGAAAAACGGAACGCTCGGGTGGTTCGTCAGCAGCGTGAATTTGGCCATGATATGCGCGTTGAAATTCCAGAATCGAATTTTTTCGCGCGAAAGCGGCTCGACGGTATTGTTCACGAAATTGACTGTGCCCTGGATGAACCCGAGCTCGTTCAGCACCGCCGAAATCTCTGCAGCGGCGCTCTGGGGAATCAACGTATCGACGTCACCCAGCATCCGGTTGCCCGGATGATAGATGTCGCCGATCAGGGCGCTGCCCTTGATGCATGCGATCGGTACACCCGCCCGGTTGACCGCGTCGATCGTACGCCTCAGCAGATTCAGCCAAAGCGTGTTCTTCTCGAGATTGGCGTGGCTGAGCTGGTCCATGTACGTGATCCAGTTCTTCACCAGGCCACTGCGCGCAGCCGGCCCGATGAGATTCCGGCGCTTCAGGTTTTCCCACACGTAGCAAAGCACCCGCTGATGCATGGCCTGCATGATGATCCAGGGCCAATCGAGACGCGCGGAAAAAACCTCGTCAAAGAAAGCGGCCGGCAACTGCCTGTCCAGCATCGAAAGCGCGATCAGGGCCCGTTGCTCACGAGTCCCGCTAATCAGCAAGCTATCGTCCGAAAACTCGGTCATCGGTTGCTCCTTTGCAGTCGGTCGCGTGAACCTCGGTCCCGCGCACTACGCGTCGGGGCCAGACTGGGCATAACGGGACAACACCCCTGCGATCGCGGTCAGCGTTCCCATCTTCGAGAATGTGAACTCGTGATCGGGAATAGTGACGTGAAACTTCTCTTCAAGCGACATCAGGAATGCGAAGTGAGTAAATGATTCGAGCGCGTCGCTCAACGAATCCTCATCACCCAGTTCGACCAGATCGGCGTCGTCATTGAACTCCACGAGCGCGTCCCGCACGCGCGCCAGAATCGCCGCCAACTCAACGCCCTCGCCCGCTCCGGTGTCAGTCATGTCCTTTCCTCAATGCAGAAACGGACGGTCGGGCTCTACCTCGGGCCCAGTTCAGCAAAGACAAGATGTCCGTCCAAAGGCAACGACAACTCCTTGTCGTCCGGAATCGTCGCATCGGCGCCGGCATAGCTTTCGCCGGTCATGAAACTTCTGACTCGTTTCGCTCTTTCGACCAGGTCCCGCCACTCAGATGCGATTCGCCATTTGTCTTCATCGACCATTCTGTCTATCGACGCGCCGGCGTCATGAAACAGCGCGTTTTTCGGAACGAGCGATTGCAGCTCGCGAAGCGCAGCGTAAGCTTCGGCGGAACGGTCCACCCCCGAATCGATTTGTGCAAGCAACGCCCGCATCGAGAAATCGTCGAATAACACCACCATTTCGCGCAAGACATCCGCCGGATCGTCGGATACATGCACATACGAAAAAATATTCGCGACGGCCGGCCCCGCCACCGTCCTGAGATGGCCGGGCTTCCGCCGCTCGATCACCGCCGTCCCCTTCAGGTAGGTCAGATGGACCGTGGCGGGCGCGGACGTACGAACGGTATCGTCGCGCACGATCAAGTAGACGGAATCGCCCATCGACATCAAATGCTTGAGCACAGATCGCCGTTCCGGCGTGGCGACGTTGAACTGGTAGCGCCAAAGCGCCTCAGCCCTCGACGCTCCGACGTGAACCCGCTTCACGGCAACCGGTATGAAGCCATGCTGCCGCAGCATCGGCAATACCGCGGCGGATTGGCCACCGGCAATCGCATCCGGACGCAGTATCAGCGCTGCACAGTTCCACAGACGATGGATGATCCGATCGGTGCAAACCCAGTGCCCCCGGATCACCTCCATGGCACGCCTGAAATCCGTGTCTGCCCAATAATAGCGGTGTTTGATCCGATTGGGCGTCAGTACTGTTTCCAATGGAAGCATAGGACCGTTAAATAAAAGGATCGCCCTTCGTTCGATTTCCAATCATTCGTCTATCCGGCCACGGCCTACAACCGAAGCCGAGCGTAGCACGCAAGCCCATGGCTTGCAACGCTGAAGCGAAAAAATTCGAGTTGAACGCGCTATGCCGAGCGTATTACATTATCCAAACTGAATCGAATGCCATGATCTTGTAGTCCGAGTACGCCATCCCCACTCAACGCATTCACGCCCCGCTTACATTGAAAAGGAAGCACGGTAGATTGACCGCTGCTCGCGACGGCCGCCGCCACCGGGCCGCCCCTTTCTTTGCGCACGCATGAAAAGGATCCCTCATGAGTGACACGACAGAGACATCGATAATGCCCACGATTTCACTCCCAGGGGTCTCGCTGGAACTCGACACGGCGTTTCTTTTGCAAAGCTGCTACGTGCAGCCGGACGATATCGTGGTGGTGGCCGGAACGTTGATCGAGGGTATCGGCAACGCGTATTCAGATATCGATGTGTACGTTTTCACGCACTCGTATCGATCAAGCAAAACAATCGATCTTGAGCGGCATCACAGGGTGATTAGCGTAGAGCGCGACATCATCCGTCCGGAAACCGACGCATGCGACGTCCTGCTCATTCATACCGTGGTGCCTGGCACGTCAATCAAGGTGGACGTGGAGTTCAAGACTTTCGCCGAAGTCGATTCGGTGTTCGACCGGCTGCGCGAGATCTACCGTTATGCAGCCCGCAATTTGATCCTGCTGACCAAGCGCCTGACCGATCGGGAAGAGGTCATGATTCATCGCCTCTTCAATTGCATCGTGCTGCGCGGTGCGGACGCTTTCCAGCGTCTCATGGGGCGGATTTCGAAGAAGGAATACCTTTATGTCGCGTACCGTTGGGTCGCCTCCGATTTCGCTATTCTGCTCGACCTGGCAGGCGCGTGGGATTCGGGTGACGTGGACCGCGCGGTCGAGCTGGCTCGTGAGAACGTGTTCATTCAGACATCAGGTTATCTGCGCCTTCGTGGCGTCACCAGTCTGCGCCGCAAATGGCTGCTCACTTACCTGAAGCGATTACCCGATACGGCGCCACTGCTCACCCGGTTTCTCGACCTCGTCTATCTGCGAGACACGGACAATGACGCCGGCAAGCGCGCGTTTATCGCCCGCTCGCTCGACTTCGTGGACGACCTGTTCGAATTATCGAGCCCACTGCTTGCGGCCATGCCGGGTGTGCCGTCCGGCGAGTCGGGCCTGAGGCTGCTCGAACGGGACCGAGCGAACAGCGAATTCACCAACGAGTATGCCACCTGGGAATACGAATACCGGATCAAGGCCTACGGGCGGCGCGGCTCGCCAACGCGTCATCGGTTCAAAGGCCTCGCCTCCTCCTGATCGCGCGGGCGCTGAGGCCCGGCAGGCGCGAGATCGCGAAGCTGCGTGGTCGCGCCGAGTCGACTTTTGCACGCAGCCCCAAAAGCATCGAACATTGCACGGTTCACCGGGTTGGCCTCGAGGTGCCATTCCGGGTGCCACTGCACCGCCAGCGCGAACGCGGCCGCGGTATTCACCTCGACCGCCTCGATGACGCCGTCGTCCGCACAGGCGGCGGCGCGCAACCCCGCGCCCATCGTGCGAATACCCTGCTGGTGCAGTGAGTTGACCTGAAAGCGGCTCGCGCCGATCGATTGACTCGCAATGCTCGCCAGCATGCTGCCCGGTGCACTCTCGACCCAGTGAACCGGCAGATATTTGTCGCCGTAGCTGACATTGAGCGGTGCCCGGTGATTCAGCTTTTCGCGGTCGGCGGACAGATCCTGGTCGAGCGTTCCCCCGAACGCACAGCAGATCTCTTGCAATCCCCGGCAGATGCCAAACAGCGGCACGCCCATTTCCACTGCCAAACGCGCAACCTGAATCGTGGTCGCGTCCCGTCCCGGGTCGTGCAAGGTATCGGGGCCATCCGACGGTCCGCCGTAGTGCTCCGGATCCACCATCGAGCGGCCGCCGGTTAGCAGTACGCCGTCAAGACGCGCGATGAGATGCCGAAGATCGGTCGCGTGTGCACCGTCGCGGCCGCCAAGTGCGGGAATGAGCACGGAATCGCATCCGCTGTATTCCGACAGTGCGATCAGATATTTCTGGAGCACGGTATGAAAAATCGCGCCTGAAATCTCTCGCGTACAACACGAAACACCCACCAGTGGGCGGATTGTCCGGGCATGGGAAATCGTCATGGTCACCCCTCTCGCCGTGCCTGCCCTATGGCAGGCCGAACTCGGCGCGGATCAGATACGTATCGACCGGCAAGGACAAGCGCTTGTCGTCTGGAACGGTCGCCAGGCGCGTGTCATAGGTCTCGCCGGAAATGAAGCTCTTGCAGTTGATCGCTTCCTCCACGAATGCTTTCCACCCCGCGTCGGTCAGGAGTTCGGGTGTGCAGGCGTCGCAACGGCCGAGTTGGCTTGCCGAGTCGTCGCCACCGATGCTATCCGCCTTGGAGCCGCCCGCGGCGGACGCACCCAAATCAGGCAGCCTCGCTTCCAGCTGCGAAATCATCCGTAAAGCCACACCAGTGCGATCCTGTCGCGCGTCGATTTCGGCGAGTATTCCGGCTTGTTCAGCCGCGTCGAACAACACCGCCATTTCCCGTACGAGATCTGCCGGATCATCAGCCATATGGATGTACGACAGCAGATTTGCAATGGGCGGCCCCACCAGACTGCGCAAATGATCACGTTTTCTTTTCGCGGCCACCGTCGCCCCCTTGATGTAGGTGGCATGCACCGTCGCAGGCGTCATCGTGCGCGAACGCAGGTCACGCAGCACCACATACACTGACGGCGCGGATGTCATCAAGCGATCCATGAGATGGAGTCGTTCCGGGGTCGACACATTGCTCTGATAGATCCACAGCGCTGAAGTCCGCGGCGAATCCAACGCAACGCATCGAACCGCAACCGGTATGAACCCGTGTGCTCGCAGTGCCGGGAACACCGCTGCGGCACGGCGTCCTACGATGGCGTCCGGCCGCAGCAGCATGGCCGCATGGTTCCAGAGACGTTCGCGGATTGTCCCGCTCGCCCCCCAGCGCTGCCGAATCATTTCGAGCGAGCGGACATAGTCTGCGTTGAGTTCGTAGACGGACCGCTTTACGCGATTGGGCGTGAGCAGCGTGACGAGTGGAAGGCCGGGCAGCAACGTTTCGATTCTCCGTGACCGTCAATTTGCGCGGGTGTCCTCGACCCGCTTACCGTCCCGAACGTGGTCGCCGGTTGCATGCAACCTGTCGCGAATCAAATCGACGAGTCGATCGACGTCGTGCCGGGTGTTGAACATCGCGAACGCGATTCTCACTCCGTCGCGCTCCACGGAGAACCGCACGCGACTGTCCGCCAGATACGCCTGCCAGCCCGGGCCCGGCAGATCCAGCAAGCAGATGTGCGATCGACGAGCGCGCGGGCCGCCCGCCACCACGCCGACACCCAGTTCAGCCATTCGATCGGACAGGTATTCGCCCAGATCCAGCACGTGCTCGGCGATATCCGCCACCCCTATGCCGGCGATCAAGTCGAGCGCGGCATCCAATGCATGCAGCGCAGGCAGATTTGCGAGCCCGTATTCGAACCGCTTCGCGTCGTCGCGATCGCCCTCACATTCCCCATCGCCTTCCGCGGATGTCGGACTGACGGCAGGTGCGTACAGCGGTTGCAATTGCGGCTGCCCGCTTCTGCAATACATCACGCCGAGGCCCGGAGGGGTGAGCAACCCCTTGTTGCATCCAAACGCCGCCAATGAGATACGCGATCGATCGACGTCGAAGGGCAACACCCCCACCGACTGAATGCCGTCGACCACCCAATAAGCACCATTTGCAGCGCAGTGCTGCCCGATCATTTCGATGTCGGCGCGGAATCCTGAATCGAACGCGACGTGGGACAGGACGACTGCCTTGACCCGGGGGCCGATCGCGCCCACCAATGCGCTCAGGCCTTCATTCGTGCTCAGTCGATCCACGCTGCGCATGCTCAACCCGTTGCGCCCCCGATACCGGAAAATCGATCCGATATTAGGATGATCGGCATTGTTCAACAGTATTTCATCGCCTTCGTAGAAAGGAATTGCATTCGCTGCGATGTTGAGTCCGTCGGACGTATTCCTAGTGAATGCAATTTCCTCGGGACGTGCGCCGATCAGTTTCGCCATCTTCTCGCGCACCCGCTCGACGCGATCGAGCCATACCGATTTAGGTCCCGCGTGCGCCTCGCTCTCGGCAAGAAACCGTTCCAACGCCCGCCGGACCGGCACGGCAAGCGGTGTATGGCGCGCCGAGTCGAAATAAAGTGTTTGGTCTGCAATCGGAAAAAGGCGGCGTATGCCGGCGACGTCGAAACGTTGTAACATCGTTCTGGACCTCGTAACGTGCGGCTTGAAGCCTGTCGTCCAGGCTGCGAAGCGTGATCAAAAGACGATCCGCGTCAGCCGCCCGGCTGTTTTCCCTGACTCGTTCGTGCTCACGCGATGACTATCCGCCATCCCACTCGCGATACCGACATCCTGGCGCTCGTGCAAACGCTCGGCATCGAAGCCACCCGGATCGTCGAATATCGGCATGGCATTGCGGCACGGAACTTCCACATTGTTTGTACGGACGGTACCGCCCGCGTCGTTCGATACGATATGCGCCGCATGGCCGCCGACATTCGCGAAGACCGCATGCTCGGCGCGCTTGCCGTTCGCAACGGAATCAACGCACCCACGGGAAACTGGCTGATCCATGAACTCGGAAACGCCACCGTGGTAATCCGTCAGCACCTGGCCGGAACCACGCTCGCGGAACTCACCCCCACCACTTGGCCCGACGCGCGCAGGCTGGGCCAGGTCCTTCGTTCGATTCATGAGGTCCCGCAACCCGCAATCGCACGGCGGTTCTTTTACGCGCCCGTCCTCGATACGCTCGACCAGCAGTGGCAAACGATTCGCGATGCCGTCGCCGGCATGGCGGACACCGCCGAATTGGCCACACTGCTGCGCCATGCGTGGCAACAATTCGATCACGCCGCCGAAAGGGAAACGCTCCGTTTGTCGCCCACCGGGCTCATCCATGGCGACTTCACGCCAGCCAACATACTGATTCACGAGGGCGGGCTGACCGTACTCGATTGGGAAAAATCCTGTATCGGGCCCGTATGTGCCGACATCGCACAATCGCTTTACTACTGTGTTTCCGCCCATTCGAGCAAAATTGGAACCTTTGCGACATCCTTTCTCGAGGGCTACGGGAAGCCGGACTGGTACAAGCCCGATCTCATTAAAGCCTGGATGACGCTTCATCCCGCGTTCATCCTGCTCACTGATGCGGCCAATACTTTCCTCAACCGACGCCTTCCGCCCCCTGCCCGCCATCCAAACCGCGAAGCCTATTTTCGCGACGTGTCGGTCCCGCGATACCGCGCTTACCTCGCTCACCAGCGCGACCTGCTCTCCATCGTCTCGTGATGACCCCAGTTCTCGCTGCCGCGCCTCAATATGGATGATCCCAAATGTATTCCGGTCCGTCGATCGGCACACCATCGGCGATACGCGCAAGCACGTGAACATGGGCAGACAGCGAGACCGCCCCGCTTGTCCGCGGCTCGACGTAACAGGCCGTCGACATGGCCGTGACGTTTGCCGCCTCCTCAATGCACTCGAGCACTTCCTGCACGTACGTCGCTTGCGATAATCTCGGCACCAGATCATGTGTATCACCGGCGACTTCCCCGAGATTGGATTCCAGAAATGCGCAGACTTTCCCTATCGTCAGGCGATCGGTATTCCATGATGCGGCGTCGACATTCATCGTCTCGATGAGATCAGGCCGCCCGCCCGTTTGCCGAATTTCATAGATATCCAGCCGGTCGAGATCCCACATTGGCTTATCGAACGTCAGTACCGCCAGCTCCGATGCGTTCCCGTCGCAGTCCGCCAGCGTCAATTCGATCTTGCGCTGACGTTCCGCCCAGAGCAGTGAAGTGGATACGATCATCTGCAGGCCGCTTGCGAATTCCAGCGATGCATGAACGGTGTCCAGCGGCAGCGCGCTCTGCTCGCCGACATCGAAATTGCTGCGCGACGCCACAGCCGAGGCGACCTTGAAATGTGTGCCGGGGTCGACGCGCGCCAGCATCAAAACCAGATCGACAGGATGTGCCAACTCCACCGAAATGACGCCAAGGGTGGGTCGTGCATCCTTGACGCGATATTTTCCCCAAAAGCAGTTCGCCCTCAGTATCGTGCGCCGGCGTTGCTGCATGAATCGCCGCACGGCCGTCACGATGGGACTGAACCGTTCGACGAAATTGACGGACACCTCTTTCTCGCCATAATGCCGCGCCAGTTCGTGCGCCTCCCTGAGAGTGGAGGTCAACGGCTTTTCGCAAAGGACGCGCCGAACGCGAGGGAAACATCGCCGTATCGACATAAGGACCTGAAAATGCTGGTCCTCAGCGGCAGTCACAATGACGATGTCCGGCGCGACCTTCGAGGCGGCCTCCTCGATCGAACCGAAGCAAGGAAACGCGAGACCGTTTTCGAACGCATTGCAGCGCTCCTTTCCCACGTCGACACCCGCCATGACGACAACCCTGGTCGACCCCGTGTTCATCGCCATGCACGCCCGGACGAACCGCGCGCCGGCCTGCCCCAGGCCGACGATCAAGACACGCACGCCCGGCCCGCTGTTCCGGCGCTGCGGGTGAAAACGTGAAGGCGCTTTGCTCATCGCGTGTGCAGCGCAGGCAACGCACGCGCGCTGACGCCATCGACAATCGTGCGATTCAACATCGGATGGTTTTCGTCTTGCGGGCCGAAATCACTGTCGGGATGATAGGCCATGACAACCAATTCGCTGCTTGTCGTGTGAAAGCCATGCGAAAGACCAGCGGGCAAACAAAAGCAAACACCCGACTCCAGTACATAATCGCCCAGGTCGGTCTTGCATACTCCGCTGCCCGACAATACACCGCCGAGGCGCACACTGGGATGCGTGTGCGCCGTTTGAGAAATGCCGCGCGGAAAATAAAGCGCATTCAGACAAGGATGGCCCAGCTTCACGGGCGGAATGAGCAACGTATCGGTGCAGCCGTCGATATACCGCAACCGCCCGCGACGCTCTATCGGGCCGCCCACGGCGTTCAGGCCGAGATATGCCGGCACGTGAATCAGCATCCCTTTGCCGCCTCGAATCGTAAACGCGCCGGTAACCGAGAAATAACAACCCGCTCCCAGGACGTGACGAGACGCTTCGAGTTCAAGCTTGCATTCGCCCGACATGACAAAGCCATATGTGGTTCGATCGGGCGAATCATCGGATACCATACTATTCCAGAACCATATCCTCTCTCGGATATCACCACCGACGTTCTCAAAGAGTGGTCCGTCATCGTCCTGGTATATGGAAAATAACTGACTATGCGGCGTCATCAGCGTTGCTCCTGGCTACTCTCATCACCAAAAAGGAACTGCCCAACGCAATCCAGCACAACAACGGTAAATTCAATCCCGAGTCTATTCGCACTTTATTATCGGGTCAACATCGCACCCGGCGAAAATTGCGCCTTTCAGCGTCTCATTTATAAAACTGGATACCACCGCGCTGCGCCGCTGTCCGATCAACTCCACGATAGCGACACACAAAGTGCATCTGGCGCATTGCATACGAACCGGTAAGCCTCCTCGATTTGCTCCACGGCAAATTCGCGGTTGATGACCGACGCTACGTCGAGCCGACCCGACGCGATCATTCGCAACGCGGTATCGGCATCCCAATATTGCGCCCACCTGTTTTCCAGCGGATTGGCTGCGGGACGCGTGGGCTGGTGCGCGCCGATTACGGTGATCGCCTTGCGATGCAGCAGCGTGTAAAAGTCGACCTCATTCACGCTTCCCCGAGTGCTGCCCAGAAGCAACAGCGTTGCGCCCGTCGGGCAACAGGTCAATGCCGTCAGCACATTATCAGGCCGGCCCGTCGCTTCGATGACGACCGTTCTCGCGGCATCGGCATAATTGGCGCGCTGTTGCCGGAATGCATCGATGCTCGCATAGACCTCATCGAAACCCAGGCTGGCGGCGCGCTCCCGTCGTGCGTCCGTAGCGGATATACCGACAATCGGCAGCCCACCGGACAGACGGGCGAACTGGCCGGCCAGCAGACCGATTGGTCCGAGCCCCGCCACGATGACCTGATCGCCCGGCTTGATTTGTGCGCGCGTCACGCCGTAGAGCGCCACCGCGGCAATGATGAACATCGCCAGAGCGGCGGGCGGCTGCGCCGGACGCCATCCGGGCAGGCGCCACGCCAGGCCGCTGGGCTCGACAGCATCGAATAATGCGCCGTGCCCGTGCTGCCGCGGATGGTCGAGCGGCGGCCGGACCAGCACGTGGCTTTGGTGCGCGCACATCGTTCCAAGCAGATCTCCGATCTGTACGTTGGACACTGCTTCCCCGATGCCGACCACACGCCCCACGTTCGAGTAGCCCGGATAAAAGGGAAACCCCGACTGTCGCGTCGCGGTATTCGGCTCGGCGAGCAGGAATGCGCGCTCCGTGCCCGGGCTGATGACGCTCGCCTTCGTTTCGACGATCACCTCATCGGGCGCCGGGGCCGGCAACTCGAACGTCTCGAGCGCGACCCGGCCGGGCGCGGAGAAAACCACTCGACTTGCTTGCATTCAACCCTCCGTACCACGTCAACGGTTTATCCCACGCGGGTTGCGGCCGAGTTCGCCGCTATTCCGGTGAACCTGCGTCAGCGCCGGCCGGCCAGCCGAGCGGCATCGCGTCGAGTCCGGCCAGCCGGGCCCAACGCAGCTTGAAAACGTGCCATTCCGCTTCTTCCAGGCTATCGAACGTGCATTCCGTCGGCTCCGGCGCCTGTCCGGCGCCGGGCCGCATCATTGCAAGACGCCAGCGTACGCCGGGACGCTCGATCAGCAAGACATGAAATGCCTCGTTCGTCGGGTGCCTCATGAAATTCAATAGATACTGCAGATCCGCGCTGTGTCGGCCGTACGGTTGCCTGCGAAACTCGGCTGCCAGATCAAGGCGAGTGGGATCGAACACAAACATAGGTTCACCATCTTCTCCGTTGCATTCCAATGACCGGTCGGCGAGGACTATCGAGCGGGGTCCATCGGCGAGCGAACACCGTACTCGCGCCAATGGCGGAGCTCGCAGCTCGGGAATGGCTGCGTGGGCTGCGCCTTCTTCAACGGCACGAGCCGTGCCCTGATGACGATGTCGTCCAATGGATCGATGTCGACACCGAACTCGCTCAGCGTCAGCTTGAGCGGCGACCAGGCGTCGGATTCCCCTCGGCCGACCTGCTCGAGGCGCGCAATGACATGCGCCCACCGCGCTTCCGTGGCCGACAGACGAAGGCTCAACCGTTCGCGCACGCGCTTAAGCGCCGACTCGAAATCGAGGTCTACGCGAGATGCTGCGCAAGGCAGCAGCCGATCGCACAGCGCCCGTGCCGCTGCCCCGCTGCCGGCCAACGCATCCGCCAGACAACGACGGCGCTCCGCCTGGTCGAACAGGAGCCCCAGTTCGCGCACGACGTCGGCCGGTTCATCGCCTGTATGAACATAATTCAGCAATGCCGACTGGGGTGGCCCCAACGCCGAGCGCAGTTTTCCCGGTGCGCGCAGTTCGGGTACGGGTTCCCCCTTGAAATCGGTCAACCTGAGGGCGGTCGGCACACGCTCGTCGGGACGTTCAGCTTCGACGAGCAGATAGAGGGAAGGTGCCTCGGACAGCAAGCGCGCCAGCAGCGCGATGCGTTCGTCCGAATACCTTCCGAGCGAATACCGCCAGAACTCCCGGACCAATGGCAGCGGGAATGTCACTTCGCGCCCCACCCGCACGTGAAATCCGGCGTGCGCCAGGGCGTCCATGCCGATCCGGGTGTTGCCCCTGAGCAGGCTGTCGGATTTGAACAGCACCGATCCGATATTCCAAAGGCGCGAAAGCACGAGCGTGCCGTCCCGCTCCATTGCCTCGATCGTTCGCCAGCCCGCGCAAAACGCTTCGTCAGCGGCGTAACAGGCCAGCTTCTCCGGAAAGCAGGACAGCCACCGGGGCAGTGCATCGGGCTCCAGCGGATGGCGCGCCGGCGCATATCGGTCGGGGAAAGACACGACAGCGCGCGCAGCCGGGTCAAGATTCATGGAGCACCTCCGCCGGTCAGCGGTTGTGCCTCGGCGCGTTCAGCGTCGAGACGATCCTCCAGCCACTGTGCAAATTCTTCCACCGTGCCGTGTTCGAACATTGCGCGCAGCGGAACCCGAATGCCCCATTGCTCGGCAATGCGCGCCACCACCTTCATCGCTGACAGCGAATCGCCTCCCAGGTCGAAGAAGCCCGCGCGAATGCCGATGCCGTCGATTTTCAGCACCTCCTGCCAAATGTCGAGCAAGCGCATCTGGTTCGCCGTGGCGGCCGCGACGTGCTCAATGCCGGGGCGAGGACTTCGCATCGGCAGCACCGCGTAATCGAGCTTGCCGCTGGCCGTTCGGGGCAATTCGCGAAGCACCACGATCGCTGCCGGCAGGCCGGCCTCCGGGATACGTCGCGCAAGATGCCGACGAAGCGCGTCGACGTCGATCGTTTCTTCGTGTTTGCCGACCACATAGACATCCAGCTGCAGGCTCCCCGTCGGCGTAGGCCGAGCGACGACCGCCGCCTCGCGAACGAATGGGTGTTCGCCGACGATGGCTTCGATCTCACCAAGCTCGATGCGCTGGCCGCGGAGTTTCACCTGACGATCCACGCGCCCCATGTATTCCAGGTTGCCGCCTTCTCCCCACCTCGCCAGATCGCCCGTGCGGTACAGTCGCGCGCCCCGAACGAAGGGCGAAGGCAAGAACGCCGTCGCCGTCAGTTCCGGCTGCCCGAGATAGCCTGCCGCCAGGCCGTCTCCACCCACATACAGCTCTCCCCATGTGCCGGCAGGCACCGGGCGCATTGTCGCGTCGAGCACGTAGACGGCGACGTTGCGCAGCGGTTTGCCGATCAACGACGGCGCCGCCTGGCTTGCCGAAAAACAGTGGAACGTCGCATCCGCGGCAACTTCGGACGAGCCGTAAATATTGACGAACGTGCATCCCGGCAACACCCGGTGCAGCGCGCGGCCGAGCTCGTCCGGCAGGAGTTCGCCACTCAATGCCCAATAGCGCAACTTCAACGCGGGCGCTTGCCGGGCGATCTCGGGCAACAGTGCTTCCGCGAGCGAAGGCACACAGACGAGGTGGGTTACCTGCCGATGGACGAGAAACTCGACGAATCCTGCGATGCTCGATCGAACGTCGTCGGGCATCACCGCAAGCAATCCGCCGTTGACGACGGGGCCGAGTATCTCCAATACGCTGTCGACGAAGGAGACGGATGTCTTCTGGCAAATGATGCTTCCGGGGCCGCAAGGAGCGATTTCCTGCTGTGCATCGATTCGATTGAGCAATCCGCGGTGTGTCGCCATCACCCCCTTCGGCACGCCGGTGGAACCCGACGTATAGATAATGTAGGCGATGCCCTCGATCGGCTGACGCGCGTCAGGCGGTATGCTGGACATCAGGGGATCGACGGGCGGCAACGGCGCATTCACATCGAGAACACGATGCGGCCCGGAGGGAAGGCCGCCGAGCGTATCGGCGTGAGCCACCACCCACGACGTGCCGGCGTCGCGAAGAATATGCTGAACACGCGCCTGCGGTAGCACCGGGTCAATCGGCAACGCAATGGCACCCGCCTTCAGGATCGCCAGAAACGCAACGACGAATTCCGGCGAGCGCCGCAAATAAAGCGCGACAATCGTTTCCCGTTCGCATCCCTGAGCCCGCAGATAGTCCGCGAATTGGGTCGATCGCTGACTTAGCGAGCGAAACGTCAACGTCTCGTCGCCGCTTGCCACCGCGACCCGATCCGCATACCGGGCAGCCGTCTCGGTGAACCGGTCAACGAGGCTCCCTTGTCGAGCTGACGCCGCGCGAGTCGCATTCCTGCGCTCGACCAGATCATCCCGTTCTTCGTCGGACAGCAATTCGATGTCCGTCAGACGCTGCCCGCTCGACCGCGGGAGGCGCGTCAACGCCGATTCGAATTGCCGGCAGACGCCGTCGATCTGGGCCGCATCGAACAGCGACGAATCGTAATCGACGCAGTACCGACAGTTACCGTGCGACATTCGAACGGTCAAGCTGAGATCGAATTTAACGCCCCTTGGCCCCAGATCCAGCCTTTCTGCAGTGACGCTGCTCAGGATTGGCGTGGCCGACGGCTCGTTATAGAAATTGAAGAAGAGATTGAAAGGCACCTGCCAGTCCACCGCTCTATCGGCCTTTATGTCCCGAATGGCCTTTTCGAGGGGGTACTCGTGATGCCTGTAAGCGTCAAGCACCGTGCGGCGCACTTCGAACAGGAAGTCATCGACCGTCGTGCGCTGGTCGACGCGAATGGCAATCGCCAGCGGATTGACCACGGGCCCGATGATGCTCTTCGTTTCAGCATTTGTCCTGCAATGGACCGGCATGCAAATCATGAATTCGCCCTGGCCGCTTTGCCGCGCCATCACCATCGCGTAGGCGGCAAGACAGACCATGTTCAACGGAAATCCGCGTGTTTCCGCCCATCCGGCGACGGCGGATATCACCAAAGGCGAAAGCGTGCGTTGTTGCGCTGCCCCGGTCGTGGGCACCCTCTCTTTCGCCACTCTTCTGGCCGGCAAGGAAAAGGGCGCAGGTACATTGGACAAGCGCGAACGCCAGAAAGCAGCCTTCCGCTCAAAAAGCGGCGTCGTCAAATTGCATTGCTGTCGCAACGCATAGTCCCTGTACTGGAGGGGGCGCCGGCCCGGCGCAACCGCTTCACCGTTCGCACGAGCCGAATAACATTGGGAAACCTCATCGATAAATACCTTGATCGACCATGCGTCCGAAATCAGATGATGCAGGACGATGAGCAGCACGTGGTCGTCACGGCCAAGACGAAAGAGTGTCACCGACGCCAACGGACCGGCTTCGAGATCGAGGTCCTTTCGAGCCCGGCCGGCAACGAGACGGAGCGCCTCGTCCATGGCGGACGCGTGCGAACCCGATAGGTCCACGCACTCGACGCAAAGCGGCCTCGCTACGTCGTAGACCCAGTACGGCATGTCCTCGCGCACCTCGATGTGGCTGCTGAGGATGTCATGTCGCCGGGCCGCATCCTGCACCGCACCTTGCAGCGCCGCTTCGTCCAACGCGCCGCGCAGCCGCCACGCCCGGCTCACGTTGAATGCGCCGTCGTTTCGCGCATGTCGGCTCAATAGCCAGAAGCTCTCCTGCGCAATCGATAATCGGGTTGTGTTTGCATCATGGGCGTCGGGCGAGCAAACACGGTCAAGGTCAAGTTCGGTGCGCATTGCGCCCCCCATTGCATCCCGGATTGACTGGACTATCGTTATCCCGCCGGCCGGTGGCCCGATACCTCGCTGCCGGCGTCCTTCGCCAAACGCCGGATAAGGAGTGCAGTCGCTCCGGCAGGCAATGCGACCATCAGAAACGCCCATCGGAAGTTCTCGACATCGCCGATACGGACATCTCGCAAGAAAGCAACGGCCTGCAGCATGCCCGCGGCATACGCCACGCCCACGGCAGTCGAGAACTGCTTTGAAACGCTTGCCACGGTGGATGCGCGGCTCGTCGCGGCAGGCGGCATATTCGAATATGAAAGCGTATCGAGTGCCATATATTGGAGGCACCGACTCAGCCCGCCCGCGAACAACATCACGAGAATGACTGCATGCGGCGTGTTCGGCAGCAGCAAGGCGAGGCACCCGATCGCCAATCCGCCAAGCCAGGCATTGACCTCGAGCACGCGCCGAAAGCCGAATCGCTTCAGTACACCGGTTGCCACGAATTTCGTCGCAAAAAATCCTGCCGCGCTGGCGAAGGTCAGCATGCCCGACTGCAGCGGCGTGAGGCCGAAACCGACCTGCAGTGTCAGCGGAAGCAAGAACGAGAACGCGCCGGCACCGGCCGCCCGGATGACGAATCCGCTCACGATGCCCGTTCGATAGGTGTCGATCGCCAGAAGGCGCAAATCAAGAACCGGGGCGGTCTGGCCGGCGGCCCGCCTGAAATAAACCCAGAGCCCCACTGCACCGATTGCAATCAGCAGTAATGCGGTATAACCCTGCAGGTGCCCGCCACCCAGCGAAGTGATCCCAAATCCCAGGCAGCAGAGCGATGCCCCGGAAACGACAAGCCCCCACAAGTCGAACTTGCTCGATGGCTCCTTCAAGGCAGGCACGCACATCAAGCCCACGACGATAATCAACATGCCGATCGGCACATTGATCCAGAAAAGCCAGCGCCAGTCCCAATAAGTGGTGACCCCACCGCCAAGCATCGGTCCGCTGAGCGCACCGATTGTGGATGGAATGGTCACGTTGGCGAACGCGCGAACAAATTCGCTCTTCGGCATCGAGCGGACGAGAATTATGCGTCCGACCGGAAACATCATCGCCCCCGCCATCCCCTGAACGCCTCGAGCGATCACGAACGATGTCAGGTTCGTAGCGCTTGCGCAGGCAACGGAAGACAACGTGAAAACGGCGATGGAAGCACAGAAAACGACCCGGGCGCCAAATCGGTCGGCGCACCATCCGCTCATTGGGATGAACGTGGCCATCGCGAGGAAGTACGACGCGTATGCAAGCTTCAGTTGCACCGGCGCGACGTGGAGGCTGGCCGCAATGACGGGCAGTGCAGTGGAGATCATGCTTCCGTCAATGCTCTCCATGAAGAACGCGATCGCAACCACTACCTGGAGAACCAATCCCGGCCGGGAGGACCGCTGATCGTGCAACGTCGTTTCGTCACCGCCCATGATCCTCCTTTGCGCTTCGATATTCAAAGGAACTATAATGCGGAATATATCATCTTCCCGTTGAGTCGCGTACGTATAACTATTCGAAATCGATTCGAAAGCATGGCGCGCCAGCGCATGTTTTCCGGCCTTATGTTAAAGGCGAATGACAACTTTTCGCGCCTATTCAAAACAAAGTGCGAATCCCCGTTGGTTGACACTCACACACCCGCATGGTAAGTAACCTACCGAGCCTCCTGCGACGCAAAAAACGACGCATTCGAATGAGAGCAGTTGAACGCATGCCATGTCGCGACAACGCGGCCATCGTAACCAGCTGTCCGTGGGATGACTCTGATGAGACTTGCTACGAAGGACCGGGCCACAATCCGCGCAAGCGCGAATGATCCGCCTCGGGCCGGTGCAGTGGCTATCGAACTGAACGGCAGCACGCTTTTCGTTTCGG
Source organism: uncultured Paraburkholderia sp. (assembly GCA_966421005.1). Classification (GTDB taxonomy): domain Bacteria; phylum Pseudomonadota; class Gammaproteobacteria; order Burkholderiales; family Burkholderiaceae; genus Trinickia. Next base: position 20,017 of record CBJLAJ010000075.1, read on the forward strand.
ACGCTCACCTCGGTTCGCCCGAGGGATCGCTGGAAAGGTTTTTAGCTTTGATGACTCAGGCACCGGCTCGAAACCTGGTGCTGGTCGGCGACATCGTCGATATTCGCAGTATCCTTCGAAGCGGAACCGATAAATCAGGCATTTTAAAGATCGCCACGGCGGTTCTCGAGCAGCTCGACAGGTTCGAAAGGGTGTTTTACGTGGTCGGTAATCACGACGAGCTGCTTGTATTGCTGAACGGCTCTACCTTTCGAAACATGACGATCGTGAGCGAGCTAGCATTCACCGGGCCGGCTTACTCCACGCTCGTGCTTCATGGGCATCAGGCCGACCCCGGCGCGCGTGCGAATATCGCCGAATGGAAGGTCGACATAGTCTGCTGGTTTTATTACCACCTGCATCGGATCGATCGCACCTTGAACCGCTTGGCGCCGCGCTGGTTCAACCGGGGAGGCTTGATCCGGGCGATCAAGCAACGCTCGAAACGATGGCAAACGCACCGCCGGCGTTTCGTCGAGCAGGTCTGTCTTCTTGCAGGCGCAAAGGGGTTCAGCAGGGTCATCTGCGGGCATATCCACTGGCCGGAGGTAAGCGTCTCCAGTGGAGTGACCTACGCGAACTGCGGAGACTGGATCGAGAGTTATACCGCGCTGGTGATGGACGACCAGCATCGGCTATGGCGCATTACCTACGATGACGAGTCGGGCATCTTGATGACACCCAGCGAGGCACGCCAGTGAAAGTCTCCATCGCAAACCCGGCCAACCTGATTACCCTCACGAAGCTGCTGGGCGTGCCCATCTTGATCGTGTCTCCCCCCGAGACAGCCAGCGTCGCCTGCCTCGCGTTCATCGCGCTCTTCTGGCTTTGCGATCTGCTCGACGGCGCCGTCGCCCGGAAATTCAACGTCTGCTCGAAGTTCGGCGCCGCTTTCGATCTGGCAACCGACCGTATAGCCGACCTGGCATGTGCCGCCATCTCGCTCATGCATTGCACGGGGCTGACGGTTACGCTGGTGTCCGCATACTTGATCATCCGTTTCGGATTTGAGCCGCTCGTGCTGACGAGACTGGCCCGCCCCGCGTCGCTGGGATCCGCGTTCGCGTGGTGGACGCGGTGGCCGGCCAAGCTGCGGGAATGCCTGATCAGGATCGCGCTCGAGGCGGTATCGTTGGGTAAAGCCCTTTTCTTCGGTCTCGCGCTGTTCGATCCCTTGCCTTCCGGCGTGCTCGACGAGATCGCCGTCAGCGTATCGCGCATGTGGTTCGCAATGATCTGCGCTGGCTATCTTTGCCTTGTTATTGCCGTTCTTCGGCAGCCAACCGATCGCGCGGCCGCCCTGAGCGCGACCAGTATTGCAGCGGACCCGAAATGAAACACGAAACGACGGCGGCCTCGCAATTTAGCACGCGATAGCCGTCGCCCCCGGCATGCGGTCTCACAGTTCGCCGTTATCGATCTTCGCCATGTGCTCGCGATAGTAATCGATGGTTTCCCGCAGCCCGACGTCGAGCGGCGTTTGCGGGCGGTAGCCGGTCAGTTCGCTCAATCTGGCATTGTTGGAACACAAGCGCGTGCCGTCCACTTCGCCGCGACGCATCGCCAGGTGCCTGACGTCGAGCTTCTTGCCGATGATCTCCTGGAGCATGCTGACCGTGCTTTTGACGGAGATTTCTCGTCCGCTGCCGATCTCCAGCACCTGGTGATTGTAGGCCGGGAAGTTTCCCCATACATCCACGGCGATATCATCCGAATCGCCAATGGCACATCGGTCGAAATGATCGACAACGGCCATCGTGCCGTTGCAGAGGTCCTTCACATGCACCAGATCCATGGTGGCGGAGCCGGATCCGAAGATTTCGACGGGCTTGTCCTTCAGCGCATGTACGATCCAGGTCGGAATCGCTTTTTGCACGCGCGAATACTTCTGGCGAGGGCCGTACACGTTGAACGGCTTGATGATCGCGACCTTGAGCTGGAACTCGCGGACGTACATGAAACAGAACTTTTCAACGCAATCCTTGGTGATCGAATAGGGGTTGAGCCAAACGTTCGGTTTCGAAATGTTGACCAGCCGATTGCCGTACTGCCTGACAGAGTCGAGCACGTTGAGACTACCCAGAATATTCTCGCGCGCAGTATCGGCGGCGTGCCCTACCGTCTCGTGCGTACCCAGCACGCCACCGGCGTGAATGACGAAATCGTTCTCGCGGACGTGTTGATCGAGCATCGCGCGGTCCTGAAGATCGCCCCGGACATGCCGCGCCCGGAATTCGTGAACCTGCGGATTCTTGTCGAAGATAGTCACTCGGTCGCCGCGATCGACAAAAGCATCCACATAATGGGACCCAATGAAACCCGAACCGCCCGTTATCAGTATGTTCAAAGCGAGCCTCTCTTGTCAGTAAGGAGTGGGATAGCTTTCGTCGGCAGCGCCCCGACCCGTCTGCCCATTTCCTCGCCGTCCTTGCAGGAAAACGTGAAATGAACGCCGGCGTAAACACGCGAGCGCGATACATCGTGTGAATAGGCGCGGAGTGATTCGATCCGAACGTCGTTCGGCACGCTTTCGGAAACAAACACCAGCGGCATGTCGCGATCGGCTCCAAGTTCAGCCTCTAACGCAGTAGCAACCGTCGCTGCCGTGATGCAATGCCAGCATGGATACTCCGGGTGAATCGGCGTACTGAGCAATGGCAACCAGTCGGCCTGGCGGTTCGTTGCAGGATTACCGTCGCGATCCGCGTTGCGTATGGCAGTGATGGGGCGCCATCTCGAGAAGTGCATTTTGGCGTCTTCGGCGGCAAGGTCGGCGTCGTCGAGCGACATGCTCAATACTGCGTACATGTGGGCATTCTGTACGGCCGAGCGGGTTCCGATCGAAGCGATCTGGCGCAGAACGGGCATGAGATCGATGCGATTCCAGAACAGCGCTTCGTTCGTCTGGGCAGGCGTGCGCATCAGGCTGTCCTTGGCGCCGAGCGCCGCCACCTCGTTCAGGTCCTCGGCATATCGGGCGCTGGTGAGGTCGGGGGGGCCGCTAGGCCGGAGTTGCTCGCGCGAAGACAGAAACCACGGCGACAACACCAACTGAAACGGCTCGATGACAGGCAGCGTCGTCGGCACCCACGTACCGGCGACCGCATAAGGTCGATACGATTCGATCGGAACCTGCGGGTTTCGGCCGCCCAGGCGAAGCGAGGCTTTTGCCGCGCTGGCGCCGATCGCAACGCCCTTGGCCTTTGCCGCCCCATCCGCTATCGCATCCAGCTCCCGGCCATAGATGCGATCCAGGTCACTGCGCTGATCCGGGTAAAGACTGACAAGCACTTCGTGCGCCGCGGCGAGGACTGCCGCTGCGCCCGACGCTTCACCGTCCGCCAGCGTAACGCCGGCATATGACCTGTAACGATGATCGACGGCATTCAGCGCCTCGAACATCGCAAGCGTCGTCCAACTCAGTGCGCGAGTCGTCGCAACCGACGGTGTCGTCCCGCCCGCCAATGATTTTTTGGTGAGTGCCTTGGCACGCTCGGCCCATTCCACAATGGAGAGTGTCAGTTGATGGTCCGGCCGCTCCAGCGGACGTGGCGCAGGTTCGGCGGCCGCGAGCGCGGGCGCTGTCGGACCGATGAGTAGCCACACACCTAATCCAGCAAAGATCGACTTCCTGCAGAATTGAAGTAAGTTCGACTGCGACATGACCCCCTCTCTATTGGAGTTGAGAAGACTGCTACGCTCGGTTATTCAGTCCTGCCTTGTCGTTACGGAGCATCCGGTGTGATTCGGACAAGCGCTGCTGCCGGCCGCCCTTTGCGCCCGGCTCGCGAGCGAAGGTGTGCACGGTCAAAGCCCGTTGCCATGCGCTTCTGTCGCGGCGATGACGACCGACAGCGGTGTTGTTTACTGCATGCCGCCGACCAGGGTCTGCCGAATTCGCGACTTCAGTAATTTGTCCGGGTCGTTCGCCACCATAGGGAGGTTGATCGCGAAATGCTGCCAGGCAACAGCTGTCTCGTTCCTCCAGTTTTCGAAAGCGGCCGGTGCGGCATGAAAGTCTCTCGAATTCGCGATGGTAGTGATCGGGCAGCCGATGCGATCGTGCGCGGACGACTCATAGGTCTCGCACAATTCGTAATCGGCGCGGATCTGCGGCAGGAAAAATTCCATGGCCTCGCTATTCGAGGCGATTGCCGGATCGAGCAGGCCTTTATCGACGATCTCGCGTTGCAGGTCCTCATCGGAGAATCGATAGACACCACGGCCACTGCCAACGCGGGGATTCCTCATGCCTGCTGCGAACAAGTGCGCAGGCACGAGCTGATGCTCCCTTGCCAACGCGCGCGCGGTAGCCAGCGCGATCAGTCCGCCGCTGCACTCTCCGTAGATCGCGAAAGGCACGTCGGCAATTCTTGCGATGACCCTTGCGATTTGCGAGCCGAGCTGCAGCATGTCGGTTGCGAACGGTTCCTTGAATCGGGTTCCGCGGCCAGGCAAATCGATTCCACAGACTTCAACGTCGGGCAGAAAAAAGCTGGGCCACCGTGCAAATAGTGAGGAAGTGCCGCCCGCGTGAGGAATACAGAACACCCGGCCGTTTGGGGCTGCGGTTGGATCGAGAAGATTGGGGGCTAGCCATCGGAGGTCGTGCCGGCTTTCTCTTTCGCTCTCGGAATCAGGGGGAAATGGCAAGGCACGCCTCCGCGTCATTCGATGTTGATCCTGAAGCCATCAAGGCGTTCAGAAAGGTAGCGAAAATTCCTGTTCACCGATGGGAAGAGCGTCGTCTGAGTCCAGCAAAAAGGAGAGAAAATTATCTACTTTCGGCCGCAGCGTTCTAGAAAAACCGGCAATAATCTTCTTATCGAGTTTTGCACGCCCGTCCACGAACCGCATGACAACAGCCTTGCGATTCGCGAGCGTGGGTAACAGCAGGGGGGAGGTCCGATGCCAAACATTGCGGGAGAAGAGCAACGCATCCCCTGGAGCAAAGTCTTGCTCGAGCTTCCGTGCCTCGAGAACCAGAAGGTCAAATGGCCCCACCCATGGATCCCCGTCCGTTCCGAATTGCTTGGCGTGCGCGCGCGCCAGCGCCAAGTCGGGCTCGCCCTCGCCCATCATACGAAAAAGCAAGCTCCATTGCTGAACGCGACTATAGGCACTGAATACGTTTCCAGGCACCCACGCCAGCCCCCCTCCCTCTTCGCGTTCCTGGATATTGGTGAGGGGAAT
>CBJLAJ010000076.1:0-24824 GCA_966421005.1 uncultured Paraburkholderia sp.
CCAAGGTCAAACAGAACGGCAAGGTTCTGATCACGTGCGGCCACATGGCAAACGAAGCGGGCGAAGCAACCTTCGACGGCTTCGTCGCATCCGCAATCTCGGTGTCACTTACGAAGGCGCGAGCGCGCCACGGTTGAAGGGCGTCGACTTGCAGATCGGCAGCGATGAGTTCGTGGCCGCGTTGGGTGCGTTGGGTGCGAAGTGCTGCTGATGGACGCGCCGATGGGCGCGCTCGATGCCCTCGCGCGCGAGAGCGTGCAGGAACTGGTGCTCGACGTGTGGGCGCGCACAGGCAAGACGGTGTTCTTCATTACGCATAGCGTGGAAGAAGCGCTCTTCCTCGCGACGCGGCTCGTGCTGATGACGCCCAGTCCGGGCCTAATCGAGGGAGTACACGAGCTGCCCCTCTTGCGCGAATACATGTGCAACCGCGATGCACATGCCGTGAAATCTTCGCCCTCGTTCATCGAAGGTGTTGCCCGCCGCGCTGCCTGAAATCCTGACGGGCCTGCGTATCGCCGTCGGCTTCGGCTCGACGACGTTCGTCGCCGCGGAGATGGTGGTCACAACCACCGGACTCGGACAGATGGTATTCAACGCATCCAGCTTTCTGCTCACCGGCGTGGTGGTGATGGACATCGCGCTGATCGGCGCGATCGCATGGATCTTCGACTTTGGCATGCGCGCGCTGGAGCGGCGGATCGTGCAGTGGGAAGGGCAATGATCCGCTCGCGGGAGCAATGGCAAGTCAGCGGCTCAGCGGTGCAATGAGTCGAGCTCCGGAAGCATTGAAACGCTCTCCTGATCCTTTGGATCGGTGCGGGCGACGAGCACGACGGCAGGCTCCTGAGAGTCGTTGTACGGCTGGTGCGGTACGCCCGCCGGTATGTAAAAGAAGTCGCCCGGAGAGACGGTCGCATGTTCCTCCAATCGTGGTCCGTACCAGATATGCGATATGCCGGACAGAGCATAGACCGCGGTTTCATGGCCATCATGCATGTGTGTCTTTGCTCTCGCACCCGGGGCAATGGTCACGAGCTGGAGATTGATGCCCGTTGCCCCGACAGTTTCGGCCGATATGCCAACCGCGTACTGGAGCCCCTGCTTGCCTGTGAATGGATCCTGCGCGCGCACCAACCGGCAGGTTGGCGCACTGGACTGCTTCGGATTGTCCGTTGGGGTCTTCATCGATACCGTCCTTGAAAAATGGGGCTACGGTTTCACTGCGTAACGCACCAGTTCAGTCGTAATCGTCGCTGGCGCGCCCTTCCCAGCCGATCGGCCCTGGAATTCCTCCCGGACGATACGCTTGACTGCCGGGGCATACCACAATGTTTCTTCCATCGGCCCGCCTCCAGCGCCGGATAACGGCGACCAGACACCCTTCATCCTGAGCTTGATCGCCGAGAACGAGCCAGCCTTTGTCTCGATCGTCTCCACACCCTCCACTTCGCATTGGGCCTGCCGCGTTATAGTCATGCCCCCTTCGCCGACGGCCCGGCAGTCCGCGTCATAACGCATTCCGGCTCGCAGCGGAAAATGAAGCGCGATACCGCAAGTATGCTGATCGGCTCCGTTGGGAACCACGTTTGCTTCCGAGGTCAGTTCGAAACGCCCGTTTCCAGATCCCGTCTGAAGGGATGCGCTGCCATCACCATGGACAGACGTAACGGTCTGCGTGAAGGTACGCCCCTTTCCGGACAGTGGGTCGGACCGAAGATAGGTCCAGCTGTCTCCGGCCCGATAGTGCGGCGCACTTTGAGGGAGGAGAGCCTCTGCGGCGGCTGCTGAACCGGTTGTTGCAATAGATCCCGCTGCGAGCAGGCCGCCGATAGCCCGCGAGCCAATATATATGCACGAACGCATGCTTTCGATTCCTTTCATGACTGTCCTTTTTTTGGGGATTCGGGTTGAACAGGCGAGAATCGGCTTCGACCATTCGCAAAATCTACGGTTCCGCGCTTCCCGAATGGCAGCGGGCCAACTGGCAGACTTTCGATTAGAAGCCGTGACGAACTGAAAACGTCGCACCCGTACCGTGCGAATGGAGGACCGAGATGCGCGCCGTGGCGGAAAAGACCCAGTCATTCACTGTCAACAACAGCCTTCGCTGCGGTTGTGCACCGAGCGTTAGCGTCGAGTTCGGCACCTGAACGATCGAAAGTTTCGGTGCGATCGACGGCTCCAAATGGAGAAAGGTCGATGCCTGCTGCGGCACCGACTCAGGCGTCGGGGTCGCTTTCCCGGCGCCGAATCGAAAGTCGTGCGGTACCTGTGCGCTATAGAAGATCGCGATTTGCCCGTAAAACGGCGTACCTCGACTCGGTTGAGACGCCATTTCGTACTGGCGCAAATAGCGCAGCGGTTCGGGAACAGGTTCAGCAAGCTCGATGGGCGGACGCTCGATGTTCGCCACCGTCATCGTTTCGGACGAGTCGACGGCAACGCCTTGCCCGAACGCATATCCGCTCAGCGCAACGAATGTTGCACCGACGATTCTTTCGTTCAGGCATGTCATGGTTATGCCTCCAATGAAGGCATTGAAACGTCACACTGCTTACCGTAACTTTCCAATAGGCTAACCTTTTCGCAGGCTTCGCCTATGTACATTCATTGTAGTCGCCCCTTTGCGCTCGGCCACCCCCGTAATGTATGCTTCCGCGCAATGCGGTGCAGGTTAACCGGATAACTTCCGCGATACCCAGACGGTGATATGTCATCGCTTGAACGCAACGCGATAGGCTCGCCCGCTACGCCACCGCACATTTCCTGACCGTCTCCCAAGTGCGCGTCGTAACGTTCTTGCCGAACGTCTTCTCAATCAGCGCCATGAATACCGGGCCACGCGGGCCCGGCACGTAGGCGCTGAAAACCTCGCGCCCGATCACAGCCAGAATTCGCGCGCCGTCGAATTCGATCGGCAATACGATCCGCGCCGTGGGCGACGCACGCATGAACGTCACCACTCGTTTCGCGTCAGGCGCGAGCTCGAATGCCGCATAAGGGTCCGCCGCCAGCATGCCGTTCAGTTCGTCGACAGGGCGCACGATCGTATAAAACGCTTGCCCCAGCCCCTCCATCATCGCCGCTTCGAGTTTCTGCTCGAGCCGCGTCTCGGACATCGCGCGGCTGGTGAAAACAACATTGCCGCTCGAAAGCACCGTCCGCACTTCCTTGAAACCGGCGCTCTCCACGCAGCGCTTCAGTTCCGGCATCTTGGCATTCATCGGGCTCACACCTCGCAACAGGGCGACATATCGTGGCATGCGAACTCCTTTAGCGTGAATAAAGCTTATCCTTTCGAATAAAGCGACGAGTCGGCAAAGCCTTCCGCCTTCAACACCTCGCCGACGAGAATCAATGCTGTACGCTCGATGTCCGTTTGCCGCACCTTCTCGACGATATCCGCCAACGTGCCCGTTACGCGCTCTTCGTCGGGCCAGCTCGCGCGATAGACGACCGCGATCGGGCAATCGGCACGGTAGTGCGGCAACAGTTCATCGACGATGCGCGCCAGATGGCGCACGCCGAGATGAATCGCCATCGTCGCACGGTGGCGCGCCAGATCGCCGAGTTGTTCCCCCTCGGGCATGGCCGTTTTCGTCGCATAGCGCGTGAGAATCAGCGTTTGGGAAATGTTCGGCAACGTCAGCTCGCAGCCGAGCGCGGCGGCGCAGGCAGCGGTGGCGGTCACGCCCGGCACGATTTCATAAGGAATGCCAAGCAATCGGATACGCCGGATCTGCTCGCCGATCGCCCCGTAGAGCGACGGATCGCCCGAATGCACGCGCGCCACGTCCTGCCCTTTGCGATGAGCCTCATCCAGCAGCGCGACGATGGCATCGAGATCCAGTTCGGCCGTGTTCACGACGCGCTCAGCCGTATTGCCTTCGAGCACGGCCGCTGGCACGAGCGAGCCGGCATACAGCACGACGGGACAGCTGCGCACGAGGCGCTGGCCCTTCACGGTGATGAGCTCGGGGTCTCCGGGACCCGCACCGATAAAAAACACCGTCATTTACCGCTCCATCGAAAACGCACGTTGAAAACGATCGAACCCGAGACTCACCGATCCAACGCACAAAGCGCATCGAGCAACGCCGATGGCTCGTCGAACGCGCGATCGGCGTCAGGCAATACGGGGCGCGCGAGCATGACGACAGGCAGGCCCCGCTCGCGTGCCACTTCGAGCTTGGCCTCGGTCGCCTTGCCACCACTGTTTTTGCTGACCACCACGTCGGTACCGATCGCATCGAAGAGCTCACGCTCACCGTCGACCGTGAACGGTCCGCGTGCGTCGACGATGCGCGCACGCGCATTGCCGGGGTGCGCATCGAGACACCGTATCGTCCAATGTTGATGCGCAGGAATCTCGTCGATATGAGCGATCGGCTCGCGCCCCAGCGTGAAGAGCGGTCGTGCGAACGATTCGAGTGCCGTGACGAGCTCGGCCCAATCGGCGACGGTGCGCCAATCGTCGCCCGGGCGAGGCCGCCAGGGCGCGCGCCGCAACGCCCAATATGGCACCCGCGTGGCGCGGCTCGCGGCCGCTGCATTCGCGCTGATCTGCGCCGCATAAGGATGCGTCGCATCGACGAGCAAGCCAATGCCCTCTTCGCTCAGATATCGCGCTAGTCCAGCGCTAGCGCCGAAACCGCCGACGCGCACTTCGCATCGCAGCTCGCCGGGCACTTTTCCGAGCCCGGCAAGGCTATAGACGTGCTCCGCAGGCAGACTACGCGCGATCCGTAAAGCATCGCCCGTTCCGCCCAGCAAAAGGATGCGCATCGTCATCGCGCTTCTCCGACGATGTGCCCTTGCCGATCGATCGCGAACGTTTCGACCGTAACTTCGGCGGGCACGATGCCACACGCAACCTCGCGCGCATGGCGGCAAACGATGTTCCCAAGCGGCACACCCCGTTCATGACAGAAGATCAACGCCTGCTGGCTCGTGTTCGCCGTGCGTATCTGCGCTTGCAATGCCGCATCGGCGCCCGACTCGGCCGCCCACTGGGCGAGCTGTTCGAGATCGATACTCGAATGCCGGCTATGGAGATCGAGGTGGCCCGCCGCGAGCTTGCTCAGCTTGCCGAATCCGCCGCAAAGGCTCAGGCGCTCGATCGGCGCGCGGCGCAGGTACTTGAGCACGGCACCTGCGAAGTCGCCCATTTCGATCAGTGCGATGTCGGGCAACCCATAACGTTCGCGCATCGCATCTTCGCTTGCATTACCCGTGCAAGCGGCAACGTGTCGATAGCCGTTCGCGCGCGCGACGTCGATACCTTGATGAATCGATGCAATATAGGCCGAGCACGAAAACGGCCGCACGATGCCGGTGGTGCCGAGAATCGAAAGCCCCCCGACGATGCCAAGCCGCGGATTCATCGTTTTCAATGCGAGTGCTTCGCCATCCTCCACGCCGATCGTCACGTCGAATCCGCCAGCGTAGCCGTATTCGGCGCCCAGCTCGACCAGATGCTCCGTCATCATCCTGCGCGGCATCGGGTTGATCGCGGGCTCGCCGACCGGCACCGGCAGCCCGGCGCGCGTCACGATACCCACACCCGGGCCCGCGTGAAAGCGCACGCCCGCTTCGCTGCTCAATTGCACGCGCGCGAACACGACTGCGCCGTGCGTCACATCGGGATCGTCGCCCGCGTCCTTTACCGTGCCTGCTTCCGCGCCTTGCGTCGCATCCCGACCGTTGACGAAGCGGCAAAAGACAAGCGGCATCGGCACGTGTTGCCCCTTCGGCAGCACGATTTCGGCAACGCTGCTCACGCCGCCACCGAGCAGCAGGCGCGCAGCGGCAAGCGAAGTCGCGGTGGCGCAACTGCCCGTCGTATAGCCGCTTCGCAGCGGGCGCGCTTCTTCCGGCGTTTCTTCACGCATCGCCGTCACCTTGGCCATCCTTGCCGCCATGACCGACGTCACGGACGTTATCGACGTTGCCATCGTTACGCTTGTCGGCAGGCTCGTCGACGAGCGGCTTCGTCACTTCGAGCAACGTGATCGGCAGCACCGGTCGCCAGGTATCGAAGCCGCCGAGCGGCCGCGCCTCGCTGAGCGCCATACGCGTAAGCGTTCCGCCGTGGCGTGCGCGCCATGCTACGAGCGTGGCCTCGCCTTCCAACGTCACGGCGTTGGCAACGAGCCTGCCGCCGCGCCTCAAACTCGCCCAGCATGTGTCGAGCACGCCCGGCACGGTTACGCCGCCTCCAACGAAAACGGCGTCAGGTGCGGGCAAGCCCTGCAACGCCTGCGGCGCACTGCCGGCCACCAGGTGCAGCGACGGGACGCCGAGCGCCTCGCGATTCTCCGCGATGAACCGCTGCCGCTCCGGCCGAGCTTCGATAGCAATCGCGCGGCACGACGGATGCGCGCGCATCCATTCGATGCCGATCGAGCCGCAGCCCGCACCCACGTCCCAGAGCAGCTCGCCCCGCCCCGGCGCGAGGCGGGCGAGCGTGACGGCACGCACATCGCGTTTCGTGAGTTGTCCGTCGTTGACGAACGCGTCGTCGGGCAAACCGCTCGTGAGCGGGAGCGACCGCCCGCCCGGCGCCATACGGCACTCGAGCGCGACGAGATTCAGCGCGGCGATGTCGCAAGGCTGCCAAGCGTCGGCCCGAACATCGAGGCGCCTTTCGTGGGCACCTCCAAGGCGTTCGAACACGCTCATGCGCGTCGCGCCGAAGCCCCGTTCATCGAGCAAAGCAGCAAGCGCCGCAGGCGATTCGCCGTCCCGGCTCAAAACGACGATGCGGGCGCCATCGCGAAGGTGCGCATTGAGCGCAGCAAGCGGCCTGCCGACGAGCGAAACCACCTCGATTTCCTGCAACGGCCAACCCAGACGCGCGGCGACGAGCGACGGCGAAGAAGGTGCAGGCAACACCTGCCACTCGCCGCTTTCGAGCACGGGTGCAAGCGTCCCGCCAACACCGAACAGCATCGGATCGCCGCTCGCCAGCACGCACACGGCCTTGCCGCGAAACGCGAGCAAAGTGGCGCTTTCGAACGGACGAGGCCAGGCCTTGCGACGGGCCGCGATCCGTTTGGGCAGCAGGGCGAGATGGCGCTCACCTCCGACGAGGATCTCGGCAGCGAGAAGCGCGCGCCGCGCGGCGCGGCCCAGTCCATTCAATCCGTCTTCACCGATACCGACGACGGTCAGCCACGGCACTGCGTCTTCCCCTTTCATCGCAAGTTGGTCACTCCGCTTCGCGCGCCCACGATGCGGCTTCGTGGTCGTCTCGAAAAGGGGCATAATACCGCTTCGCCGGTGCCCTTCGGGGCGAAAAAGGGAACACAGTCGAGCTGTGGCTGCCCCCGCAACTGTATGCAGCGAGTCCGCGCCGCAAGAAGCCACTGATCGACGACGAGCGATCGGGAAGGCCGGTGCCGACGCCGAGCTGCGAGCCAGGAGACCTGCCGGCGAGAATCGTTCGTGCAAGCCCACACCGGGCGGGGTGCACCGGTGCCGTGTCCGTTCCTTCGTGACGGCCTGGCCGCCGCATGACGCTAACCCGTTAAGCCCTTGAGCCACGCTTCGTCAATGCCTTCGAGGCCTTCCGCCTGCCCTGCGCTGTCGCGCATCGTCGCCGCACGCGACGGTGGGCTTTGCCGCGTCAAGCTGCCCTGCGGCGAGCTTCGCGCGGAGCAGGCGCTCGCCATTGCCGACGCGGTCGAGGCGCACGCCTCGGGCACTATCGAAATCACGAACCGCGCCAACCTGCAGTTGCGAGGGGTGCGTTCCGGTGAAGAGTCCGCGCTCGTCGCGCAGCTCCTGCTGGCCCGTCTGGGTCCGCAACTCGGCGAAACGGCACACGATGCGGCATCCGATGACGCCGCGCTGCGGCAGCGCATGGCCGCCGCCGACGACGTGCGCAATCTGATGACGAATCCCGGTGCTGGCCGCGATGCGCATGCGTCGTACGATACGAGACCGCTCGCCGGCGAGATACTGCGCATGCTGGCGCACGAGCCGCACTTTTCGGCGCTCGCGCCAAAGTTTGCGCTGCTGCTCGACGGCGGCGAGCGCCTGGCCGTGCTCGATCATTCGCATGACATTTGGCTGAGCGCGATGTCCCCCGAGGACGGCCAGGCACGGTTCGCGTTCGGCCTGGCGGGTCGCCCGTCGACCGAACGGGCCTGCGCGCTGGGTGCCGTGACAGACACCGATGTCGCCGCGCTCGTTCGCTCGCTGGTCGACACCTTCCTCGATTTCGCCGAGCCGCGCGAGGCACGCATGCGCGATATGCTGGCCCGTTGCGGCGTCGACGCATTTCTGCACCGCCTGCGCGCGCGCATCGCATTTCCGCTTCTCGGCAGCGGCGAGGCAGCGGTCATTGCGTGGCGACGCGCGCCGACCGATCCGGCGCTACGATTCGGCGCGCACGCTCAGCGCACGCCTGGACTATGGCATGTGGGCGCGCAGCCGGTACTTGGCCGTATCGATGCGGCCACCCTGCGCGGACTCGCCCGGCTCGCGCGGGACTACGGCGACGGCACGCTGCGCATGACGCCATGGCAGAGCGTGCTGCTGCCTGACATCGCCTCGGAGACGGTCGGCCAAGTCGAAACCGGTCTCGACGCCCTCGGCCTGCTGCGCGATGCGACGCACCCGCTGGCACGCTCGATTGCGTGCGCCGGGTCATCGGGTTGCGCGAAGAGCCATGCCGATACGAAAGCCGATGCACTCGCGCTGGCCGCACGGCTGCCGGACGGCGTCGAAGTGCATCTGAGCGGCTGCACCCGCTCCTGCGCCGCGGCCCATCGCGCGCCTTATACGCTCCTCGCTGTCGCGCCGGGCCGCTACGACGTGTACCAGGGAGTGGCATCGACCGAAGGCGAAGGCGCAGATTCGGACGCGCGAAGCAAAGGCGAGCATTCGAGCGCCGCACCGACCGCCCCATCCGCTGACGACGCGATAGCCGCCGAGCGGTTCGGACGTCGCCTTGCCACCCGTCTCACCATCGAAGAAGCCGCCGCCACCCTTGGCACGGCCGCACGGAGATCCGATTCCCATGCTTGACTACGTTCGCGACGGCCAGGCGATCTACCGCGAATCGTTCGCGACGATACGTGCCGAAGCCGATCTTTCGCGTATCCCCGCCGACCTCGAGAAGCTGGCAGTCCGCGTGATCCATGCCTGCGGGATGATCGATATCGTCGACGACTTGCTGTTTTCGGCGGGCGCCGGCACCGCTGGAAGGGCCGCGCTCGCGCATGGCGCGCCGATCCTTTGCGATGCACGTATGGTCGCCGACGGCGTCACTCGCGCGCGACTGCCGGCTTCGAACGCCGTGATCTGCACGCTGGGGGACCCCAGCGTGCCCGCACTCGCCAACGAAACCGGCAATACGCGCTCGGCCGCGGCGCTCGAATTGTGGCGCCCCCACCTCGCAGGCAGCATCGTCGCCATCGGCAACGCGCCGACGGCTCTCTTTCGCTTGCTCGAGATGCTCGATGCCGGCGCGCCCCGGCCCGCGCTGATTGTCGGGTTTCCCGTCGGCTTCGTCGGCGCGGCGGAATCGAAGGCCATGCTGGCGGCCGACAGCCGCGGCGTGCCGTTCGTCGCAGTGGGCGGCCGGCGCGGCGGCAGCGCCATGGCAGCGGCGGCAGTCAACGCACTCGCCTCGGAGGTCGAATAATGGCCCACCGAGGACGGCTTTACGGCATTGGTGTCGGCCCTGGAGACCCGGAGCTGCTCACGCTCAAGGCGTTGCGTCTCATCGAAGCGGCACCTGTCGTCGCGTATTTCGTCGCGAAGGGGAAAAAAGGCAACGCATTCGGAATCGTGGAAGGGTACCTGCGCGATTCGCAACTGCGCGAGCCGCTCGTGTATCCGGTGACGACGGAAGCCCTTGCGCCACCGCTCTCGTACGAAGCGATCATCGCCGATTTCTACGACACGGCGGCCGCAGTGGTAGCAGGACACCTCGATGCGGGCCGCGACGTGGCCGTCATTTGCGAGGGCGATCCGTTCTTTTACGGCTCCTACATGTATCTGCACGATCGCCTCGCGCCGCATTTCGACGTCGAAGTGGTGCCTGGCGTCTGCTCGATGCTGGGCGGCGCGGCGGTACTCGGCGCACCGCTCGTCTATCGCAACCAAAGCCTTTCGGTGCTCTCCGGTGTGCTGCCGGAAGACGAACTGCGGCGCCGGCTGGCGGATTCCGACGCGGCCGTCGTCATGAAGCTCGGCCGTAATTTCGATAAGGTGCGGGGCGTGCTCGAAGAACTGGGGCTGGCCAAGCGTGCGCTCTACGTCGAGCGCGCGACGATGGCCAATCAGCGTATCGTGCCGCTCGGGGAAGTCGACCCGATGGCGTCGCCTTATTTTTCGCTGCTCGTCGTGCCGGGGGAAAAATGGCAGGGTTGACGTCCACGCCGCCCGCAATCGTCGTGCTTGGACCGAGTGCGTTGGCGATGGCGCGGCGTATTCAAGCCGTATTGCCGGGCGCCGCGGTACACGCATTGCAAGGCCGTGTTACGGCCGATGTCGCGTATGTCGAACTCGCTTCGCACCTGCGCGAACTTTATTCGAGCGGAACGCCCATCGTTGCGCTTTGCGCCGCGGGCATCGTCATCCGATGTGTCGCACCGGTGCTCGCCAACAAGGGCGTCGAGCCGCCGGTATTGGCCGTAGCCGAGGATGGCAGCGCCGTCGTGCCGCTGCTTGGCGGACTGGCCGGCGTCAATGTGCTGGCACGCGAGATCGCTCAGGCACTCGACATCGCGCCGGCCATCACTACGAGCGGCGAGCTGCGCTTCGGCACGTGCTTGCTGAACCCGCCCAGCGGCTACACGTTGGCCAGCCTCGACGAAGGCAAGCGCTTCGTGTCCGATCTGCTTGCCGGTGCGAGCTTGCATATCGACGGTGAAGCCCCTTGGCTCGATGCCGCCCAGCTGCCCAAAGAGGACTCGGCACGCCATACCGTTCGCGTTACGCCGCGTATCGTCGAACCCGGTGGCAACGATCTCGTCATTCATCCGCACGCCGTGGTCGCCGCCATCGACGGGCCGGCCGAATCGGCCGCCGCGCGCATTCGCGAAGCGATGCAGGCGCACGGGCTCGCGCAAGCGTCGCTTGCAGCGCTGATCGCACCGATCGACAGGATTGGCGAAACGGCGCTCGAGCAAGCCGCACTCGCGTTGGGCGTGCCGCTGCGTTTCGTCGATGCAAGGCTCGCCGATGCGGGCGCGGCCGAAGCGCCGACGCAACGCGCACTGCAGCTGCTGAGCACCGCCCTGCAGATTCGGCACGAGCCAGCGCCCCATCAAAACGGTGTCGCCCTGGGTATCGGTGCGGAGCCGATCGACGCCCTGACACTCGGCCAGGCGCGTGGCCGTCTCGACGTCGTCGGACTCGGCCCCGGCTGCGCAGAGCTCATGGCGCCCGCGGCCCGTGCGGCGCTTTCGCAAGCCACCGACATTCTCGGCTACGAAACGTATCTGCAGATGGCCGGCCCTTTCGGCGCTCACCAGCGCGTGCATGGCAGTGATAACCGCGAGGAACTCCAACGCGCGCGCCATGCGTTCGAACTCGCGAGCGCGGGGCGGCATGTCGCGATAGTCTCGTCGGGCGACCCTGGCGTCTTCGCCATGGCGGCAGCGGTCATGGAAGCGCTCGATGGCGCGCACGATCCGCGCTGGAGCGCCGTCGAGATTCGAATCGTGCCCGGTATTTCGGCAGCCATGGCGACCGCGGCGCAAGCGGGCGCGCCGCTCGGCCACGACTTCTGCGTGCTCTCGCTGTCGGACAACCTCAAACCCTGGCAAATCATCGAAAACCGCCTGCGCCATGCGGTCGAAGCCGATCTCGTCATCGCGTTGTACAACCCGATTTCGCGGGCGCGCCCGTGGCAACTCGACAAAGCGCTGGAGATCGTCCGGAGCTGTCGCCAGCCCGATACGCGGGTGGTGTTAGGGCGCGATGTGGGCCGCCCCGGCGCGGCACTCGTCACGACGACGCTTGGGGCGTTGCGCTCCGAGCAGGTCGATATGCGCACGACTGTCATCGTCGGCTCGACGATGACCCGTGGCGTGCCTCGGGGCGATGCAGGCGAATGGATCTATACGCCACGGTGGTACGAAGGCTGAGACCCGTCCGCACACCCTGTCACGCGCTCAGGATCATGTCCTCCGGCCGCGTATAGGCCGCATTCCATTCGCGGGCTAGCTGAGCGCAGCGCCCGAGCGGCGGCACGTCGCGTTCGCAGTCGACGAGCACGATATCGTCCGCTGCCAGCGGTTTTGCGGGCCGCTCTTGCGTCCGGCCATCGGTGATCAGCCAGAGCACGCGCTGCTGCCCCGGCTTGCGCCGGCGTCGGCTCGCGAGCAACCGCTCGGCCGTCGCCATACCGTGAGCGAGCGGCGTTGCCCCACCTCCCGCTACCGGCGCCAGCCATCTCTCGTTCCACCAGCGCGGCACGGCGGGACCGAAACGCAAATCGGCTCGCGTGCCGCCGAAACAGATCAGCGCCACTTCGGCTCCCGCGGCGGCCGCGCGATCGAAGCAGGCGACGAGCATGCCCTTGGCCAGCGCGAGCCGCTCGTTGTAGAGCATGGAGGCCGAGCAATCGAGGACGAAACAATGCAGCACGCCACCTGCCGATTCATTGCGCGCAAACCGAAGATGCGCCGCACGCAACGGCATTTGGCGCTTGCGAGCAAGCGTGCGCGGCCACGCCACGCGTGCTCCCCCGCGCGAACCCGTCGCGCGACGCGATGCGAAACCGGCGCCTTCCAGCCATCGAAAACCGTTGCGCGGATGCGCGGCGGCGCCTTTTCGATGGCTCAGCGTTTTTTTATGGCGAACGG
This sequence comes from uncultured Paraburkholderia sp., assembly GCA_966421005.1. Taxonomy (GTDB): domain Bacteria; phylum Pseudomonadota; class Gammaproteobacteria; order Burkholderiales; family Burkholderiaceae; genus Trinickia. The sequence continues at coordinate 12,828 of CBJLAJ010000076.1, forward strand.
CACGACGCCTTTGACGCCGATCATGCCTGTCGTCTCAGGCGGAAGGTAGCCGAAATCGTCCGAATCGCGGGCTCGATCTTGACCTCGATCTGGCCGCTCGGATTCGTTCGATCGATTCGGTGTGCTCGCCGCTTCGTGCTCAGGCGGCATGGCACTCGAGGGTGCCTGCTCGGATGCGGCGCGCTCCCGTTGCCGGTGCCGTAGCACCGAGTCGGCCACACGCGCGACGTGCTCGACCGTCACAGCAGCGGCTTGTTCGAATGCCGCGAGCGCACGCGCTGCACGCAGCATGACCAGATCGGCACGCATGCCGTCGACGGCCGCCGCCACGCAGCGCTCGCTGACGGCCGCATGAACGGCATCGTCGAACTCGAACCGGTCAAGCGCCGCGCGCGCTTCGCTCACTCGACGCGCAAGTGCGTCCTGCTCGCTGCGCCAGCGCTCGCGAAAACCGTCCGGGTGCGCATCGAACGCAAGCCTCGCCTTGACGATTCGTTGGCGCACGCCAGCATCGAAGCAATTGTCGAGCTCGACCATGAGGCCGAAGCGATCGAGCAACTGCGGCCGCAGTTCACCCTCCTCGGGGTTCATCGTGCCGACGAGTACGAACCGCGCCTCATGGCAGTGCGAAACACCATCCCGTTCGACGACATTCATCCCGCTCGCGGCCGCATCGAGCAGCGCATCCACGAGCGCATCGGCCAGCAAATTGACTTCATCGACATACAGCACCCCCTCGTGTGCCTGCGCGAGCAGCCCCGGAGAAAACCGAACCGAACCACCACGCAATACTTCATCGAGATCGAGCGTACCGATGAGCCGCTCCTCGCTTGCGCCGAGCGGCAAAGTAACGAATCGGCCCGTCGGCAGCAGTTCCGCCAGCGCGCGAGCCGCTGTCGACTTCGCCGTGCCGCGCGGCCCGCTCACGAGCACACCGCCGATGCCCGGATCGACCGCCACGAGCAACAGTGCTTCTTGCAACGCCTGCTGTCCGATCAGCGCCGCAAAGGGATAAGGGTTCGGCATTGGAGAGCGCAGCGACGCATTCATTGGGACAATCCTTCGATGTGCTGCTCGCTCGCGAGCAAATGGGACCCGATTCGATCTCGATGGGCACCGGGGTTTTGCCATAGACCGCGCCCGATCGCCTCGAGCAGCCGCTCGCAAATGGCGTGAAGCGCGTGCGGATTATGTTGCTGTAAAAACTCGCGCGTATCGGCGTCGTTCAGATAGGCATCCGAGACGAGCGCATATTGGTGATCCGCCACCACGCGCGCGGTCGCATCGTAGCCGAACAGATAGTCGACCGTCGCCGCCATTTCGGCCGCGCCCTTGTAGCCGTGGCGCTTGATCCCCTCGATCCATTTCGGATTGACGACGCGCGAACGGATGACGCGAGCGATTTCCTCGCTGAGCGGCCGCACACGCGGCACCGACGGATTGCTGTGATCGGCGTGATAGATGCTCGGCTGCGTGCCGGCAAAGTGGCGCACGGCCACTGCCATGCCACCTTGGAACTGATAGTAGTCGTTCGAATCGAGCAGATCGTGCTCGCGATTATCCTGGTTGTGAAGCACGACATCGATCGCTGCCAGCCGTGTCGCAAACGCACCGCGCGCCGCCTCGCCGGCTCGTTTTTGCGTATAGACGTAACCGCCCCATTCGCGATAGGCAACGGCCAGATCGGCATCGCTTTGCCACTGCGCCGTATCGATCATCTGCTGCAGGCCCGTTCCATACGCACCGGGCTTCGCACCGAACACGCGCCAGCCCGCGCGCTCCCGGGCCTCGCGGGCATCGACGCCGCGGGCGATCCATGCGTCGCGTTCGCGCAGCACGCGCGCTCGTATCGGATTGACGTCCTCCGGCTCGTCATCGAGTTCGGCCACCGCTTGCACGGCCGCATCGAACAGATGCATCACATTCGGAAACGCATCGCGAAAGAAGCCCGACACGCGCAGCGTGACATCGATGCGCGGACGCTCGAGCACACCCGCCGGCAAAATCTCGAAGTCGGTCACGCGATGGCTGCCTGCCGCCCATTTCGGACGCACACCCATCAGCGCAAAGGCCTGGGCGATGTCGTCGCCGCCCGTGCGCATCGTCGCGGTGCCCCACACTGAAAGACCGATCGCGCGCGGGTAGTCGCCGTGGTCTTGCAGATGACGCTCGATCATTTGCTTCGCCGACTTGAGCCCCAGCGCCCAAGCCGATTGAGTCGGAATCGCCCGCGTATCGACCGTATAGAAGTTGCGCCCCGTCGGCAGTACATCGGGCCGTCCCCGCGAGGGCGAACCGCTGGGCCCTGGCGGAACGAACCGACCTTCGAGCCCGCGCTTCAGGTTCTCGAGCTCCAATGTGCCGCAGGCATCGAGCCGCGGGAGCACATCCTCGCGCAGACGCTCGAGCACGCGCTCGGTCAGCGGGAGTTCGCCTGAAGAAAGCGCCCCGAGCGCGAGCGAAGTGAGCTGCACGAGCGGCTCCGGCGCCGCCGCTCGCTCGCCGTCCGCCTCGATCGTCCCGTTCAACAACGCAGCGGCCAGCAGCTCGAGCCGCTCGCGCGCATCGCCGTTGTGACGCCATGCCGCGGCGCTTGTCCGCGCGAGCAACGGCGGCCGCGGACCGGTCCACGGCGTGGACCACTCGGCACTCAACGGATCGAACAGATGCGCGATGCCGAGATCCTGCGCAAGCGCATCGATCAAACCGGCATTGGCGCCACGACCGTCGCCCGCCGGAAAACGTCCGAGCGCGAGCAACGTATCGAGCCGTTGTTGCGCCCGCGGCGAATGTCCGAACGTATGCAGCCCGTCGCGAATCTGTGCCTCCTTGAGCTCGCAAAGCCACGCGTCGACGCGTGTGAGCAAGGCGTCTTCGTCGTCCTGGCCGCGCGGCTCGGCCATACTCAGTTCCTCATGCAGCCGATGTTCGACGACGGTCGCGAGGATCGTACGACGCAGCAGCTTCGCGCGCCGCGCATCGACCATCAACGCGTCGTAGTACTCGTCGACTTGCCGCTCGAGGTCCTGCAGCGGCCCATAGCTTTCGGCGCGCGTGAGCGGCGGCATCAGATGATCGACGATGACCGCCTGTGCGCGCCGTTTCGCCTGCGCGCCCTCGCCAGGATCGTTGACGATGAACGGATAGAGATGCGGCATCGGCCCGAGCACGAGATCGGGCCAGCAACTGTCGCTCAACGCCACGCTCTTGCCCGGCAGCCATTCGAGGTTGCCGTGTTTGCCGACGTGGACGATGGCGTCGATGCCGAACCGCTCGCGCAGCCAGAAATAGAAGGCCAGGTAAGCATGCGGCGGAACGAGCTCAGCATCGTGGTAGCTCGCGTAATCGCCTGCCTCGCGCGTTCTCGCGGGCTGAATGCCGATGAACACGTGCCCGCACCGCCATCCCGCGATCACGAAGCGCCCGCGGCGGATTGTCGGATCGTGTTCGGGCGGCCCCCATTTTTTCTCCAACGCCTCGACTACCTCGGCCGGCAACGTGCCCAGGCAGGCCCGGTAGTCTTCGAGTGCAAAGCTTTGCAGCGCAGGACGCAAATCCCTGACAGACGGCTCGTTCGTCACTCCTTGCGTGAGCATGCGCATCAGCGCATCGCCGTTTTCCGGCAATTCGGCCACACCGTAGCCCTCGTCGCGCAACATCGACAAAATCGATACGACCGAAGCCGGCGTATCGAGTCCCACGCCGTTGCCGATACGTCCTTCGCTCGTCGGATAGTTGGCCAACACGAGCGCAAGCTTCTTTTGCGAATTGGCGATGCCGCGTAAGCGGCACCATCGGCGGCTGAGCTCGGCGACGAACGCAATGCGCTCGGCATCGGGCTGATAGCGCACCACATCCACCTCGGTGTGCGGACACCGATACGCGAGCCCCTTGAAGCTGATCGCGCGCGTAATGATTCGACCGTCGACTTCGGGCAGCGCCACATGCATCGCAATGTCGCGTGCATGCAGCCCTTGATTGTCCTTGAGCCAATCGGCACGATTACTGCCGCTCAGGATGACCTGCATGACGGGCGCATCGCCGGCTAGCGCCATCGGTTCCGGGTCGTCGATGGCGGACGCGGCAAATGCGGTCGTGTTCAATACGAGCGCCACCTCGTGTTGCGAGCACAGGTGCCCGACCACATCGCGGCTCACCTCATCCTTCAACGAGGTGACGGCAATCGGCAACGGATTCAATTGCCGGGCTTCGAGCGCCTCGATCAAGGCGTCGAACACCGCAGTATTGGCCGCCTGCAAGTGCGCCCGATAAAACAGTATCGCGACGACGGGCGCTCCGGCTCGCCAGCGCGTCTTCCATTCGGCAATACTCGGCGTGTCGTGCAAAGGATGATAGAGCGACGCAGCCGGCAGTATCGCGGGTGGCGGCGGTTCGTCTCCCCAGCCGAACGCGTGCCGGCCGATCGCACGCAAAAACGCCTGTGCGTTGGCGGGGCCGCCCTCGCGCAAATAGCGCCAAAGAAGCCGCGTGAACGTGGCATCGGCCGTGCTTTTGGCAATGAGGTTCTCGTCCTCCTGCAAGTCGCCCGAGAACATGACCAGCATCTGCTTTCGACGCCTGGCCAGCTCGACGAGCCGCTCGATACCATAGGGCCAATATGCCTCGCCACCGAGATGATCGACGACGATGATGCGCGCATGCTGAAGCACATCGTCGATATAAAAATCGATCGACGCAGGCTGCCGCAGATAGGCCAGATTCGCGAGCCGCAGGCTTGGAAAGCCCGCGCCGATTCGCTCGACCACGCTCGCCAGCAAAGAGAGCGTCGTATCGGCCGAACTCATGACGACGATCTCTGCCGGGCGCTGATCGATTCGCACGACACCGGCGGTATCGTCGACGAAGCCTCCAGGGACGGTTCTGAGCAAATGCATGAAGCGTCAGGCCGGTTGCAATGGTGCACTGAGCGCGGCATCGAACGCGCGCTGCAGCGCGGCTGGATCGAGGTCCGCGCCGATCAGCACGAAGCGGCTCGCGGCAGCCTCACCGGCCTGCCATCGGCGATCGAAATAACTGTCGAACCGGCGTCCGACACCTTGAATCACGAGCCGCATCGGTGCACCCGGCAATGCGGCGAACCCTTTGACCCGATAGATCGTGTGCGTCTCGACGAGCCGCGCCAGCGCCGCAATGGCCTGTTCGCGCGAATTCACGCTACCCTCGACCACGACTGAGTCGAATTCGTCGTGATGATGATCCGCATCGTCGACGGAGCCGTGGTGGTCCGTGCGCAGATGGATGGTCTCCTCCGACGCCGCCTGAAGTCCGAGCAGCACCTGCAAATCGAGCTCGCCCCGATGCGCACGCACGACCTTCACGTGCGACGGGATTTCCTCGCGCACGAGCGCCTCGACGGCGGCCATTCCGGCATCGTCGAGCAAGTCCGTCTTGTTGAGCACCACGAGGTCGGCGGCGCAGAGTTGATCCTCGAACAGTTCGTGCAAAGGCGATTCGTGGTCGAGATTCGGATCGGCCCGACGCTCGCGCTCGACGGCCACCGGGTCGGCCGCAAATTGACCGCTCGCCACGGCCGGTCCATCGACGACGGTCACTACCGCGTCGACAGTAAAGGCGTTCTTGATCGCCGGCCAGTTGAAGGCTTGTACGAGCGGCCTTGGCAATGCAAGGCCCGACGTTTCGATTAGCACATGTTCGATGGTGTCGCGACGCTCGACGAGCGCCTCCATCACTGGGAAGAATTCCTCTTGTACCGTGCAGCAAAGACAGCCATTGGCGAGTTCATACAGCGTGCCACCCGGGCCGTCTTCCTCGCAACCGATGCCACAGCCTTTGAGAATTTCGCCATCGATACCGAGTTCGCCGAACTCGTTGACGATGACCGCAATGCGCGCACCGCTCGCATTTTGCAGAATGTGGCGCAACAAAGTGGTTTTGCCGCTGCCGAGAAAACCCGTGACGACGGTCACAGGAATCTTGCGCATAGAAGTTTGCATCAATACCTCGATATCGTTCGAAAATGTCTCGCCGGCGGCGGGCTCAGGCCGACAGCGTCACGTCGATCTCGTCATAGCGTTTGACCCGGTAGATCAGCGCGGAGACGGCCCAACTGACCAGAAAGATGCCGATCACGAAATAGCCGAGCAAACCGAAACGATCGGCGGCGCTCCCGATGAACTCCCAGAACACGCCTTTTAACTGAAGCTTGTCCGCGAGAAGCGCCAGCACTTCCACGCTGCCGATTACAAGCGCGACCGCCACGGAGACGAACGTGATCGTCATGTTGTAGTAGATCTTGCGAATCGGCCGGACGAATGCCCAGCGATATGCGCCCGTCATGAGGATGCCATCGGTCGTATCGACGAGCGACATGCCGGCCGTGAAAAGCAGCGGCAGCGCAACGATGGACCAGACCGACATTCCGCCGGACGCCTGCGTGGCCGAAATGCCGAACAGCGCGACTTCGGTGGCCGTATCGAAGCTCAGCCCGAACAGCAGCCCGATCGGATAGAGATGCCAACTACGCGAAGCGAGTTTGAACAGCGGGCGAAACAAGCGCGCGAGCAGACCGCGCCCGCCGAGCAGCAGATCCAGGTCTTCCTCGACAATCGATTCGCCGCGACGGGCCGCGCGAAACGTACGCCAGACCGACAGCAGGATCGCCATGTTGGCAGCAGCCAGTGTCAAGAGAAAGAACGCCGATACGCAGGTACTGATAACGGCGCCTATCGACTTCAGCTGCGAGAAATGCGTAGTCAACGTCGCGGCGGTCAACGCAACGGCAATGGACATCAGCACGACCACCGTCGAATGTCCGAGGGAGAAGAAAAACCCTGCACCGAGCGAATTACGGCGTTCTTGCAGCAGCTTGCGCGTGACATTGTCGATGGCGGCGATGTGGTCCGCATCGACAGCGTGACGAAGGCCGAACGTGTATGCGAGCAACGCCGTGCCGAGCAGCACCGGCTGACCGCGGAAAGCGATGAGGGCCCAGACCCAGGCTCCGGTATTGAATGCGAGCAATACGGCATAGATGCCGAGCACTTTGTTGCGCAGCGTGGTGGAACTCTCGCTGAAAAGCCCCGCGACGGACTTGAGCACAGTCGCCCCCTGTGGCGATCGAAACGGATTGACATGGACGTGCCGCGCCCTGCGCAGTACAGATATCGCACAGTTCATTGCGTTGCCGGCTCCGGCCGATGGCAAAGCCGAATTCGATCGAAGCAGGAGAATGCAGGTGCAATGAAGCGATGACAACGCAAAAAGCGAAGCAGTCCTGGCTGGCATGTCGCCCACCGCGACATTCGCCTTTCCTCTGGCCGGTATCCGGGCTGACGAAAGCGCCGCTTCACCTTCCCGCGCGAGTGATGTTGTTTCTTGCGCAGTGGTTGCCCGCATACACGGCCTTGCGTGCATGCGTCGAAGCCGGCTCTGCATCGCTTTCGCGATGCGCTCGCTCACCGTTGCGGGGGCAGCACAGGTTGATCGTGCCGGCATGGTCCGCCCGCACGCGCGCCTGTTTCCCGTTTAACTGCACGCGCAGGAATGCGCGCACGAGCACCAGATTGGGTGCGAGTGTAAGGGCGGTCTCAGCGAGCGTCAAGGAGCGCGCCCGGCTCGAGCCCGCCAGTAGGCGCACGCGCCCGCGGCATTGCCTATGCTATCTTATGGCCGCGCCGCAGGCGGTCATTCGTTCAACTCGCTTGTGACGGTTTGCGCAGCAACGCGTACTGTTCGATCAGCACCGCTATACATGACATCAGGCGCCGCGCGCCAGCGCCCAAGCCGACATGGAGCATCTCTCGTCCCACCCTTCACGAATGGAACTCGCGCTCGGCATTGGCTGCCGGCGCGGGATCACAGTCGAAGAGATCGAATCCGCCGTCGGCGCGGCACTGAACGATATCCCGCTCGAACACGTGAAGCACATTGCCACGATTGCATCGAAAGCCGAAGAACCGGCACTGCTTGCATTTGCGACACATCACGGCATCGCGCTCACTGCGTTTTCGAGCGAGACGATCGAGCGTTTCCTCGACGAACATGAGGCGCTCGCGCGCTCCTCGGTCACCCGCGCTCATGTCGGTACTCGCGCAGTATGCGAACCGTGTGCGCTGCTGGCCGTTCCGGGCGGCCGCCTCATCGCGGCGAAGCAGGCGTACGGCGGCGTGACCGTCGCCATAGCAGCGGCGCCCTATCAGACACCACCCGAGATCGTCAAATGAAAACCGATACCGAATCGCATCAACGCATGACGCAACGCCGCCGCGAAGGCCACGAGAAAAAACAAGCCGCCGCCACCCACGAAAAGGGCCTCTTGATCGTCCACACCGGCAATGGCAAGGGCAAGAGCACGGCGGCGTTCGGCATGGCGGTGCGGATGCTCGGGCACGCCGAGCGCATCGGCATCGTCCAATTCATCAAGGGCGCGCTCCATACGTCCGAACGCGATTTCCTGGGTGGCCATCCGCAATGCGATTTCGTCACCATGGGCGACGGCTATACCTGGAATACGCAAGACCGCGAAGCCGATATCGCAACCGCTCGTAAGGGCTGGAACGAAGCGGTCAGGATGATTCGAAGCGGCGAATATCGAATGGTCATACTCGACGAGCTCAACACGGTCCTCAAGTATGACTATCTGCCGCTCGACGAGGTGATCGGCGTACTGCAAGCCCGCGGGCCGATGCAGCATGTCGTGGTAACCGGACGCCACGCGCCCGATGCACTCATCGAAGCCGCCGACCTCGTCACCGAGATGCGCCTCGTCAAGCATCCTTATCGCGAACAGGGCGTGAAAGCTCAGCGCGGCGTGGAGTTTTGACAATGCCTGCGTGTCCCGCTCTTTTTATCAGCGCACCGGCGTCGGGCCAGGGCAAGACGACCATGACCGCGGGGCTTGCCAGAATGCACCGCCGACAGGGGCGGCGCGTGACAGTCTTCAAAGCGGGACCCGATTTTCTCGACCCGATGATTCTCGCGCGCGCCAGCGGCGCGCCAGTGTTCTCGCTCGATCTCTGGATGGTCGGCGAACCCGGATGCCGCCGCCTGCTCGCTGAAGCGGCCGAACGCTCGGATCTGATTCTGATCGAAGGCGTGATGGGGCTGTTCGATGGAACACCGAGCAGCGCCGACCTCGCCGCGAAGTTCGGCGTGCCTGTTGTCGCCGTCATCTCCGCCAAAGCGATGGCGCAGACATTCGGCGCGGTCGCTTTCGGCCTCGCTCACTATCGTTCGGATGTGCCATTTTTTGGTGCGCTTGCCAACCACGTCGGCTCTGCGCGCCATGCCGAGATGCTCGAAGCGGCCCTGCCGAGCGACCTGAGATGGCTCGGCTACGTGGCGCCGTCTGAGGAGATCGGGTTGCCATCGAGACATCTCGGGCTGCATCAAGCAGACGAAATCGCTGGCATCGAAACGCGCATAGACAAAGCGGCGGATGCCCTGTCGCAGACAGCACTGGCGGACCTCCCCCCGCCCGTGGAGTTTCAACCGGAGCCCTCCGCTACCCCACCCGCTTTGCTATATGGAATGCATATCGCCATCGCGCGCGACGCCGCCTTTTCGTTCATCTATCCGGCGAATGTCGCGCTGCTCGAGGCGCTCGGTGCCCGCGTAAGCTATTTTTCCCCCTTGGCGGACGAGCCAGTGCCCGCCGAGGCCGACGCAGTCTATCTTCCGGGGGGCTACCCGGAACTCCACGCTGAGGCGCTTGCAACGAGCACGAGTACGGGCCGTTCGATCCGGGCGCACGTCGCGGCACACAAGCCGCTGGTTGCCGAATGCGGCGGGATGCTCTATCTGCTCGAAGGCCTGACCGACACCGCGGGTGCGAAACATCCCATGCTGGGCATCGTGCCCGGACATGCGGCGATGCAAACGCGGCTCGCGGCGCTGGGCATGCAGGAGATCGCGACGCCGCATGGCATCATGACTGGCCACACGTTCCATTATTCGCGCCTCGATACGCCGCTCGCCCCCGTCGGCCACACACGACGGGCATCGTCCGACGACCCGGGCGAACGCATATTTCGTCACGGCCCGATCTTTGCGTCTTACATCCACGGCTACTGGCCATCGAACCCCGAATTGGCGGCGGCCCTCTTTCGTGGGCAATGGAACGTATCGTGAGCCGATCGTGAACGTTGAAGGATTGTGTGGGAGGACTGCGAAATGAGCGACGTACAACAGGGAGGGCACGCCTTACAGCGGTTCGTCGACGCGCAGACGCCTGTGTACGAGCAGGTCGGCGCTGAGTTGCGCTCTGGTCGCAAACGCACGCATTGGATATGGTTCGTTTTTCCGCAAATCGCTGGACTCGGCAAGAGTCCCACCGCACAGCACTTCGCGATTGCCTCGCTCGAAGAAGCGCGCGCTTATGTGAATCATCCTGTACTCGGCCCTCGGCTCAGAGAGTGCACGCGATGGGTCAATGACATCGAAGAGCAGCCCATCGAGCAGATCTTCGGCTACCCCGACGACCTCAAATTCCGGTCATCTATGACGCTCTTCGCGCATGCCACGGATGACAATGCGGAGTTCCTGCGAGCGCTGTCGAAGTATTTCGGCGGCGAATTCGACGCGCTGACGCTCGAACGTCTCGGCCGCCCCCGTCAAGGATGACCCGCATCGCGACATAAATGCAGTAGCGGCCGTCTTTGATTTTTCCTAGAGTGTAGTTTCAGCCCGGATCGAAATCCGACGCCCGCTCCCGAGGGACTCGCTACTCGCGCGCGGCGTCGCAAAAACGTTTTTGTCAGGAGCGATTTCCAATGAGACTCACGATTCTGATCAATGGTCCCGATCCCACTGTCAATCATGATTACGCGGTGCTGTGGCTCGACACCAAGGAGCATGTCTGGTCAAGAGAGTCGCATGACGGAATCGACCTTCCAGCGTGGGGCGACATGCGCGACGAGGATGGCGTCACAAAGCTCTGCCCTCCCGAGAACTCGACCCCGGTTTGCACCCTGAGCGGGCTCTACGTCGACCGCGACGAACGCGTGGCGGCTGCGCAAGGCACCGCCGAGTGGTCGTGTCCGACCAAACGATTGTCCACTGGAGGGTTGTGGCGGCTGCAAGCTGTCGAAAAGAAATCGGTTCTTCCGGAGAACAGCGTGTTTCCGAATTGATGCGCCGCAGCAAGGCCCGAAAACCAACTCGCCCCCGGCGAGTTTTTTTTCACTTCCTTACCGATGAGCCTACTGCTCGCCGCGCTCGGTATAGTCGGCCTTGGCTATCTCGAGGCCAACCCTCCTGGGCCCGCTCGGCAATGTTCGGCGGGCCGCTTTTTTCTGCTTCGTTTGGCCGAGGCCACGTTGCGAGAATGGATCTACGGCCCCGAACTCCGGCAACCTTATGCGCATAAACTTTTTAGATTTTTATTAAAAGTTTGCGCTATTACGAGGACACCCAACGAAAGGTAAGGTTAATGCGCTCGCCTTGCACCGCCGGCGCCTTGGGCACGCGATGCCGCCACTGGGCCTGGGTACTGCCCCGCATCACGAGAAGGCTACCGCTGGTCAATTCGAAAGTCCGGATCGTGCCCGTCCCGTTATGACGTAGGTCGAAGCGACGAGCCGCCCCGAGGCTCACGGACGCGATGACGGGCGTAGGCCCCAGTTCCCGTTCGCGATCGGCGTGCCATCCCATGCTGTCGTTGCCGCTGCGATAGCGATTGAGCAGAACGCTGTTGAAATGCGCACGCGTCACCTCTTCGGCGAGATTTTTGAGTACCAGCACAGTCGTCGACCAGGGTAGCGGTTCGTTTCGGATTCCTGAATAGATATAGACGGCGCCCGGCTCTCCCTGCCAAGCAGTCAGTCGGGGCAACGGCTTGACGCCACCCGGCGTACCGATCGAATCCTGCTTCCAAACCACCTCTTCCTTCAATCGTTCGAGCATATCGCCAGCCGTGGCAGGAGAGAGCCAATCCGGATACCAGTCGACCTCGGGCTCGGGTAGCTCGACCATACCTGGAAGCATTGGCTGATGCAGTCGATTCAAAGATTCCTCGCT
>CBJLAJ010000077.1:0-24551 GCA_966421005.1 uncultured Paraburkholderia sp.
TCCTTCACCGAATAGCTGTCGAAGTCGAAGTACACGCTGCGCTTGGCGAGCGGGCTGTTCGGATTGTTCAGTTCATCGACGGTGACGGGCGCGACAGCGTTCGGATTCGGCTGCTGGCCGACGTTGCCGGCGGCTCCCTTGTCATTGAGCTTCACACCCGAATGGCAGGCTGCCAACGCGCCCACGAGCAACGCTGCAAACACCATACGAAGTTTCGACATCATTTCTTACTCTCCTTGTGTGTCATTGCATAAACGGACCCCAGGACGGCTCGCGTACGCTGCCGCCCGGAACGGACAGGATTTGCCGCGTTCGACCATCCGTCGATACTGCGGCCAGCACGCCACGGCCGTTCACCTGTGTGGCGTAAAGGATGTACTGACCGTTCGCCGCGAAGCTCGGCGATTCGTCATGTGTCGTGTCCGTAAGCGCCGTTGCCACGCCGCTTTGCAAATCCTGCACATAGAGCTTGAAGGCGCCGCCGACGCGCGAAATATACGCGAGTTGCTTGCCGTCCGGACTGATACGCGGGCTCGTGTTATAGCTGCCCGTGAAGGTCACGCGCTGCGCCGCGCCGGCTTGTTCGCCTTGCGCGGGCATCCGGTAAATCTGCGGTTGGCCGCCGCGATCGCTCGTGAAATAAATCCATTGCCCGTCAGGCGAATAGTTCGGTTCGGTATCGATCGAGCTGCTTTGCGACAGACGTCGCAACCCGCTGCCGTCCGCATTGACGGCGAAGATCTGCGTGTTACCTGTGCGCGAGAGCGCGACCGCCAGCGTGCGGCTGTCCGGCGACCATGCGGGCGCGCTGTTGTTGCCCTTCTGGTCCGAGATGATGACGCGCTTGCCCGTCGGCAAATCGTGCACATAAACGATCGGCTTGCGTTTTTCGAACGATACGTACGCCACCTTCGTGCCGTCAGGCGACCACGCCGGCGAGATGATCGGCTCGGGGCTCGACAACGCGACATGAACGTTCTGACCGTCCGAATCGGAGATCTGCAACAAGTAGCGGTTGCCGCTCTTCACGACATAGGAAAGCCGCGTCGCGAATACGCCGCGCGTGCCGAGCAGCTTCTGATAGATGTAATCGGCGATCTTGTGCGCGGTCATGCGCAGGCCGCTTTCCGGCGTGGTCAACGAAAGGCCGCCGAGATTTTGCTGCTTGACCGTGTCGTAAAGCTTGAAGCGCACCTCGTACGTGCCGTTTGCGCTACGCGTTACGCTGCCCGCCACGAAGGCATCGGCGCCTTTGGCCTTCCAACTGCCCAGGTCGACCGAATCGGTTTCGGACACGGGTGCGCTGCCCGCATCGATGTTCGTGAATTTGCCGCTGCGCTTCAGGTCGTCGCGCACGATCGCACTGATCTGCTGCGGCGCGCTCGTTTCATTGGCGAAATTTGCCGTTGCGATCGGAAATTGCGTCGACCCGACGCCCGTGACCAGCACGTTCAATTGCGCGTGGGCTACGCCGCCCGCCGTGATCAGGCAGGTGGCCAGTAAAGTTCGCAAACCAAGCTTTGTCATCAAACTCATGCGTCGAATTCCCGAAAAACAAGAAGTTGTCACAACAGCAAAGAGACCGGCGGAGGCAGGAATCGTTCCTGATAGATCGCCCTATTCGTCATACGATTGGCGTTTGTCCCCCGTCAGCCGGCCGGCCGTATCGTAATCGTGAAGCTTGCCGGTGCGCGTCCGTTATCGTCGAGCGGCATCGGATCGGAGCGCTGAACGGCGCGCAACGCGGCGTCGTCCCATTGGGCGTTGCCACTGCCACGCGTCACGGTAGCCGAAAGCAGTGTGCCAGTTGGGGAACAGTGGACCGCGATCACCGTTTCCAGTCCCTCGGTCTCGCCTGCCCAGACGATGTTCGGGCGCACGCGGCGTTTGACCTTGTCGGCGTAGCCCGGCGATGCGGCCGTGCCGCCCGAGCCCGTACCGCCGCCGCTCTTGGCGAGACCGTTACCCGTCGAACTCTCGCCCGCCAGACCCTGCAACTGCGCCAGCCGTGCGCGGCGTTCCTGATCGAGTTTTTGCTTCGCCTGTTGCTGCTGTTGCGCGAGCGCCTTGGCCTTTGCCGCTTTCTCGGCCTCGAGCTGTTGTTGCTTGAGTTCCGCTTCCTTCTGTTGCTTGAGCTGCTCCTGCTTTTGCTGCTCGGCCAATTGCTGCTGACGGAGCTTCTCCGCCTGCTGCTTTTTGAGCTTGTCCGCCGCCGCCTTTTGCGCGGCCAGTTCCTGCTGCTGGGCGAGCTCGCGTTGTCGTTTCGCCTGCGCCTCTTGTTCAGCAATTTGCCGCTGACGTTCCTGTTCCGCCAGCAATGCGGCTCGCGCGGCCGCTTCCTGCTGCTGGCGCTTTTTCTCCTGGAGCGCGATGTCGGCCTGCTCGTCCGGCACCGGCGGGGCGGGCGGAGCTACGTGCGCAGGAGGCGCGGGGGGAGGCGGCGTTTGCTGTTGGGGGATATCGGTCCACAGCTCGGCCTCGGCCCCCGCGGGCGTGCTGTTTTGCCAATGGATGCCGTGATAAAGGAACAACCCCAGCAACACGTGCATCAAAAGCGCGAGCGTGAACGCGCGCGTCGTCCCGCGTTCGCGGGGCGGCTGCGGGGGGAAGGAATCGGACTTACCGGGTTTCATTGCGATTTAACGAGCAGCCCCACGCGCTTGACGCCGCGTGCTTTCAAATCCGACATGACCTGCATGACCGCTTCGTATTTGACCGTCTTGTCAGCCGCGATCACGACCGGCTGATCCGGGTGGGATGCTTCACGGTCAGTCACGAAGCCGTTCAGCTCGGCGCGGGTCATCTGTTCCTGTTGCGCGGCGCCCGCGTCGTCCTTGTAACGGACGCTCATCTTGCCGTCCGCGCCGATATTGACCACGACCGGCGGCGTTTGTTGCTGCGGCGCGGCGCCGCCGACTGTGGGCAGATTGACGATCGACGGTGCGACGAGCGGCGCGGTGACCATGAAGATCACGAGCAGCACCAGCATCACGTCGATGTAAGGAACGACGTTGATGTCGGACATGGCGCGGCGGGAACGGCCGCCGCGCATGGATGAACGATTGGTCGAGCCGGCCATCGCGTGCTCCTTAGTGCGCCTGGCGCTGCAAGATGTTCGAGAACTCTTCGATGAACGTTTCGAAGCGGATCGCGAGGCGATCGATGTCGTGCGCGTAACGGTTGTAGGCCACCACGGCGGGAATTGCGGCGAAAAGGCCGATCGCCGTCGCAGTCAACGCCTCGGCGATGCCGGGCGCGACGTTCGCAAGCGTGGCCTGCTGCACGTTCGCGAGACCGCGAAAGGCGTTCCTGATCCCCCATACGGTACCGAAGAGACCGATATACGGGCTCACCGAGCCGACCGATGCCAAAAACGCTAGGTTCGCTTCGAGCGCATCCATCTCGCGCTGAAACGCCGCGCGCATGGCACGGCGGGCGCCATCGAGAATCGCGCCCGGGTCGTTCAGGCGCTTCTCTTTGCCTTTCAAAAACTCACGCATGCCCGATTCGAAAATTCGTTCTAGCGCGCCGATCGTATGGCGGTTGTTCGCGGCGCTCTGATAGAGCGCTTGCAGATCGCCGCCCGACCAGAAGTCGCGTTCGAACTGTTCAGTTTGCGCGCGGGCGCGCCGAATGGCAAACCACTTGCGAAAGATGAACGTCCAGGACATCAGGGACAGCAGCAGCAAGAGCCCCATGACGGCCTGCGCGAGCACGCTCGCGTTGAGGACAAGAGAAATAATCGATAGATCTTGTGCGTTATTCATAGATATTTTGCTTTTGCGTCCGAATGGCAGGCTTCACATGTTGTAAGCCGCCGAAGCGGTTCCCAGTCGGCAACTTGAAAGCCTCGGCAGCGCGCGCAGCCGGGCCTCGTTTGGTAACGATGCGGACAATACAAGTTCACGGACGAACTCTCAACGGTGTTCATGCATCGGCCGTTGACATCCCGGAGTGCATTACGCCCACGCCTCGCCGCAGCGCCGCGAGCACGTCGGCAGGAATCGGCGCGGGCTTGAACGTCGCGCGCTCGATGCATGCAACGCGAATCTCACCCGTGACAAGGAGGCGATCGTCGCACCACGCGTGCTGCATGAAATCGACACTCGCGCGGCCAAGCCGCTCGATGTGGCTCTCGATGGTCAGCGCATCGTCCAGACGCGCGGGCGCGCGATAGTCGAGCGACGTGCCGCGCACGACGAAGACGATCCCGGTCTCCCGATCGAGGCGGCTTTGTTCGACGCCACAGGAGCGGAGCAACTCGGTTCTCGCGCGCTCGAAGAACTTCAGGTAGTTCGCGTAAAAGACGATGCCGCCCGCATCTGTATCTTCGTAATACACGCGCAGCGGCCATAAAAAGCCGCTGCCCGCTGCGGGGCGACTGCTATGCATGTTCATGGGCGCATTTTACCGGAACCGGTCCGGCCATCTCGAAATTGCATCTCGAGGGAGTGCCTGGCGGCGCCGGACAAGGCCGCCGGCCATCAGATGAGCCACGGAAGCTGGGGTGCTGCCGGCCGGTTTCAGCCACGATGGACCGACAGGCCCGCGAACGATTGAGCCACCGGCATCAACTCGATCATGTTGACGTTCATGTGAGCGGGACGCGTCGCAATCCAGTAGATCGAATCGGCAATGTCTTCGGGCGACAGCGGCGTCACGTCTCGGTAGACGCCGGCTGCTTTGCCGTCGTCGCCCTTGAAGCGCACGTTCGAAAACTCGGTGCCGCCGCACAAGCCGGGCTCCACGCTCGTGACGCGCACGGCGGTGCCGGCCAGATCCGCGCGCAGATTCAAGCTGAACTGATGCACGAAGGCCTTCGTTGCGCCGTACACGTTGCCGCCGGAGTAGGGGTAGCTGCCCGCCGTCGAGCCAAGGTTGAATATGTGGCCCCGATTGCGCTCGACCATCCCGGGGAGCACGGCATGCGTGACGGCGGCGAGGCCTGCGCAGTTCGTCTCGATCATCTGATACCAGTCGTCGACCCCGGCCCGCTGCGCGGGTTCAACGCCGAGGGCGAGCCCGGCATTGTTGACGAGCACGTCGATCTGAGCGAACTCCGCGGGCAGTCGCCCGGGCAATGCTTGCACCGCTGCGCGCTCGCGCACGTCGAGCTCGAGCGGCAACAGTGCCGGACCGAGTTCCTTGGCGAGCGCTTCCAGGCGGTCGAGGCGGCGAGCGGTGGCGATCACGCGATGGCCGCCTTTGACGAAGATGCGGGCGATGGCGGCGCCGAACCCGGCGGATGCGCCGGTGACTAAAACGATCATTGCTGCTCCTGGCTGGTCGGACCCGACAGGCCTGATGGCCTTGGCGGGATAAGCAAGAACTACCGAAGGCGAAAAACGGAACGGGCCGATGATACCCGCGGTCTCCCGATCGCGGTATGAAGCACCGGAATTCTTTCTAAACGCTTTCGGCTGGGCGGCGAGCGTTGGTACGGGGCGGGCGGCGCCTTCGGCGCCCGATGTGGGGGGCGAAACCGCGCACGCAGGCTTGCCGCGAACCGTCCGGGAAGGGGGCTTTGCCTGCCAATTGCCTATTGGTTGCGCTGCCAGTACACTAACGCGCTCAACCCTTGCGTAACTGGCGATAACACCCTCCGGGGTCAAGGTGGAGCGACCCACCGTGAAGCGCAAGGTGCCGTTTTGCCGTTCGCCTGGGCAGCCGAAAACCGCGCGCGTATGTTTGCGCTGCGGCGGTTGCCTCGCGGGTGTAACGGACTTTCGACCATTCGAATTTTCCGCCACGCCAGTGCCGGCCCTTCCGCCATCCAGTGCACGCATACGATCGAATGCATCCCGCGCATTTCGGCCAACCTGTAAACCTTCAACGGAATCCGTATGTTTGACAGAGCCCAAAGCACCGTTGCTGCCGTCGATCCCGAAATCTGGCAAGCAATCGAACAGGAAAACCGCCGTCAGGAAGAGCACATCGAACTGATCGCATCGGAAAACTACACGAGTCCGGCCGTGATGGCCGCGCAGGGCTCGCAGCTCACCAACAAATACGCCGAAGGCTATCCCGGCAAGCGCTATTACGGCGGATGCGAATACGTCGACGTGGTCGAGCAACTGGCGATCGAGCGCGTGAAGGCGATCTTCGGTGCCGAGGCCGCGAACGTGCAGCCGAACTCGGGTTCGCAGGCGAACCAGGGCGTCTTCTTCGCGATGCTCAAGCCGGGCGATACGATCATGGGCATGAGCCTCGCCGAAGGCGGCCATCTGACGCATGGCTCGCCTGTCAACATGTCCGGCAAGTGGTTCAATGTTGTCAGCTACGGCTTGAACGAGGCGGAAGACATCGATTACGACGCCGCCGCGAAGCTCGCCGAAGAGCACAAGCCGAAGCTCATCGTCGCCGGCGCATCGGCGTTTGCACTGAAGATCGACTTCGAGCGGCTCGCGAAGATCGCGAAATCGGTGGGTGCCTATTTGATGGTCGATATGGCGCACTACGCCGGACTCATCGCCGCGGGCGTGTACCCGAACCCGGTACCGCATGCGGATTTCGTCACGACGACGACGCACAAGAGCCTGCGCGGACCGCGCGGCGGCGTGATTCTGATGAAGGCCGAATACGAGAAGCAGATCAATTCGGCCATCTTCCCTGGCATTCAGGGCGGCCCGCTGATGCATGTGATCGCCGCGAAGGCTGTTGCATTCAAAGAGGCACTCTCGCCTGAATTCAAGGCGTACCAACAGCGGGTTGTGGAGAATGCGCGCGTGCTGGCCGAGACGCTCGTCAAGCGCGGCCTGCGGATCGTATCGGGCCGCACCGAAAGCCACGTGATGCTCGTCGATCTGCGCGCGAAGAACATTACCGGGAAGGCGGCCGAAGCGGCGCTGGGGGCGGCACATATCACGGTCAACAAGAACGCGATTCCGAACGACCCGGAAAAGCCGTTCGTCACGAGCGGTATCCGCCTCGGTTCGCCCGCAATGACGACGCGCGGCTTCGGTCCGCAAGAAGCCGAGCAAGTGGGCAATCTGATTGCCGATGTGCTCGAGCATCCGGAAGACGCGGCGACGATCGAGCGCGTACGTGCTCAGGTAGCCGAGCTCACCAAGCGCTTTCCGGTTTATCGCTGACCCGCCATGCGCTGCCCCTTTTGCCGGCACGAGGATACCCAGGTCGTCGACTCGCGCGTATCCGAAGACGGCGCCGCGATTCGGCGGCGCCGCCGCTGCCCGGCCTGCGATAAGCGTTTTACGACGTATGAGCGGGTCGAGCTGAATTTGCCGGCCGTGGTAAAAAAAGATGGCAGCCGTACCGAGTTCGATCGCCGCAAGATCGTCGCGAGCATGCAGCTGGCGCTGAGAAAGCGCCCGGTTGCCGCGGACGCGATCGATGCGGCGGTTGCACGCATCGAATATCAGCTGCTCGGCAGCGGTGAGCGCGAAGTGCGCAGCGAGCGCCTGGGCGAGCTCGTGATGAACGAGCTGCGTCAGCTCGATACCATCGCTTATGTGCGGTTCGCATCGGTCTATCGGCGCTTCGAGGATGTATCCGAATTCGAGGACGTCATCGAAGAGTTTCGTCGCGCCGCTCCCGCCAAATCGCCTCGCAAGCGTTGATCCTTCTCGTCGTTTCATCGTTGTCTCATTCCCCCGCACGTTGACGTGACGCGCCATTGTCGGCGCGTCGAGGTGCGCTCGCCACTCGGCCGAACGGACGATGGCGGTGTGCCCGCACGTCCGTTACCTTGAGCGCATCGAATCAACGGAGCGTAACGATGCGATTCGGCGCAAGCGAGGCGCGCATTGAGGGCCAACGCGCACGGCAGGCACGCGGATTCACATTCGTCGAAACACTGATCGTCTGCGCGTTGATGCTGCTGCTCGCAACGCTGGCGATACCGTCGTTTGCCATGTGGCAGCAACGCCAGCGCGTTGAAGCCTGCGTGCGAGCGCTATTGGCGAGCATGTCGTACGCACGCAGCGAAGCGGTTCGCGTGGGGTTGCCTGTCGTGATTTGCCGTAGTGAGGGCGGTGGGCGATGCACGCATGGCGGATACGACTTTGGCCGGGCGCGTGCGCCTGTCGATTGGGCGACGGGTTGGATCGTCATGCTCGAGACCGGTTACGGACACCGGGTACTGCGGACGCATATTCCCGCGCCTGGCGTGCGGATCAGCGGGGCCGCGAACGCGATCCGATTTCGCCCGCCCGCGGGGCAGGTGATCGGCGGATTCCGGAGCTTCGAAGTCGCGTCGACCGGCGTCCGGTATGGCGCGCCCGCGCGCGTCGAGAGGCGTTGCGTTTCGATTGCCGCCGGCGGCAGGGCGCGCGCAAGCACCGGCGATTGCGGGCGGTCGATATGAACATCGCGCTGCGAAGCCGGCTTCGGCAAACCGGGGGATCGCTGCTTGAAGTTGCGATTGCGCTCGGCATCGCCGCCTTCGCCATTCTTGGTGCGGTGTCGAGCCAGCTCGTGGCCGTGCGTGCCGAGAAAAGTTCGGCGCAGCGCGAACTGGCCTCGTTGATCGCGGCATCAGCCGCAGACGCTTTGCGCGCGCGGTCGTCGAGCGCGAGCGCAATCGAATATTGGCGTGCTCAGGCCAGGCAGGTGTTGCCGCACGGCGATATCGCCGTACACCATGCGGGCGGCGGAGCGGCGTTCGTCGCGGTGCGGTGGGCGCGTTCCCAGGGACGCGTTGAAACGCGTATGACGCATTTCGACGGATGCCCCTCCGAGCTGGCCTCGCCCGAGGTTTCGTGCAGCGTGGCGCCCTTCGTCCGCGGTGCCGAGCCATGATGCCGGCCACTTCGCGCAGGGTGAAATCGATGCCTCATGACTCAATGGCACGGCGTCGCGGCGGGCACACGTTGATCGAGCTGATGGTTGCGACGGCGTTGGGGCTCATTGTCGTGGCGACGATCGCATCGCTTTACCGCGCGGCGCGGCAGTTTCATACCGCATCGGCCGATACAGCGCAGATGCGTGAGGCCGGCATGACGGCCCTGTTGCTGATGAGCGAGCAGATCCAAATGGCGGGGTTCGTTCCGCCTGGATTGCCGGCCCTGTCGAAAGATGTCGCTCCGGGCCTTTTCGGCTGTGCCTCGGGGTATCCGGTCGAAACCGAAGTCGGCCTTCGTTGCCAGCGCGATGCGAGTGGGTCGGACGGCATTGCGATCCGCTATGTCGACGATGCCGTCGCGACGTGGCCCACGGAGGCGGGACAAACGACGGATTGCCTGGGGCAGGGCGTCGGTCGAGCTGGAGAGCCGGCCGTCGTCCTCAATCGCTTTTTCGTCGCTACATCGCGCGAAGGCGGTGCCCCGGAACTGTATTGCGAAGGCAGCGGCGGTTTTGTCCGACAACCGGTTGTTGCAGGCGTCGAACGATTGGCCTTTCAGTATTGGATACGTGGGGCGGCACAGCCGGTCGGGGCCGACGCGGTCGCGCCGGACGGTTGGCAGGACGTGATAGCTGTCGATATCTGCGTGCGCGTACGCGGGGTGCGGGCAGCGGCACCCGGCCAGTACGTCGATTGCCACCACGCCGCGCCGAGGCATTTCGATGGTCGAGCACGGCAAGTGTTCCGGCGGCGCGTCGCGATACGCAATCACGAACAGGCGGGCGGATGAGCAATCCGTCCGCATACGATCGAGCGCCACGGCACGGTCGCATCCGATCTTTCGCCCGTCGTTCGACCGGTGCCGCGCTGCCCGTCGCGCTCATGCTGACGTCGATGGTATCCGCTGCGGCCATCGCCTCCTTCGATGCAGCCATCATGGGAGCGCGGCGCACGTCGAACTTCGAGGATGCACTGCGCAGCATGCAGGCGGCCAATGCCGCGCTCGAGCTTTGTCTGAACGAGCATGACGCGGGCCGCGCGTCGCTCGTGCTGCCTGCCCGCGGAGTGGGACGATGGCAAGAGCGCGATCCCTTCGCCGATGCGGCCGCATTTGCGCCGCTATCGAACTGGCCCGCTGGGCACCGGCCTCCTCAGTGTCTGATCGAAGGCTTGCGCATTGCCGAGCGGCCGCTCGCGCGCGCCTATGTGGTCACCGCAAGAGGCTTTGGCGCAAACGCGGATGCGCAAGCCTGGGCGCAGGTCTTCGTGGTACGCGAAGCCGGCAAAGAGACACGCCACTGGCGCCGCATCGCGAGGAGACCGCATTGAAGACGAAAGACACGATGCACATGCCAGGCCGCCAGACCGCGGCATTTTCCTTGATCGAGTTGGTCGTGGCGTTGGCGATCGTCGCAGTCCTTGCCGCCTACGCGCTGCCGAGCTATCGAGAGCACGTGGCACGCGCCCACCGCACCGATGCGGCGATGGCACTCTATCGCGCGGCGCAGTATCTGGAAGCGGGCTCGGACGCGCGCTCGAGCGGCACGGCCGTTCTGCCAGCCGGACTCGATCAGGTGCCGCCTATCGGCGCGGCCGTCTATCGGCTCCACGTCGTCGATGTAGACCGCGCGAATGGATACTACGCGCTGGAGGCGCGACCCGTCGAGGCAGGCCCAATGGCAGAGGATGCTTGCGGGACCTTCATTCTGAATGTGCACGGCGAGCGTACGAATCGGCGGGCGGGCCTGCGCGGCGCGCTGGCCCCGGGTTGCTGGCTAGCCCGTTGATAAAAGCCGCGGAGAGCATCGTGAAAATTGCGCCGCTGACGTCGAACCGGGAGACCGACTGAATGCAATTCGATGCGATAGCAATGCCGGTCATGCACGGGCCAGGCGCGTTACGGCGTATCGTCGCGCGGCGTTGCGAAGGTCCGTTCGTGCTGGCGATGAATCGCTTGAGCCAGAAAACGATACCCGACCCAGGCGGCCGTGCCGAGCGAGCCCCACTTGATGAGCGGTTTGGCGCCCGCGGCAAGCGTTGCGCGAAGTGGCTTGGCCAGTATCAACGATGCGAGCGAGCTGACCAGCGGATGGCCGGAGAACCAATCGGTAAGCGACGCATTGATGCTCTTGCCGCCCGGTCTCTGCCGGCCGCCGGAAAAGCGCGGAACGAACAGCTTCAGCCAGCCGAAGTTCGACAGTCCGTGATGAAGTTCCAGACGCGCGTGCACGAACTCGGAACGCTCGACCTCGGCGCGCAACAGCAGCAGCTCCTTGCGGACCGCGCGCAATTGCGGCGAACTCAGATTCTTGACGGGAGCGTGCCCGCGTGCAGGTGCGTAATGCTCGGTAGTCTGGCTC
This sequence comes from uncultured Paraburkholderia sp., assembly GCA_966421005.1. GTDB lineage: Bacteria > Pseudomonadota > Gammaproteobacteria > Burkholderiales > Burkholderiaceae > Trinickia. The sequence continues at coordinate 11,161 of CBJLAJ010000077.1, forward strand.
ATGGCGGGCAGTGAATATCGATTCGATTGGGGCGATGAACAGCAATGAATCAGCAATGAACAGCGGCCAGCCACAATCAAGGCTGACGGAACATCTCGCGGTCTTTCTCGAACTCGTTGAGCGTCGATTGAAAAACGATTGGAGCCTGATGCAAACCGCTTCGCGCCTTGAGCGCACAAAGCAGCGCGCCGATTCCATAAACTCCGGTGATGCCAGCGAGAACCTGCCATCGATAGCTGTCCCAGAATGCCACGGCAATCAAGGCTGTCAGGCTGATCAGCGCCATCATCGCGAACATGACGGCAATGAGACCGAGAAACACTACGGCGAGGATGCGCTCGCGCTCTTCCGCGAGCTCGATGCCGATGAGTTCGAGCCGCGTTTGCGCGAGCGCGTACAGAGAACTCAGCATTCGCCGCAGCGGTCCGTGCTGGTGGGCGGAGGCATGCGGCGATGGATTGTCGTCGTTTGGCATGAAGTTCGGACGGATGAGCGCGTAACCTCGCGCAAACAGGCGACGCCAGCGACTTGCCGCACAGACTCGCGGCTGACCCGGGACGGGTCGCCGTCAGCCTGTCCGATACCTGGCGCGCCGGCCGGCGCGAGCAAATTACTTGCGGTTGATGAGAAGACCGACCACGACGCCGATCCCGGCAGCAATGCCGATCGCTGTCCACGGATGTTCGTGCACGTAGTCGTCCGTCGCGCGCGCGGCCTTTTTGCCTTTCTCCACCACGACGACCTGGACGTCGGCGGCTTTTTCCTTGGCTTGCTTGAGCCGAGAGAGCGCGGTCTCGCGCAATTCCGACGCGCGTTCGCCTGTGGCATTCGCGGCTTGCTTCAAGAGATCCTCTGCATCCGAGAGGACGGTTCTGATATCGGACATCAATCTCTCCTTGTTAACTTCAGCCATTCGAATCCCCTAGTTTCCATCCACGCGTGCATCGTACCAAAGATAGGACAGCCAGCGGGCATACGCCACACCGCGATGCGCATGCAGAATCCATTCCCGGCCCGATTCGCATCATCGGTGCGTCGTGCCGGACCGCTTTATCGCAGACCGCGCGTGACTTGAAGAAGTTTCGTCGACAGGAGCCGAAATTACAAAGGCATCGGCCGCTATGCGGCGCGATGCCCGCGTTCAGAAGAATGCTTGAATGCCCGTTTGGGCACGTCCGAGGATGAGGGCGTGGATATCGTGTGTGCCTTCGTACGTATTGACGACTTCGAGATTGACGAGATGGCGGGCGACGCCGAATTCGTCCGAGATACCGTTGCCACCGAGCATATCGCGCGCAAGACGGGCGATTTCGAGCGCCTTGCCGCAGGAATTGCGCTTCATGATCGATGTGATTTCGGAAGCGGCGGTGCCTTCGTCCTTCATGCGACCGAGGCGCAGCACGCCTTGCAAGCCGAGCGTGATTTCGGTCTGCATATCGGCGAGCTTTTTCTGCACGAGCTGATTGGCTGCGAGCGGCCGGCCGAACTGGTTGCGGTCGAGCACGTACTGACGCGCCGTATGCCAGCATGATTCCGCCGCCCCGAGCGCACCCCAGGCAATGCCGTAGCGCGCGGAATTCAAGCAGGTGAATGGTCCGCGCAAGCCGCTTACATTGGGCAGCATGTTCTCCCGCGGCACCAGGACATCGTCGAGCACGATTTCGCCGGTGATCGATGCCCGCAGCCCGATTTTGCCGTGGATGGCCGGCGCGCTGAGGCCTTTCATGCCCTTCTCGAGGATGAAGCCACGGATCGTGTCGTTACCGTCTTCGTCGAGCTTGGCCCATACGACGAAGACATCGGCGATCGGCGAATTCGTGATCCACATCTTGGAGCCTGTCAGCACGTAGCCGTCCGCGACCTTGCGGGCACGCGTGACCATGCTGCCTGGGTCGGAGCCGTGATTGGGTTCCGTCAGCCCGAAGCAGCCTATCCACTCGCCGGTGGCAAGCTTCGGCAGGTAGCGGGCCTTCTGTGCGTCCGAGCCGAATTCATAGATCGGCACCATCACCAGCGAGGACTGCACCGACATCATCGAGCGATAGCCCGAATCGACGCGCTCGACCTCACGCGCGATCAGGCCGTAGCTGACATAGTTCAGGCCCGGGCCGCCGTATTCGTCGGGAATCGTCGGGCCAAGCAGGCCGATGGCGCCCATCTCGCGGAAGACTTCCACATCGGTTCGCTCATGGCGGAACGCTTCCGTGACCCGCGGCAGCAGCTTGTCTTGCGCATAGGCGTGCGCGGCGTCGCGCACCATGCGTTCGTCTTCGGTCAGCTGCTCGGCCAGGAGCAGGGGATCGTCCCAGTGAAACCGGGCGGACTCAGCCATCGTGATCTCCTTTCAGGTGGTGTGCCGGGAAAGCATCGCGCCGCGGCTCGAAGCGCGCGCGCGGCAGGCCCGGCAGGAAGGGTAGCACCGCTCAGGGTGCAAGATAGGATGCGTTTGCCGCTGCGCTAACGGATGCGCTCGTGCGGCTCGAAAAGGGGCCCTTGCACGAAGCGCGCGCCGAACTGCTGGAGTGCATCGAACTGCGCTTCGGTCGCCACCCGGTCGAAGATCAGCGGAATATGCAGCCGGTTGGCGTAGGCGAGCAGCGGCTTGGCCATCGAATCTCTCAATACGGCCGCACCGTCGATCTTCAGAAAGTCGAGCCGAGCCATGTCCGATACCGACATGATGTGTCCGGCATTCGGCAGATTGCCGGCGACCTTGAACCCGAAGCGCTGGTAACTCTTCGTCACGTAGCCAAGAAACGTTCGATGGGCGACGGCGACGCCGGGCAGTTCGATCACGACTCGCGCGGGGCTGAGTCCGAGCGACACGAGCACCGTGGAGAAATGCTGGCCGTGATCGTACTTGACGCTTTTGAGCAAACGTTCGTGCACACGCAGAAAAAGCAGCCCGTGCTGCTGCGAGCCGAAGAAATTGATGGCATGCAGCGCGCGCGCGAGCCGATCGCATGCGACGAGTTCCTGATCGTCTTCAACGCGTTCGCAGGGATCGAACGGCTTGCCGCCGGGCGCGAGCGTGAGTGCCTGAAAGCCGAGTTCGTCGCCGAAACGGTCCGCGCTCTCGGGCGCTGACCAGAGCGTTTGGATGCCGTTCATGCTCACGTCGAAGATCGGCTGGTAGCCGCTTTCCAGGCGCAAGCCGTGAAGATGCGCATAGGCGAAGCCCGGCCGAGCTGCTGTGCCGGATGACAGGTGCTCGCGCAAAAACGGATGGGCGGCAGCGTGTTCGAGGAGCGCGGGAATGGTGGGAGGGATCATGGGCAAGCGTGGGGAGGGCGCTGCATCGATGGTAGCAGTACCCTGACCAGCAGCATCGTTTCGTTACTTTCCCGTTACTTATATCGATATTGCCGGTCGCCGCTCTATGAGGGTTTACGTGGACTCAACAATGAGTAATTAGTTTTACCATGCGTAAATTCCGCGCCTCCCACGGAGACAAGATTCATGGAGCATGCCTCTCGCCAAAGTGCGCCCGACGGCTATCAGTCGGGCTTTGCCAACGAATTCGCCACCGAGGCGCTGCCCGGCGCGCTGCCCGTCGGCCGTAATTCCCCGCAGCGCGCACCGTACGGTCTCTACGCGGAGCAGCTGTCGGGGACGGCATTCACGGCACCGCGCTCGCACAACCGCCGCTCGTGGCTCTATCGAATTCGCCCGGCCGCCGTTCATCAGCCTTTCGAGCGCATGTCTGCGCTCGATGCCGCCCATTCGGCAGGTGCAGCCGGCGCCGCGCCGCGACTCGTCGCGAACTTCGCCGATGTTCCGCCTACGCCGCCGAATCAGCTCCGATGGAATCCGCTTCCGCTGCCGGGTGTGCCGACCGATTTTGTCGAAGGGCTCGTCACGATGGCCGGCAACGGCAGCGCGGCCGCGATGTCGGGCTGCGCCATCCATCTTTATGCGGCCAATCGTTCGATGCATGATCGGTTCTTCTATAGCGCGGACGGCGAGCTGCTGATCGTGCCGCAAGCGGGCCGGCTTGCAATCGCCACCGAGATGGGGCGCCTCGACATCGAACCGTCGGAAATCGCGGTCATTCCGCGCGGCGTGCGATTTTCGGTGGCGCTGCCGGATGCGAGCGCCCGAGGTTATGTCTGCGAGAACTTCGGCGCGCTGCTGCGTCTGCCCGATCTCGGCCCGATCGGCTCGAACGGCCTCGCGAATCCGCGCGACTTCCTCACGCCGCAGGCCGCCTACGAGGACAGGGAAGGGGCTTTCGTGCTCGTGGCGAAGCTCGATGGCGTGCTATGGCGCGCCGATATCGGTCACTCGCCGCTCGACGTGGTGGCATGGCACGGTAACTACGCGCCTTACAAGTACGACTTGCGCCGCTTCAATACGATCGGTTCGATCAGCTTCGATCATCCGGATCCGTCGATCTTCCTCGTGCTGCACTCGCCAAGCGACACGCCGGGTGTCGATTCGCTCGACTTCGTGATCTTCCCGCCGCGTTGGCTTGCCGGCGAGGATACGTTCCGACCGCCCTGGTTTCACCGCAACGTCGCGAGCGAATTCATGGGGCTCGTGCATGGCGTCTACGATGCGAAGGAGGAGGGCTTCATGCCGGGCGGTGCAAGCCTGCACAACTGCATGGCCGGTCATGGCCCCGATGCGGCCACGTTCGAAAAGGCCTCGACGGCCGATACGAGCAAACCGCAGAAAGTGGCCGACACGCTCGCTTTCATGTTCGAGACGCGTACGCTGCTGCGGCCGACGCGCTTTGCTCTCGAAAGCGCGCAATTGCAGGCGCACTACTTCGAGTGTTGGCAGGGTCTGCGCAAACGCTTCGATGCGGGCCGGAGGTGATGGGCACGGCGCTTGCGCCTGGGGAAGGACCCGTGCGGCAAAGATCGGACGTAAAAGCGGATTTGTCATGGTTTTGTCATGGCGCTGAGACAAGCTGTCGCGCTTTCGTCCCTGCTCGGTGCCGCGCGGTTTTTTCAGTTCACGCGGCGCATTACCGATCATAAGTTCGTCATGTCTACGCCCGCTTTGCGTCGTGCGGCTGCCGTCGTGGCCGCGGCCGGCTCCGAGCCGGTCTGGATCGTCCCTCTTGGCGACCATCCCCACTACGATCATGTTCGCTTGAAACGTGTGTTCGGCGACGATGACGATACGCGCCACTGCGTCGTGGTCGTCGACGCGCGCAAGCTGCTCGAATGTGCCGATCGCGACGACACGGACTACGTACTGCCTCCCGTCGGCGACTGGCACAACGGCAAGATTCGCGGCATTCGCGAGTTTCTCGACCCGCGCAACCCGCAGATTCCGGCGATGCCTTATGTGACGATCGCGGCGCGTCGCACACGCACCTGGCTGGGTCTCGTCGGACTCGAACGAGAGGGCGTGGTCGGCTTCCGTAACGGACAACATCGGGCGCGCTATCTCGCCCATGCGGGCGCCGAAGCGTTTCCCGTCGAAGTTCACGAACGCGAAGCTCGTCTGCTCACACTGTTTTGCGGCGCCACGGTGGCGCCGGCCTGATAAAGCGGTACCGCCTCAGCGCAGCGCCGCTCAGCCAAAAGCCATCAGGAATGCGCCGGCCGCGACGAGCGCGGCCGACCAGAGCCAGTCGAAATTGATCCAGCCGCGCCGCAGGATGCCGAGGCCCACATACTCATAGGCGGCGAATGCGAGGACCGCGCTCGTCGCGGTTGCCACCGCTGTATGCAGCAGCGTGGCCGCGGCGGCAGGACCGATCGGTCCGCCCGGTGGCCCGAACGCACCGCTTGCGCAAAGCGGCATCAGCGCCGGCACTAACATCAGCCCCGCACCATGCAGCGTCGCCGTCGCGGCGGACCACAGCGCCAGCCCCGCGAAGCCGGCCGTCATTCCCACCGCGATGCGATGGCGATGTCCATAGACGTGGTGATAGATGCCCCATGCGATCAGCACCGCGCCGAGCACGATCTGCAGATGCAGCGCATGGGCGAGCACGCCGAACGCAAGCGCCGACGTAGTCACGACGAACACGGACGCGGCATGTCCGAGCGCGAGCGGCGGCAGCGCGGCCCAAAGCGCCTGCCGGCTGCCGCGCTGCAGCCCGAGCGCCGTTGCGAAGAGCCACCCCATCGCCGGATTGATGCCGTGAAAAATGCCACTGCCGACGATCGCGGCCCAGCTCATCGCGGCGTTCGCGGCGCTCGCCGTGCTCAATGTCGCGCTCAGTGCAGCACTCATGGTGACGTCGCCCCGCTGAGGCACCTCACGGGTAGCAATAGGAATCCGACGACGCGTCGCCCCCTTCGAGCCGGATCTGATGTGGCCGATGCGTTTCATGCCACGGCAGATAGAACTCCCTGTCGAAGTCGAGCCCGCTGCCGGCTGGCGCATCGAGCTTGACCATCCAGCCGGCGATGCCGTCGGGATAGAACTGTTCGTCGATTGCGCCGTAAAGCGAGTTCGTGAAGTAGACGCGTTGGCCGTCACGGCTGACTTCGACCATTTGCGGCCCCCCGTTGAGTGGACGGCCATCGGCGCAGGGATGCGTCGCGCGCGAAGCGATGCCCCCGATCCGCACCGAGCCTGTCAGCTCCGGATGGAATGGATCGGATACGTCGTAGCGGCGCATGTCGCCGGTGCCCCAGCATGCGACGAAGAGAGACCGGTCGTCGAGCGAAAGCGCGATATCGGTGACGAGCGGCGGCACAGCGGAAAACCCCTTGAGCATCGGCGGCAATATCGCGGGGTCCGCGGGTTCCGCCGGAATCTCGATGATCTTGCGGGCGGCCCAGCGGTTGCCGTCGCGATACCACGTCCAGATCGACGCCGACAGATCCTTCAGGCTGATGACCGAATTGACGAAGCCGTAGGGCTGGGTCGGATCGTGCGCCGGTCGCAGCTCGAAAACGAGCTGATGCTCGGCGCCGAAATCGAGCGTTTGCTGATGCTTGCGCGTGTTGAGATCCCAGAAATGCAGCCGGTGGCCGTATTGCCCGCCGAGCAGCACTTCGGGCACGAGGCCGTTTTCGAATGTGGCCGGCAGCCCCCATTCGCTCGAGACGAGCGTATCGAAGCCGAGATGCCACCAGGCATCGTAGGCGAGCTCTTGCGGTCCGCGCTCGATTTCCCAGCGGCCCCGGATGTCGAAGGTCTCGTGATCGATCAGCATGACGCCGCCCGGCGCTTCGCCCTCGGCGTTGGCGAGCGCGGTGACATAGATTCCCTGCGGTCCGCAATGAACGGTATGCGGCCGCGTGTATCCCGCTTTGCGCTTGAGCTCGTCCGGCTCGATGACCCGCACGATGGTGGGGCGGCGCGGATCGGGTTTGGTATCGAGGATATGGATGCGCGACGAGCGCAGCCCGGGCACGACGAGATAACGGCGCTCGGAATGCGGATGGGGCGCGTTCGGGCACAGGCAGGAGCTGCAGGCGTTCCAGCCGAAGTGATGGAGTTCGTCGCCGATATTCGGCATGGCGACGCGGTGAACGATGGTGCCGTAGCTCGGCGAACCCGGATCGAGATCGACGACGGCGAGTTCATCGGGCGTTGCGCGCTTCGGATCGAAGCTCGCAACGTAGGCCAGTGTTTCCTTGGGGGCGTCTGCGGCAAGCCGGGCAGACGGGTAGAACGTCGGATCGGGTTTCCAGGACGGCATGAGCCTCTCCTCGGGAGGGGGGAGGCTCACTATCGTAGGCGGCCGTTGTGTGGAAAATCAAGGAAGCGATTGGAATGAGCTAATGATTTCGCGTTCCGTCCGTCTGGGCGACGACATGCGTAGCCTGAACGAGTACATCGCTACGGGCGAAGCGGCTATAACGCGGCCGCAGCGCCGCTGCGCACATGCCGCAGATAGAGGCTGACGCTGAGCAGCGCGGCGGCCGCGGCTGCGAGCGCTGCCATGAGAAACACCGACGCGTAACCGAAAGCGCCGGCGACATAACCCGCGAGCGGCCCCATGATGCCGAGCGAAAGATCGAAGAAGACCGAGTAGGCCGAGAGTGCCGCGCCGCGGCTTGCGGGCGGCACGAGCCCCACGGCCTCGACCCCGAGTGCCGGAAATACGAGCGCGAAGCCGAAGCCGGTCAGCGCCGCGCCGGCCAGCGCGGCATGCGGGGTGCCCGCGAGCCACAGCAGTACCAGGCCCGCGCATTCGAACGAGAACGACGCGATGGCGATGCGCAAGCCGCCATAAGTCCTGATGCTATTGGCGAACGCGAGGCGGGCGCCGACGAACAGCATGCCGAACACGCTGAGTGCGAGCGCCGGGTGTTGCCAGCCGCGTGCGGTGTAGTAGAGGGCAATGAACGTCGCGATGGCGCCGAAGCCGGCCGTTCCCAGCGCGAGGCCGAGCCCGTGGGGCAGCACGCGCATGAACACGCTTGCATATGACATCCGCTCGCCATGCACGGGCGCAACGGGCGCCACCCGGCGTGCGAACGCGTAGCCGAGCGCCGCCAGCGCGATGGTGAGCGCGCCCAGCGCCCATGGCCCGAACGCGTGTGCGAGCGCGGCGCCAGCCGGCGCACCGACAGCGATGGCGCCGTAGGTGGCGACGCCGTTCCACGAAATCACGCGCGCGCTGTGATGCGCGCCGACACGGCCGATTCCCCAGAGGATCGCGCCCGTGCCGACAAAACTCTCGCCAAAGCCGAGAACGAGCCGCGACACCAAGAGCACGCCCAGGCTTGCGACAGGCCATTGGACCAGCATGCTGGCAACGAGCAACAGGACGCCGCTCACGCCGCAGGCGGCGAGGCCGGTCAGCACCGTGCGCTTGGCGCCCCGTGCGTCGGCGCTGCGCCCGGCGTGCGGGCGCGAAGCGAGCGTCGCCGCATATTGGACGCTGATTGCCGCGCCGGCCAGGACGGCGCCGAAGCCGAGCTCGCTATGTACGAAGCCCGGCAAGACGGGCATCGGGATGCCGATCGTCAGGTAGCAGATGAATGTGAAACAGACGACGCTGACGATGCGAGCTGTCGCCATACGATCTGACAGCGCGGGTTGAGGTGCTACGGCGGACTCGGCGGACATGGGCTCGGCGGCGGGGGCAAGACGTAAAGCGCGAAACGGAAAAACGCATGGCACATCGACGCCGGGACCGCTCGTCAATCGAACGTCATCTCGTGCGCGGCACGCGGCGAAGTCCGCATTGTCTCATGGAACCGGTTTCTTTGCGCCGCAGCAAAGCTCGGCGTCCGACGGATCGAACGGCGGGCGCCGCGACCCGATTCCTGTACCATCGGCGGGCGCCGCCAATCCAAGACCCGGCGCGCTCAGCCTTTTCACTGTCCGACGCGTCCGCTTTCGATATCGATGAAACCGACTTCCGACCGCCCACGACGCGCGCCGCGCCTCGTCGCCCGTTTCGTTGCCATTTCCTGGCGCGATCTCGCGGTTTCGTTCGGCCCGATCCTGCTCGTGTCCGCCGCGGCGATCTGGGCCGCGATCCGGCTCATTCAGCCCGCACCGCCGACCACGCTCACCATCACCGCGGGCCCGCCCGGCAGCTCGTTCTGGAACGCGGCCATCGGCTATCGCAGCATCCTCGCGCGCAACGGTATCAAGCTGATCGTGCTCAGTTCGGAGGGTTCGCAGGAGAATCTGGAGCGGCTGTCCAATGCGCGTTCGGGTATCGATGTCGGTTTCGTGCAGAGCGGGCTCGTCGCACCGTCGGTCGGCTTGCCGGCGGCCAGCGCATCGCCGCCAACGCCTGCTTCGGCGGCCGCGTCGGCGTCGCAGCCGGCCCCGGCGTCAGCGGCCGCCGCGCCAGCTTCAGGGGTATCGGCATCCACATTGGCGCTGGCGTTGGCCGCCTCGGATGGCGCGCCGCCACAGGCTGCGTCGGGTGCAGCCTCATCCCCCGGCGCGCACGCGCGGACCGCGCCGAAGGGGCTCGTATCGCTCGGCAGTGTCGCCTATGTGCCGCTCGCCGTTTTCTACAACGGTCGCGCCCGATATACGCGTTTATCCGCTTTCGCGGGCAAGCGCCTGGCGATCGGCCCCGAAGGCAGCGGCGCACGCGCCCTGGCGCTCACGCTCCTCAAGGCCAACGGAATCGAGCCCGGCGGCAGTACCACGTTGCTGCCGTTTACGGGCGAGCAAGCGGCCAATGCGTTGACGGATGGTTCTATCGACGCCGCATTCTTTTCCGGCGATTCCGCACAAGTTCCCGTGATGGCCCGGCTCACGCGCGCACGCGGCGTGCGGCTTTTCTCGTTTTCGCAGGCGGATGCGTACACGCGGCGCTTTCCCTATCTGACCGATATCGTGCTGCCGATGGGCGCGTTCGATCTCGGCAAGAACGAACCGCCGCGCACGGTCCACACGCTTGCTCCGACGGTCGAACTCATCGCCCGCGATTCGCTCCATCCGGCGCTATCGGATCTCTTGATCGAGGCCGCACGAGAAGTCAATGGCCGCCCGAGCCTGTTGCAGCGGGCGGGCGAGTTCCCGGCGCCAATCGCGCACGATTTTCCGATCAGCGATGACGCGGCGCGATATTACAAGTCGGGCAAGAGTTTTCTTTATCGGCTGATGCCATTCTGGGTGGCAAGCCTCGTCGACCGGCTCATCGTGCTGATCGTCCCCATCGTCGTCGTGCTGATTCCGGGGCTGCGACTCGTGCCGTCGCTGTACGCCTGGCGTGTGAAGTCGCGCATCTATCGGTGGTACGGCTCGCTGATTGCGCTCGAGCGCGCCTCGCTCGCTGATACATCGGAAAGCGAACGCGCGGCACTCATCGATCGTCTCGACCAGATCGAGGCTTCGATCAACCGCCTCAAGATACCGCTTGCCTATGCCGACCAGTTTTACGTGTTACGGGAGCATATCGGGTTTGTCCGGGAGCGGCTCGCGAAAAAGAGCTGACGTGCGCGCGCACGCCGGATGGCAGCGCGCGTAAGATTCGAGATACGCGCGACGCGCGCCGGATCGTCCGGTGGCATCGCGCGGCGCCCAGGGGTCGCGGGAGCAATGGGAGACGACAATGACGCACAGCATCGATGCGGCCACGCCGCTGTGGTTTTACGACTTCGTGTCGCCATTCTCGTACCTCTTGCTCGAGCAGCATGACAAATGGCCGAGCATGCCGTTCGCGCTCGTGCCTGTATCGGTGCACGCGCTCTACCGCCACTGGGGTCAGCGGCCGTCGAGCGAGGTGCCGCCCAAACGGGCGTTCACCTATCGGCATGCCCTCTTTCGTGCCGAGCAACTCGGTATCCCGTTCAAGATGCCGCCGGTGCATCCGTTCGATTCGACGAAGGCACTGTTGCTCGCGGCGGCGATCGACGCCGATGTCGCCACGGTCTGCACGATGTTCCGTTTCATCTGGCGCGATGGCCGCGATCCGTCGACGCCCGACGGTTTCGCGGATCTGTGCAGCGCGGTCGGCATGCCGCACGGCGAGCGGCTTGTCGAACATGAAGAGACGAAGTCGCGCCTGCAGCGCAATCTCGACGATGCGATTGCGCTCGACGTTTTCGGCGTGCCGACGTTCAGGCTCAATCGCCAGCTTTTTTGGGGCGAAGACGCGTTGCCGATGCTGCTGTATTGCGCACGCTCGCCGGGCTGGCTCGAATCGCCCGAAGTGCGGCGCCTCGGCGCGTTGCCGAACGGCATCGTCTCGTAGGGCGACAGGCTCCTGCCGCTGCGGCTGCTACTCGTACTGCCACTGCTGCTATTTATGCAACCTCGCGCAAGGCAAGCCGTTATCCGCGCTGGCTCGTACGGCGGCGCTCGGCGATCCGGTACTCGGTCGGCGAGATCGCAAGCCGCTTACGGAAGATCTTCGCGAGCCCGTCGCCGCTGCTGACACCGCAGCGGCGGGCGATCTTGTCCACCGGTAGATCGGTTGCGACAAGCAGCAGGCAGCTCGCGTCGAGTCGAGCGCGCAACAAATATTCCGACGGTGTGAGACCCATTTGCGACTTGAACCGGCGCAAGAAGCTGCGCTCGCTCATCGCGGCGACCTGCGCGGCTTTGGCGACCGAGATCGGACGGCCGTAGTTTTCGCGCATCCAGCGTGCGGCGGCGTTGATCTTCTCGCGCGCGCCGCCTTCGTCGAGTTCGCCGAGCACGGCGCCGAGGCCCCGCCACGCGCCCGGCACCGAACGTTCGGAGATTTCGCGCGCGGCGTCGGCGCCGCGATCGCGCTTGACGATCGATAGCGCGGCGGCGATCGGGCCGAGCGGGTCGTCGAGCGCGACGGGTTGCTCGATCAACGGGGGGCTGCCCGCCGCGCCGCCGATTGCGAGCGGTACGCTCGGCGCCGCGGTACCCGCTTCCGGGTGCTCGCTTACCGCGTGAGCCGCGGCGAGAATGGCGAATCCTTCGCCGATGGCTTTGACGATGCGGGTCTTATCGAGGACCGCGCGCAAGTGGCGCAGGAACGTTTCGTCTGTCTTCGCGCGTGCGGCGCCCGGGCCGCCGGCGATGAACAACACGTCGAAGCCGCGCGCGCCGTCGTCCTCGAGTCGCTCGGACCAGACTCGCATCGCACCGCTGCTCGCAATGCTGCCGCCGACGTCCGATACGACGATGAGCTCATACGGTTCGGGTGACACCTGTGCTTCGGGCATGCCTTGCGGCTCGGCATGAGTGGGTGCGCGCGGCTCGGGACGCGGCGTCGGGCTTGTGCGCGACGACGGCGGTGGTGGCTCGGCGGAATGGGTCGCGCTGGCGCTTGTGGCTAAGCCCGCACTCGGGCTCTCCGGCGCGTGCGGCTGTTCGTGCGCAGCGATCTCGCGTTCGAGTTCGATCTCGTCGGCGAGCCGGAAGACCTCTGCGACCGAGCTCACTTCGACGAGTGAAAACGCGTCGAAGATCAGAATAGCGATGCGTTTGGTCATGAGAACAATATCGTCGCGACGACATTGGGCACGCGGTGAAAGGTATTGAGTCGACTGGGTCGCATCATATGCGGCCCGCCGCGACGCGCCTCGCGTAGCGTCGGAAAAACGCGAGATGTTGTCAGATGGTTTCGATACTTTCGCGCCGCACGGCGAGGGTCCGGCCGTCACGCGCGGGCCGGTGATCCATCGCATGTTTGGCGCGTCTTTCACCGATCACTGCGCGACGTAACCCGCGGGAACGGTGACGTGCGATGTCACGGCGTTGCGGTTCGAGGAGACGACGTAAATCGGCGATTCGCCAAGCGAGAGCGCGATGCGACCGTTGCTGTAGGGCATGGATGCGGCATTGCCCATGGCGTCGAGCACGGTGACGTTGCCCGAGGTGCCATCGTCGTCGACCTTGAGCGAGTAGGGCACGCTATAGGTCGCGCTGAAACCTGCCGACGCGCTCCATACGGCATTGTTGTGCGTCCACAAGGCGGTGACGATCTTGCCGCCGTTCAAGCGTTGGAACGCATAACCGTAGACGCCGGCGGGCACATCGTTGAGGTAACCGAGCGTCGTGGTGCCATCGACGATGCG
>CBJLAJ010000078.1:0-24493 GCA_966421005.1 uncultured Paraburkholderia sp.
TTCTTGTCTGTCATTGCGCATTTACCTATTCAAGCACCGGCGAGGTTGCCAGGCGGTTTTTACCCATTGTCCGGCGTTCGCGACGTCGTTCATGCGCGTTGCGCCGTCTTTCGTCCACGCGTCAATCTTCTACCGCCGATTTGAATGCCGCCCGTTCGGCATCTGGTGAACCGGAGCATTCGCTCTTGGCAAACGAGGGCCCCTCGGCCATCCAAGTCAGTTGTCGCTCTTCGGAGCGACGCCGCTAAACGTTTTTGGATGTTGCGCGTTGGCGCAAATCTTATTCCAGCCAGCGAATTCGAATGGAGTCGCATACTTCCCTCCGTTGGTTTCATCGAGAATCCCATAGTCCATCTCCGGGTTCTCCAATGAAACCGGACCACGTTCGGCAAGTGATGGATCATCCGCATCGGTCACGTAGATAAAGCGCGCCCGGACCGGTTTGTCGTCCTCTTTTTTATATGCGACGTATCCACAAACGAACGTGCGCCTGAAGTCACGCGGCGGGTCCATCCCATGCAAGTCATGAGTCATTTCATACAAGTCGTCAAAATCAATGCCTCGAGCGCCTGCTAGAGCCGATTTGACAGCCGTTTTTGCAGCTTCATATTTCGCCGATGCACTCGGCGAGCAGCCCGCGAGCAAAAAAAGTCCGAGGTATAGGGTTGCGACTATTTGCCTTTTCATTTTTCGATAGAGCTGTTTAACCTTGCACTGCCGAGTGTGCCAACTTGGAATGAGGGTTCTCTAGCCAAGCCAGCGCGTACTTTCTACCATCAGGTTCGCCTGACCAGCTTTCGACCCGCGCCTTCGGATCATTCGGATATTCGCCGCGCTGCTGCGCCAAGACCGTGTCGCCCCAGCCGACCGGTGTGCCGGGGCGGGGCTCGGCGTATGGATCGTCGGAAGCGACGGCCGAAATTCGTTCGATCGCTTCCGGCCAGATCGGATCGCGACAGGTCATGTTCGCCAGTATCCGCATGACCGTGAACACCAGAATCAGCGGCATCATCAGCAGTCGAGCGACGACGGGAGCCCGCATGCCGAAGCTGTACATCGAAAACAGGAACGACTCGCGTGGCGTTTCTTGTTGCGTGTGAAACAGCATCGGTTTGGGCAGGCCGTTCGGGCCATCGTTCATGTACGCGCACCAGTAGTTCCATTGCGCGAGTGCCATTTCGACTTGCAGCTTGCCGGTCCATTCCCGGCCGATTGAAAACACGCGGGTGACATTGCCGTGGTCATCGACCGTATAGTGCCGAATATGGAAGATGGTGCCGAAGGACGTGTCCTCTCGATGGAGGCAGAAGATCGAATCTTCCGTCCAGGGTGCCTCCCAGACTACGTCGCCCTCGCCGGACTTCGCGAAAAAGCGTCGCGAGCGAATCGCATACAGCTTGCGCGTTCCGCGATGGAAGCGGATCGGACGGTGGCGCAAGCCAAAGAATAAGCCTCGTCCGAGCTTCCAAACAATGCGACCGAACAGAGCTATCGGAACAAGCGCTATGCAATTGAACACGAACATCCAGAACGCGGGAGCTGGATCGGCATGCGTAACGAAATAGACGTACGGGCCAATTGCGATACCCAGGATGGCTACTACGGTGCCGGTGATGAACCACTGCTTTTCAAGAAACGACGGCTCAATCACGTCCATAAAGGTCGAGTTGATGCAGAACGTCGAGCCGAAGTCCTGAACGCTCGGCGCAACAGGTCGACCAATCGGCAAGCGATGAGCCAGATCCCATTCCGGCACTGGCTTGTCAATACATTTCGGTATGACTCGTTCGTCCATACTCAGTTTCCTGCCGCCGAGCTAAAATCCTTGAACTCTCTTTTGTTATACCGCTGCGTTGCCAAGCGTTTCTCGCCCCGTGGATTGCGGAGCCAAGCCGCTGCGTGTAGCCGGCCGTCCGGCTCACCACTCCAACCATCAACGCGGTCTTTGGGGTCATCCGGATAATCGCCACGACGTTGTGCGAGCACAGTCTCTGCCCATCCAACCGGCGTAGTGAAGCTAGGCTCCGCGTAAGGGTCTTCAGTCGTGATTGTCGAGATTTTTTTAATCGACTCAGGCCAGATTGGGGCTCGGCACGTTGCGTTGGCGAGAATGCGCATCGCCGTGAAGACGAGGATGAACGGCATCATGAACATGCGCCAGAGCACAGGAGCCCGCATACCGACACCATAGAGCGAGAACAGGAACGATTCGTGCGGCGTCTCGTTCTGGGTATGAAACAGCATGGGCTTGGGCAAGTCGTTCGGACCATCGTTCATATACTTGCACCAGTAGTTCCATTGCGCGAGTGCTAATTCGACTTCGTCCGCACCGACCCACTCTCGGCCGATCGAAAACACTCGTGTCACGTTACCTCTTTCATCGACCGTGTAATGGCGGATGTGATATACGGTGTTGAACTGGGTCACTTCCTTGTGTAGGCAGAAGAGAGACTCGGCAGTCCAGGGCGCTTCCCAAATGAAATCGCCTTCACCTGGCTTCGCAAAGAATCGTCGGGCGCGAATAGCATATAGCTTGCGTGTTTCGCGATGAAACCTGACTGGCCGGTAGCTCAGGCCGAAGAACAGTCCTTGCCCCAGCTTCCAGACAATCGTACCGAAGAGGACGATAGCTACCCATGCCAGACAGTCGGCAAGGAAAAGCCATATTGCAGGTGCCGACGTAGCATGAGTGAAAGCATAGATGTACGGGCCAATGCCAATGCACAGAAACGCAAGAAAAACGCCGGTAATGAACCACTGCTTTTCCAAGAACGACGGCTCGGTCGTGTCCATGTAGCGTGAATTGAGCCGGAACACAGTACCGGTATCCCAGATGTCCGGACCGATAAATCGGTCGGTCGGCAGTTGGTGTTCGAGATCCCACTTGGGCACAGGGAGGCCAACGCACTTCCTCGTGAGTCTTTCGTCCACGCGTCAATCTCCTACCATCGATTCGAATACTGCCAGTGTGGCGTCTAGCCTTGCACTGCCGAGTGTGCCAACTTGGAATGAGGGTTCTCAAGCCAAGCAAGCGCGTACTTTCTACCATCGGGTTCACCTGACCAGCCTTGAACCCGAGCCTTCGGATCATTCGGATATTCACCGCGCTGCTGCGCCAAGACCGTGTCGCCCCAACCGACCGGTGTGCCGGGGCGGGGTTCCGCATATGGATCGTCGGAAGCGACGGCCGAAATTCGTTCGATCGCTTCCGGCCAGATGGGATCGCGACAGGTCATGTTCGCCAGTATCCGCATGACCGTGAACACCAGAATCAGCGGCATCATCAGCAGTCGAGCGACGACGGGAGCCCGCATGCCGAAGCTGTACATCGAAAACAGGAACGACTCGCGTGGCGTCTCGCGCTGCGTGTGAAAGAGCATCGGCTTTGGCAAACCGTTCGGACCATCATTCATGTAGGTGCGCCAATAGTTCCACTGCGCGAGCGCCATTTCGACTTGTAGCCTGCCCGTCCATTCGCGGCCGATCGAAAATACACGGGTGACGTTGCCGTGGTCGTCGACCGTGTAGTGGCGGATGTGGAAGATCGTGCCGAAGGATGTCACCTCGCGGTGGAGACAGAAGATCGAGTCGTCCGTCCAAGGCGCCTCCCAGACCGTGTCACCCTGGCCAGCCTTCGCGAAGAAACGTCGCGAGCGAAGTGCGTACAGCTTGCGGGCTTCGCGATGAAAGCGGATTGGACGGTGGCGCAAGCCAAAGAACAGGCCTCGTCCGAGCTTCCAAGCCATCCCGCCGAACAACACCACGAACGCTAAAGCCATCACATCGGCAATAAACAACTCGAACGAGGAAGCGTCACCTGTGTGAGTGTAACTGTACATATATGGACCGTATAAGGCGCCCAGAAACAGAACGAAAACACCTGTGATGAACCATTGCTTCTCCAGAAAGGATGGTTCGATCACATTCATGAAAGTCGAGTTGACGCTGAACGTCGATCCAAAATCCTGAACGTCTGGGCTAACAGATCGGTTGATCGGCAAGCGATGCGCCAGATCCCAATCGGGTACCGGCTTGCCGATGCACTTCTTCATAACTCGTTCGTCCATCCATCAGCCCCTCTTTCGCTGTATCAGTGTTCTAGGAATGCTCAATGCGTGAGTCAGTGGAAAAAGTGCCTCAAAAATCGCACGAGCATCGGAATTAAATAAAAGAAGACGATAAGCAGTATGAAACCTGAGATATAAGGGCTATAGACGCTCGCCTTTTTCAAGCTCATTTCTTTCTGAAATACGTTGTCGCTGAAGTCACGATCGACAGCCTCGACGATCAATATCCGATGCAAATCGCTCTTTTGGTTTTGCTCTCTTTCGACACCTTCCCGAATGTAGCGCTCGGCAAGCGCCTTGAACTGAGTCCTCGTTAGCAGATTGCTTTCTATCATCCATGTCAGCGCAGCCGCAGGGCCGCCAATCGCCGCTTGCTGCCCCTCTTTCGCAAAGTCTGGACGATCACCTATCTGGTTCTTTGCCTTTTCGCAAAGAGTTTGATCGATCAGATCGAGTGTAAAGAGGGTGTTTAGGCACACGACATTATGGGAGGGCTCTTCCGGAATCGCCGGGAGGGCGGCTGGACCGGCTGACTCATGAGCCGTTTCTTCGGTCGCATACAGTTCGCGCCCGCTATCGATCCCGTCATTCTTGTCTCTCATTGCGTCATTGACCTATGCAAGCACCGGCGAGGTTGCCAGGCGGTTTTTACCCATGGCCCGGCGTTCGCGACGTCGTTCATGCGCGTTGCGTCGCCAGCGGTTTGTCGACATGGGGATTGTTGAGCCAAGCCGCTGCGTGCAACCGGCCATCCGGCTCACCGCTCCAGCCCTCGACACTGCCTTTGGGATCGGTCGGATAGTCGCCACGTTGCTGTGCGAGTACGGTCTCTGCCCATCCAACCGGCGTACCGGAACGGGGCTCCGCATACGGGTCAGCGGGCGCAATCGCCGAAGTCTTTTCGATCGATTCGGGCCAAATAGGCGCTCGACACGTTGCGTTCGCGAGAATGCGCATCGCCGTAAAGAGGAGAATGAGCGGCATCATGATCACGCGCCAGAGCACAGGAGCGCGCATACCCACACCATAGAGCGAGAACAAAAACGATTCGCGAGGCGTTTCGTTCTGCGTATGAAATAGCATGGGCTTCGGCAAGTTGTTCGGCCCGTCGTTCATGTACTTGCACCAGTAGTTCCATTGCACGAGTGCTAGCTCGACTTCGACTGCGCCGACCCACTCCCGACCGATCGAAAACACCCGCGTCACATTGCCTTGCTCATCGATCGTGTAGTGACGGATGTGGTACACGGTATTGAACTGGGTCACTTCTTTATGTAAACAGAAGAGAGACTCGGCAGTCCAAGGCGCCTCCCAGACGACATCGCCCGCACCGTGCTTCGCGAAGAATCGGCGGGCGCGGATCGCAAACAACTTGCGCGCTTCGCGATGGAACCGGATCGGACGGTAAGTCAGGCCGAAAAACAGGCCTCGCCCTAGCTTCCAGACGAACGTACCAAATACGACGATCGCGAGCAGCGCGAGGCAGTTCATGATGAAATCGCCAGATGAGCCGTTAGCATGCGTGAAGCTATAGACGTACGGCCCTATTCCCATGCACAGAAAAGCCAAAAGAACGCCGGTGGCGAACCACTGCTTCTCCAAGAAAGACGGCTCGGTCACGTCCATATATTTAGAATTTGTGCGGAATATCGTACCGGTATCCCAAATGTCCGGACCAACAGGGCGATCGATCGGTAGCCGGTGTTCGAGATCCCATTTAGGCACCGGGAGACCGACGCACTTCTTCATTAATCTCTCGTCCATGCGTCAATCTCCTACCGACGATTTGAATGCCGCCAGTTCGGCGTCCAATGAATTATAATGCTCGCCGCTGCTAAACTTGCACCGCGAAATCCAGTCCTTGAGCGCCGATGCCTTAAAGTGAGCGATTGCGATGCCGACCAGGATCGACAAAATCAAGACGGGCCAGAAAAACGGAATCGAACCGAAGACAGCGGAGACGGAAATGTACGCACCGAGAATTCCACTTGCGACGTAAAGCCTTGCCAGTCCTTTCTCGTTAATCCCCCATGCCTCAGGTGCATTATGAAACAGGTCATAGCCGGCGAGTACCAGACCTGCAATCGCACCCAGCGTGCGTCCGCCCCATTTTCCGTATTCTGAATAACGCTCCGCGTTTGCCCATTGCCGTGTGATGTAGGCAGACAACGGATGACTCTCCGCTTTCGCAACGGTCTCGGATGCGGTTTCGATGATGTTGCCCATCACCGACGCAATACATGCCGCAAACTTCATCGTGTTCTCGCGTTGGTTGAACTGATCGCTGCCCGCCAAGTCTTTCGTCGCAAAGACGAGCGTCGCCATCTGAAACACCGCCGTCGCAACACCCAGGTTGAACTCCTTGGATGAGCCGAGCCATTTCTTCGCGGTGTCCACGCCTGGCACTTTGATGGCCTTAATGGCGCTCGCTTCCAGCTTGCCATCCTTCACCAACGCATCGGTGTCCATTTCGTACGCGACAATGTTCGGATCGGATGGAGGCGCCGCTTTGATGACTTGCTTCCCGACCTGCGTGGCGGCTGCCCGCTGATCTGTTCGGTCGCCGTCCAGTTCAAGACCAAGCGCTCTAGCCTGTTCGAGGGTCCAGTCGCGTACCGCAAGCTTGCTGACTTGGGATGGTTTGAGCCGAACGCCCGCCTGCAGCGACAGCCGAATCGTGACATATCCTAACGCGGCGCCCCTTGCACCTCGTGTCAAAATCCCGACGATCTGATTCGCTGTAGTGACGACGAGCCGATCGCGCAAATTGGCAGCATTGCCCAGCTTTTCGACCTGCTGGGCCGCTCCCTTATAGATATTCAGGAAGTTTTCGTACTGGATATCCGATCCGTGAACCTGCGCGTCCGCCGCCGCCATTAGCTGCTCGTGATTGAACATCAAAGCGCGTGCGTAGACGTTGCGAATATCTGCCGTCTTCCCATTTAGCCAATCGTCGAGTACCTTCTTGCAGGCCTCGGTTCCGGCTGCAGTGCCGATCGCTTGAGCGCATGACTCGCTGTACGCGTAGCCACTCCGAATATCCTTTACGTCATGATTCCCCGCCATCCATTCAGCAAGCAATTGCGACTTGAGCCAATCGGCATGTGCCTGCACGAGGGGCTGCCACTTGGGCTTAAATGCCTCAAGCGCTTGTTGATACTCGTGCGGGAAGTTCTCGAGCGCCGCCTCATCCAACACGGGGGTCCGTATGCCTTTCTCGTCGACCTTGGTCGACGCCTCTTCCCACGCCTCATCGGCGGACGCCTCGATGGTCGCCGGAATGTTGGCCATCCTTGCGTTTTCTTCCTTCTCTGCCTGTTCGAAGCTACCGGTCTTGAACACTCCTTTGATCAACCGATAAAGACCGGTCCAATCGGCCATCGGCGGAGCGTTGTAGTTTCGAATACGCGAATTGACCTCGTTTACGTTTTGAGCCGTCTGCGACATCCTGTAGGACAGTCCGGTCATCGCCTTGGCGTTCCCGCGAATACCGGCCTTGGCTCGCTCCACGAGCTGGGCCGAAATGAATTTCCAATAGATCTCTGGGTCGAAACCATTATTCAGATTCGGGACGGTCAATTCCGCGAGATCGTTCGCGATACCGATTGGGTCGTTCACTGCAACGACGAAGCCCTTCTTGAGCGGAGATTGCGCCATCGCGTCGCCGATGCGCTTGGCGATCTTGCGCTGACGCAAGCGGATTTCATCCTTCGGCGCTCGGTTGCTGAAGTCGAACGCGTCCTTCATCGCCTGATCGTCCATCGCGAAATGCGCGACTTTGCTTTGGGTGGCTTGAAACTCGCCCGTATCGACAGCACCGCCGGCGATCATCGCTGGCACGTTGATGCACTGCATGTGCTGCTTGCGCCAAGCCGTATCAGTGATCTTGTTGTGCACGAGGTCTTTGGTCCATCGAACGTTCGACCAGCCGATCCAGAGGTTCGTCGCTTCGTCGCTGCCGGGCGTGTGTGCAACGCTGACGCACCGACCGAGCGACTCGAACTCCGTTTCTCCCATGGTGATGCAGCTCTGCGTTCGCGCATCTTTGGCACCCGGCGGCGGCGTCGTATCGGGGGGGAAACACCACAACGAGCCATCATCAAGAACCATATACGCGCTGAGCTGCTTGCGCTTCTCATCGTAGGTATACAGATAGCCTTGGCGCAGCGCACGCAACGTGTATTTCGCAGTACCAACTGACTGAGGCGCGCGACCATCGATCTTGAAGTTGCCGGACAACGCGGGCGCTTTTGCCGCCCCACGTGGACATGCGACTGCATATCGAACAGGGTAGATCAGCACCGACTGTCGATCGCACAACGGGCATCCTTTAGTTGTCATGATTTTGATCCCTGAATTTCGGCGTCGAGCGCCAAGTCGTTACGTACACGTTCCGACATGAACCCTACAAGCACATCCACGTCTTCCGCCTCGTCGCTTAGCGCCACCTCGGAAAACAATTGATCAAGCGTTGCCGGAAGCCGAGCAGTTTGCTCGACCGACATGACGGGTAGCCGACGCACCACCCGATCCGCGACTTCGCTGTGATTGATGCGTGTCCATTGCTCGTGGCGCGGCCAGCCCAACCGTTCATCGCCGCCCACAACTGGAGCGCCAGCGCTCGCGATGCCCCAGCGATGTCCTGCCCACGCGAACTGCCAAGCCTTGATCGGCCCGAGCAAAGCTTCCCGCTGCGTCGGATCGAAAATCGCCAACGTCAACGCCAATACACGCGGATCGTAATAACGCCAGAACACCGACTTGCCGTCAGCTCCTGGTCCCACCAAGTACCCGGCGATGTGTTCGCTAATAGCATCGGCGTCCGCATCGCTGTCGAGCCATGCGCACATCACGGGCGGGCGTTCGACGTGCGGTTCCGCCAACCAGCACTCGGTCGCCAGCGCACGCGCATCGTCATCCAACGCAGCGAGATCGATCAGCTGCGGCATCAGCTCCTCGCGGTGTGCGAGTGCGCGGGGCGTACACGCGCGCATGTCCAGTTCGGCCAGTTCAGGCACATGAACAAGCGTCGTGGGTTCGACTAACAGAAAGCCGTGCGTCAGCGGCCCGTAAAAAGGCGCCGCGGGCTGCATCAGAGAGATCGTCATAGGGCGCCTCAGCTCAGCGCTACCGAGGCTTGACCGGCCTGTGCGGCATTACTTGCAACCTGTTCGCACAGATCATTGCCCGGGAACTGCGCGGGAACGCTCTCTGGCCCGACCGTATCGTGACTGCCAGCATGAATCTTGTTCTCGCCAGGGGTGTAACCCACGATGCCTTTAGCACTCACCTCGAGCTGGCTGTTGCCCGCCGTCAGCCGAATACCTTGCTTCGCGGTGATATTGATCCAGTCCGTGGTGCTGATGATCGCAACGACCTTTTTCGCAAGCAGTTCGAGATCGTCGTTTTGCGCTTGCACCTGAACCTTGCCGCTGGCCGCAATGAGCTTCATCCCCATCCGGTGCACGAACAGCGAGAACTTTTCGGAGACGCTCGTAAGCATCGATTTGCCCGCGGCAATCGACACGTTCTGGCTCGCCGTAACAGCCACGTGCTGGCCACCTGTCAGATGAGCAGTCGCGGGCGTGGTCATCTCGAGACCTGCCTTGCCCGCGAGCAACAGGTGCGGTTCGTTCAACTCCGGGAACGACCCATTGCCACCGCCCGTGCCATTGATGCCATCGGCCTGCGATTTGAGTTCATCGGCTACCTGGCTTTGATCGGCGCCACTGTCCTGTGCGTCATGCTTCTGAGCGAGTTTGCCAAGCTGATCGTGCAGTGTTTGCGCTTTGGCGAGCCGGGATGCCGGCTCGCTCACATCCGCGATATGCGCTTGACCCTTCGGCCGCCCCTCGGTACTGACCACCATACCCTGAGCCGTGCGAACCGCCCCGACGCCGTCGGTGCGCAACTCGAAGCCCTCGCCGCGTGCATCCTGCCGTCCCTGCCACTCTTCGATACGCGTGATACTGCCCAGCGACAATTGACTGTCCTTATGGTCGCTGCGCAATTGCGTCTGAATGGCGCCGGCCGTATCGTCGAAAACCAGATGATTGCTGTTGCCTCCGGCCCGGTTGCCGGCATCGCCCACCAGCTCGCGACTGCGAATACCGGTCAATGCCCGTTGATGCGGCAACTGCCACGCCGGCTGATTCGTCGCGTTGCCGACCCGGCCTGTGACGATCGGATGGTCTGGATTGCCGTCGAGCCATTGAACGACGACTTCGGCGCCAATGCGCGGCAGCGCGGTCATGCCTTGGCTCCCACCGGCCCAACCACTCGATACGCGCACCCACGTCGTGTTCTTGCCTTCCCTGTCCCAATGAAACTGCACGAGACACCGCCCGTGCTCGTCGGTGAAGATGCTGTCGCCTTTCGCGTCGATGACGGGTTGCGGTGCGACGACGGTCGCGGTCTGGGGCGCGAGTATGCGCGTATCGACGCTGTTGTACCCGGGCGCCGGCCGCCACCGCAGGTCGCGACGGACACACGTGAAGACGTTCTCGTACGCAGCCGGCGCGTTGACGCCCTGGAGGTAGTTGTTCGTCGCAATGTGACGCGCGGAAACGATCAGGTATTCGTCGTCGCGGTTCGTGCGGCCGATCATGCCGCCGAAGTGATCGGTCAACCGGAACCAGCGGCCCGGCATCACGAAGCGGCAGTTGCCGCGCGCCTCGTACTGCCGTCCGTTCGCCTCGATCGCGTCGACACGCCGCTGTGCCAGCCGTTGGCCATCATCGGTATTGCGATAGCCGTAGGCGCCGGCGTACTCGTACCATTCCAATTTCGGAATGCGGCGGCCGTCCCATCCGTCGATCTGCGCATCGGCCAAGCCGCCGGTATTCGCTGTCCGCCCGGGGTCCTTGAAGTCGGCCCGCGAGAGCGCCATGTGCGTCGACGTGATCGTCTGAACGGGCGACCACGACACAATACCGTCCGCTTCCTGGGAGCCCGCTTCGCTCTGGTAGCGAATTTCGGGGGTGCTTCCGTCGATCTGCTGGTCGTTACGAAGCGGGTCCGACAGGATCAGCTTATGACCCTTCGCCGTGTGTTCGTACCAGTAGGTGAGGCCAAGATGTTCCCAGCGGCGGTGGACGTAATTGTGGTCGTGCTCGTCAAACTGGCACGCCATCTTCATCCGCGGATCGTCCTCTTGGACTCTCCACTCCCAGACTGGCAGGTAGCCGTAATTCTGGAAGATAGCCTGGGTTTGACCGCTTATCGCCAAGTCCCTGAACAGCCGGTTGTTCTTGCGCAGCGTCAGGTAGCGCAACCAAGGACCTATCTCGGCCTCGTAAAACGCAATCCCGCCATCTGTCTTCGTCAAGCGGAACGAAAATATGTAGCCGGTGAAATACCGAAAGCCGCCGTCATTGCGCAGCAATCGTGCGGATACCTGCTTGCCGACGAAATCCTTCGGGTCGAGCTTTGCGTTGTCGGATAGTATTTCGACAATGAATCTGAAATCGCGCGACAGGAATTCTTCCCCTTCGAGGCGATTCGCAAGCACGATGTCGCCAGGGGCGTCGCCATCCGGAAATGACAACGTTAGAAATCGATTCTTCTGCGGTCCCGCAGCGAGTTCCCGTAGGTCTTGCACGGACAGGTCGGTATTCATTTATGTGCCTGACAAATCGCCGATATTCAGGATCGGGCGATTCTACACATGATTTCGCTGCGGAAGAATAGAACAAGTGATGAGTAGGATTGGTAAGAATATTTTGCCGAATTTTAATTGGTTGATCGGGTAATATTTCCCTGTAGTTCAACGTGGCACTGCTTCGCAGTCGCATCGGCAGCAACGCGAATTGCTTCAATTGGCTAGTTCGGTGCACGGCAATGCCTCGATGAATCGAATTACGCGTTGACAGGTGCGACGATCGATGCGCCTACGCAAGACGGTGTGTCGCAAGCCACTCGCGCAACGCGTTGTTCATGCGCGTCTGCCATCCCTCGCCGGTTGCTCTGAACTGTTCGATGATATCGGCGTCGTATCGGACAGTCAGCGCCACCTTCGGTTGTTCAAGCTTGGGTCTTCCCCCGCGTCGCCTCATTTGCGCAAACTGCGCATCCGATGGCACGAACGTGTCCGGGTCGCTATCGATGCCGCGTTGGATCGCCGCGTCTTCTTCCGGCGTCGGTACGTGCAGCTTAGGTTTGCTCGACATAGCGTTTCACCTCTCGCGAATTTGCCCTGCGCAGGCTGATGACTCGAAACACGTTGCCGCGCTGGGTGAACACGACGCAATACAAGTGTCCGTGAGCACCGGCGCAGAACTGCCGTGGCCGAGCATAAGCGTCGCCTTTCCACTGGGGAGCGGTTTGCCATAATTTCAGCCAGATGACTGAAACGGCGACCGGGCGTGGCGGGGGGATGCGACTCCCGTGATATTCGCTACGACATCGCTCGCAACGCGAATCGCTTCAATTTGCCGGTTTCCGTGCGCGGCAATGCGTCGATGAATCGAATCACGCGCGGGTACTTATAAGGCGCCACGTGGCTTTTCACGAAGGCTTGTAATTGGGCAACGAGCGCGTCGTTTGCCTCATAACCTGGCTTGACGACGACGAACGCCTTGACGATCTGCCCTCGCTCTTCGTCGGGAACCCCAATCACACCGCATTCGGCAACTGCCGCGTGCTCGAGCAATACGCTCTCGACTTCGGGCCCGGAGATGTTGTAGCCGGCCGATACGATCATGTCATCGGCACGCGCCTGATAGAACACGTAGCCGTCCTCGTCCATGTAGACCGCATCGCCGGGCAGATTCCAACCTTCGCGGACGAACCTTTTCTGTCTTTCGTCGGCGAGATAGCGGCAGCCCGTCGGTCCGCGCACAGCAAGCTTGCCGACCGTACCGTACGGCACTGGCTGCATCGCATCGTCGACGACGGCGATCTCATAGCCCGGCACCGCTTTGCCGATAGCATGCGCACGCATGTCCTCCGGCGCGGACGAGATAAAGATATGGATCATCTCGGTGCCGCCCAGGCCGTCGATCATTTCGATACCGGTTGCATCGCGCCAGAGGGTACGCGTGGCGTCGGGCAATGCTTCGCCGGCCGATACGGTCTTCTCGAGACTCGACAGATCGAAGCGCCTGACATGTGGGGCCATTTGCCGATAGAACGTCGGTGCGGTGAACACGATCGTCGCGCGAAAACGCTCGATCGTTTGCAATAGCGTCTCGGGCGTGAGCTTTTCGATGAGCACCGTCGAGGCGCCGACACGCAGCGGAAAGCAGAGCAGGCCGCCCAACCCGAACGTGAATGCGAGCGGCGGTGTGCCGCAAAACACGTCATCGACGCTCGGCCGCAGAACATGCCGCGGGAAGAGGTCGCACATCGCCAGCACATCGCGATGAAAGTGCATGCAACCCTTCGGTGCGCCCGTCGTGCCGCTCGTGAAGGCGATAAGACAGACATCGTCTGCCGCCGTATCGCATGCTTCGAAATGGGCAGGCTTCGCGCCGGCGCGCGTATCGAGCGAATCCGGGGCATCACTATGAAAGAACGCCACCTGCGCGAGATCGGGAGCGAAGTATTCGCCGTCGGGCTCGCGGCACCGATCCAATTCATCGGCAAGTCGCGCGTCGCACAGTGCAGCGCTGATGCGCGCTTTGTCGACGATCTGCTTCAGTTCTTTCGCCCGCAAAAGCGGCATCGTCGGCACGACGACGAGCCCGGCCTTGAGACTGGCCAGCAACGCCGCGGCCATCTGTGCGGTGTTGGGTCCGCGCAGCAGCACGCGATTGCCCGGTTGCAGCGCCATGTCCTCGACGAGTACGCGAGCCCAGCGATCGACTGTGGCGCGCAGCTCGCTGTAGGTCATTGCCTGCGGCCGGCCATCGACTTCAGACCAGATGGCCACGCGTTCGCCGTGGCCTGCTGCGATTGCCCCATCGAGTAGTTCCGCAGCGCAATTGAGGCGAGCCGGATAGGCGAGGCCGGGATCGTCGAACAGCAATTCAGGCCATTGCTCGCGCGGGGGCAGATTGTCCCGGGCGAACGTATCGACGTGTGCGGACGGTTCCATGACATCCCTCCGGGATCAGTCGGGAATGACGGCGGTGGCTTCGATTTCGACCTTGGCTTCGTCTTCGATCAGCGCGGCGACTTGCACCGCGCTCATGGCGATGTCATAGTCGCCTATCACCTCGCGAAACGCCTGTCCCACTTCTCGCAGCGAGGCCAGATATTCGCGCTTGTCGGTGACAAACCATGTCATGCGTACGAGATGCTCGGGGCGGCCGCCCGCGGCATCCAGTACGGCAGCGACGTTGAGCAGTGCCTGACGCGCCTGCGCCGCGAAATCGGTCGAGTGAAATTGCTCGTCGGCGTCCCAACCGATTTGTCCTGCGATGTAGACGGATGTTCCACGCGCGGCCACCGCGTTGGCATACCCACGTGGCTTCGACCAACCGGCTGGTAAGAAGGTACGTTTCATTGGGAATGGACCTCGAAATTCAAAGGCGACGATGCCGCGCGCTCGAGCGCCGCGCGAATATCGTCAGGAATGTCGATCGATTTATGCGAGTCCAGCGAGGTCGTCACGAGCACTTGCTTCGACCGAAAGCAGAGACCGTCGTTGCGGTAGGCGTCGATGTCCAAGCCAATCGAGCGCCGTCCTAGCGCGTCGAGCGACAGCCGCATCGAGAGCGATTCGCCCATGCGGCTCGGACGAACAAATTCGCATTCGAGCTTGACGATCGGCAGACCGATGCGGCGCGCTTCGATCATCTGCGCGTAGTCGATGTGGAGTCCGTCGTTGAACCAATCCTCGACGAGTGCATTCGTCAGCGTCAGGTATTGCGGGAAAAACACGATGCCAGCCGGATCGCAGTGCGCGAAGCGTATCCGTACCGGCCGCTCGAAGACGGTGCCGCCGAGCATGTTCATCTGAGGGCCTCGTTACGCGCGGCGTGTTCGGCCAGAACCTCGCGGCCGACGATCAATTGTTGCACCTCCGTCGCGCCTTCGTAGATGCGCAGCGCACGGATCTCGCGATAGAGCGTCTCTACTGTCGTGCCACTTTGCACGCCCTGGCCGCCCCATATCTGCACAGCCGCATCGATGACTTGCTGCGCGCCCTCTGTCGCCTGCCACTTCGCCATGGCGGCTTCGCGTGTCACACGCTTGCCCTGATCGCGCATCCAGGCGGCGCGATACACGAGCAGTGCGGCGCTGTCGATCGTCAATGCCATCTGCGCGAGTTTTGCCTGCGTCAGTGGCAAACCGCCAAGTGTCTGCCCGAAAAGATGACGCGTGCTCGCGCGGTCCAGTGCTTCGGATAGGGCTCGGCGCGCAAAGCCGAGCGCCGCGGCCGCAACCGAAGTACGGAAGATATCGAGTGTGCGCATGGCGAGCTTGAACCCTTCGCCCGGTGCGCCGAGCATGCAGCGCTTGAATACGCGCGCGCCCGCAAATGTCAGCCGTGCGAGCGGATGCGGTGCGATGACTTCGAGACGCTCGGCGATTCCGAGCCCGGGTGTATCGGCATCGACAACGAATGCACTGATGCCGCGCGCGCCGGGAGCCTCGCCTGTGCGTGCGAATACGACATAGAAGTCCGCAATGCCGCCATTCGAAATCCATGTCTTCTCGCCATCGAGAACGTACGCATCGCCATCTTCTCGCGCTGTCAGCGCAAGCGCAGCCACGTCCGAGCCGGACTCCGGTTCGGTCAGCGCAAACGCGGCAATCGCCGTGCCGTTTGCAACGGCAGGCAGGTACCGCTGTTTTTGCGCCTCCGTACCCGCGAGCGTGATCGCGCCGGAACCGAGTCCCTGCATGGCCAGGGCGAAATCGGCGAGACCCGCGTGTTTCGCCAACGTTTCGCGCAAGAGACAGACGGCGCGCGTGTCGATCTGATCGCCTTTGCCGCCATATGTTCGTCCTCCGATGCCGTAGCGCAGCCATCCCGCTTCGCCCAGCATGCGCACGAGCTGGCGACACCCGTCGTCGACGCGCGTGCGTTCGTGCAACAACGGGCCAACGGCTGGCAAATGCTCGCTGCACCACGCATCGATTTCCGTCTCGAGCGTGCGATGCCGTGCTTCGAAAAACGGCCAGTCCAGCATGCTCGATTGGGCATCGGTTCCCACATCAATCTCCCTTGAATTCCGGCCGTCCCTTTGCCGCAAATGCGCGGTAAGCGCGCTCGAAGTCGTGCGTGGCCATGCAGACTGCTTGCGCCTGGGCCTCCGCCTCGATCGCGTCGTCGACGCTCATGCTCCATTCCTGATGCAGCATCCGCTTCGTCATGCCATGCGCGAACGTGGGGCCGCTGGCGAGCGTGCGCGCCAATTCTGTTGCCTGTGCAACGAGATCGCCGGGCTCGCAGAGGCGGTTGTAAAACCCCCAGGCGAAGCCTTCTTCGCCGCTCGCTGCCCGGCCGGTGAAAAGCAGCTCCGATGCGCGGCCCTGGCCGATGATGCGCGGCAGAATCGCGCAGGCTCCCATATCGCAGCCTGCAAGCCCGACACGTGTGAACAGAAATGCGAGCTTGCTGCGCGCTGTGGCATAACGCAGATCGGCCGCCATGGCCAGGATGGCGCCCGCTCCGGCGCATACGCCGTCCACCGCCGCGACGATCGGCTGCGGACAATGGCGCATGGCTTTCACGACATCCCCTGTCATCCGCGTGAATATCAGCAGTTCCGGCATGGGCAAGCCGATCAGCGGCCCGATGATTTCATGTACGTCGCCGCCCGAGCAGAAGTTCTCTCCGGCGCCGTAGATCACGATCGTTTTGACGTCGGTCGCATACGCGAGCTGGCGGAACAGATCACGCAGTTCTGCATAGGAATCGAACGTGAGCGGGTTTTTGCGCTCCGGGCGATTGAGGACGATCGTGCCCACGCCGTCGCGGACGGACCAGCCGAAGTGGACGGCCGCATAGCCCGCGAGCGTGACGGCGTTGCCCGCGCGAAGGCGCTCGGCGGAGGAGGGCGGAAGTGTCATGGGTTCGCTCGAATCATTCGTTGAACGGTCGACGACGGATGTTGAGCATGGCGTGTTATCGGAGCGCACGCCGCCACTCAACGCTGCCCGCTTTCGATCAAATGCGTTTTCAATTTGCCGAGACGCTGATACATCCTCGATTTCTCGTCGCGGCCCAAGCTGCCCAACAGCTCCACGACCCATTGCTCATGGGCGCGCGCCATCTTGTCGAAAGCGATGCGGCCCGCTGGCGTCAGACGCACGCTGAAGGCGCGCCGGTCGGTTGGGTCCGCATCGCGCGCAACGAAGCCTTCTTTCTCGAGTTGGTCGGTAATGCCTGTCACGTTCCCGCCGGTGACCATCAGGCGTCGCGAGATTTCACTCATCTTGAGCCCTTCGGGGTGGCGTTCGAGCTGCGCCATCAAGTCGAAGCGCGGCAGTGTCGTACCGAATTCGTCGCGCAGGCGGCGGCGCAGCTCCGCTTGGACGAGATTGGTCGTCGCCAGCAGTCTCAACCACAGGCGCAGGCTCATGTGGCTATCGGCACCGGTGCGGGCTTCCATGTCGACGACGTTGTCGCCGCGCGCGGGCTTCGGTGTTTGCGTCGGTTGAGCGGCGTCTTTTTTTGCTGCGGAACGGGCAGTGCGGCTCACATTACTTCTCCACCAGAAATCGAAATCGATTGACCCGTCATGGCCGACGAGTCCGGCTGCACGAGCCAGAGCACAGCGTGCGCGACTTCTTCCGGCGACACGAAACGCTGCTGTGGATTGGCGCGCTGCAATGCTGCGCGTGCTTCGTCCATGCTTCGGCCCGTTTGGGAGACCACCTGATCGAGGGCGTTGTCCAGCAGTTCGGTTTCGGTATAGCCAGGGCATACCGCGTTGACCGTGACACCTTTGGTCGCGACTTCGAGCGCGAGCGAGCGGGTCAGTCCGATGACGCCGTGCTTGGCAGCGCAATAGGCGGCCACATACGGATACCCGATTTGCCCGGCGGTGCTGGCCACGTTGACGATGCGGCCGTATCGCCGTTCGAGCATGGTGGGCAGAACCGCCTGCGTGCACAGAAAGACCCCCGTCAGATTGACGTCGAGCATGCCACGCCATAGCGAAAGGCTGGTCGCCGCGAACGGCGAGGCCTGCGCCTGGCCGGCGTTGTTGATGAGGATGTCCACCGGGCCCATCGCTTGCGTTGCCGCGGCAAAGGCTTGTGCGACCGCCTCGGGTTTCGTCACGTCCATCGTGATGCAGCCGACATCGTCATAGGCGCCGAGCTGCTCGCGTTGTGCGGCGAGTCTCGTTGCATCCCGGCCCGTCAGTGTCACGCGCGCGCCGGCCTGAGCGAGCGCGCTTGCAATGGCAGCGCCGATACCGCTGCCGCCGCCCGTCACGACGGCGTGCTTGCCGCTCAGCGAGTGATCGTTCATTGCGTTTCCGTTGTCGACGAAGATTGGGTTTGGGCCCGCTCGCGTTCGGCGTTGCGTTCGAGCTGCGCTTTGGCTGCGGTGTATTGCTTGGGCCAGCCGATGTCGAAGTAGCCGATTTTTGCGGCCTCCGTGAGCGTCCACGCCGGGTTGGCCAAATGCGGTCGCGCAACAGCGCACAAATCCGCGCGGCCCGCCGCGATGATGCTGTTGGCGTGATCGGCCTCCGAAATCGCGCCGACCGCTATCGTCGCGATGCCGGCCTCGTTGCGAATGCGATCGGAAAACGGCGTCTGGTACATGCGACCGTAGACGGGTTTTTCGAGCTTGCTGACTTGCCCCGACGAAACGTCGATCATGTCCGCGCCAGCCGCTTTGAAGGCCTGCGCGATCCGAACTGCGTCATCGGGCGTCGTGCCGCCTTCCACCCAGTCGTGCGCGGAGATCCGCACCGAAATGGGCTTGTTTTGAGGCCACACGCGGCGGATCGCGGTGAACACCTCGAGCGGGTAGCGTAGCCGGTTTTCGAGCGGACCGCCGTATTCGTCAGTGCGCCGATTCGTCAGCGGAGAAATGAAGCTGGAAAGAAAGTAGCCGTGTGCGCAGTGCAGTTCAAGCCAATCGAAGCCTGCTTCGTCGGCCATTTTCGTTGCTTGCACGAACTGGTTTTCTATTTCGCGTAAATCGCCGATCGTGGCTTCGCGTGACCATTGGCTGATGCCGGCCAGATATTGCTGCGGCGAGGCGGAAACGAGGGGCCAGTTGCCTTCGTCGAGCGGCTGGTCGATGCCTTCCCAGCTGACCCGCGTCGATGCTTTTGCGCCGGCGTGCCCGAGCTGCATGCCGATTTTTGCGTCGCTTGACGCGTGTACGAATTCGACAATGCGCTGCCATGCTTGCCGGTGCTCGCTCGTGTACATGCCTGGGCATCCGGGGGTAATGCGGCCTTCTGCGCTGACGCAAGTCATTTCCGTCATCACCAGAGCGGCGCCGCCCATGGCACGTGCGCCGAGGTGCGCCAGGTGATAGTCGCCGACGGTGCCGTCGACGGCCGAGTATTGCGCCATCGGCGAAACGACGATGCGGTTCTTCAACTG
The DNA here is from genome assembly GCA_966421005.1 of uncultured Paraburkholderia sp. Taxonomy (GTDB): domain Bacteria; phylum Pseudomonadota; class Gammaproteobacteria; order Burkholderiales; family Burkholderiaceae; genus Trinickia. The sequence continues at coordinate 19,533 of CBJLAJ010000078.1, forward strand.
CACGTCTCGCACTGTGAACGGCGTGAACATCGGGGGAATCGATCGAGCCGTGCGCGGTTGCTGCGCACCCGCGCGCCCGGCGAGCCAGTTTTCGAAGCTGGCCACATAGTGCGCGTCTCGTGTGCGCAGATTTTCGTGCGATATGCGTTGCGATCGCGTGAGCAGCGAATAGGCGAACTGCTCTGGCTGGAACGCGGCGTATCGGCTTACGTGCTCGAACCACTCTGTGGAATTGCGCGCGGCGTTTTGCAGTCGCAGGACGTCGACGCTGCGGATGCGCTTATATCGGTCGAGCGCGGCTGCAAGGTCGCGGGGATGCGCGTCGATGCTGTTCGCGAGTTCGATTGCGTCCTCCAGTGCGAGCTTCGTGCCGGAGCCGATGGAAAAGTGCGCCGTGTGAGCTGCGTCTCCCATCAAGACGACGGGAGTCGAGCCACCGCCCGGACGCTGCTTGAAGTGGACCCACTCGCGATTGATGACGCGTGGGAAACGAATCCATTGTGAGGAGCCGCGCAAATGCGTTGCGTTCGAAATCAGCGGATTGCCGTCGAGATACTTCGCAAACAGACGCTCGCAAAACGCAATGCCTTGCTCCTTGCTCATCTCATCCAGACCCGCGGCGCGCCAGACGCGTTCGGGTGCTTCTACGATGAATGTCGACGTGTCTTCATCGAATCGATAGGCGTGCGCCTGAAACCAGCCCCATTCCGTCTCTTCGAATGCGAACGTGAAGGCATCGAAGCGCTTTTTCGTGCCGAGCCAGACGAAGCGGCAGTTGCGCAGGTCGATGTCGGGTTGGTAGGTGGAGGCGTATTTCTGGCGGATCGCGCTGTTCGCGCCGTCGCAAGCGATGATGAGATCGGCGTCGTAACGATCGTCGTCTGTAACGTTCGTTTCGAACACGAGTTCGACGCCGAGTGCTTCGCAGCGTGCTTGGAGGATATTGAGCAGACGTTTGCGGCCGATGCCGCAGAAACCGTGTCCCGAAGAGCGGATGGTGCGGCCGCGGAAATGGATGTCGATGTCATCCCAGTGATTGAAGGCGTCGAGGATCATGTCCGCGCTTGGAGGGTCGGCCGCCCGAAGGTTGTCCAGCGTTTGATCCGAGAAGACCACGCCCCAGCCGAATGTGTCGTAGGGACGGTTGCGCTCGATGACCGATACGTGGTGCGCCGGGTTGCGCAGCTTCATCAGGAGGCCGAAGTAAAGGCCGGCAGGACCCCCTCCGATGCAAACGATGCGCATGCTCGATCCTCCTATGGCGATGGAGGAAATTTAGGTTGGAATAGTTTAGGTGTCAAGGATATGGTTATGCGAAGGCTGGGGACGATCGGAGATCCCGGGCAGTCCGCAGCGGAGAGAGCGATCATCCGACCCGATAAAAAAGCGTTATTTGATTGCAATAATTCAAATATCGCCGCCTGTCACGGCATGAAAACAACGCGGGAACAGCAAGATCGGGTGGCTTGACGATTGAGCCCGTCGGACTTGATGTAGCCGAAGCGACGCAGGAGCGTCTGCACCGCGAACTGCCCGCTGCCCTAACCGCGCAACACCGCCCGTTCCTGATTTCCCTGGTTCGAGGAGAACCAGACTGGTCCTTGATGCCCTACGGGCATCTAAGCGAACTGCCGGCCATAAAGTGGAAACTCATCAATCTCGAGAAGTTTAAAAAGAGTAATCCCGCACTGTTCGAGAAGCAGGAAGCTTCGCTGCGCGAAGGCTTTGCCGCCATTGACGGTGGGAAAGCAGCGAGCTGACTAGCTGTAGTTCGTCCAAGACTGGCCAGCCTGAACAAGAGCTCAACATAAAGAAAGCTACGCGTCAACGGGGCAATGTCGGCTGCGGCGGTCCCGGTCCATGATCGCGCATGAACATTGAAGTCAAAAAATGCAGCTTCGGAATGCCCATCCGCCGACAAAGACGATGTGCTGGCGCCACGGCTCCAGGGTTATCGCAAGTCTGCTGAATTCCGCGAAGCTGCTCATACCTTCTCTCCTACTACATTTGCCAGAACGCCGTGCTCGAGCTCGGCGGCCTGCTCGGCACCGCGCGTCGGGTCGGCGGAAACGTCAAGCCATGTCTGGATGATGTCGGTCACCCAGACTCCATCACACATGACGCGCCCACGAAGCAGCGATTGAGGGTACGGGTGCTGCTTCAGGATCACATCCGGCCGTTCGCCCTCGCGCGCACGCTTCAAGCCTCGCCAGCCTTCGACTGCTGCGAGATCGGGCACCCACAGGGTCGTTATTGCGCCGTGAACGTGCCCTACGCGCAGAGCGTGGGCCGCCGCAAACTGTCCGAGCGTCGCCCCGTTTTCGCGCTTGAGCGTCTTTCGTAACTGCTGCTCCTCGGAAATGCCTCCCACGAGGAATTTCATCGGCACGCTGGCGGCCGGTTTCACGTACGCTGCCTTCCAACGATGCGCAAGCTTGCGTCGCTGCACGATCCGCAGATGGGGCGCGAATTCGACCATGCCCTCTTCTTTTAAGGCATTGATGAGCCGAGTAGCGGTCATGACCGCAACGCCAGCTTCGCGCGCAAGCTCGCTCGCCGTCATGTATGTCTTTTCCGGAGCACTTATCAGGTTCTCGCGCTTGATGTCGGCCGCGAGCAGGAGCTTGAGCATCCATTGGGCGAGGTCGGAGAATACGAGCGTCGGCGGTGCCGAGTGACTGCTGCGCCGCACGGTCACCGGCTGCTCATCGGCCTTCAGCTCCGGAAAGTCTGCGTACAGGGGCACGTCGGAGAGGATGGCGAGCGGCTCACCGTTCCCGTACTCCCTGTGGAAGCTCACCAGCTTTTTGATAAGCGCGGGCGATGCGATTCCCACCCAGAGGACGACAGCCGGGCGTGATCGGTCTTGCCGCGCATTCGCGCGTGCGCGCGACTCCAGCAGAGCCTGCGAGAATAGCGGGATTGCGCGATCGGCGCGGCCTTCGGTCAGCGCCTTCAATACGACGTGATACGTCCGGCCACGGGGGCTCGTTAGAATGAAATCCGCACCCTTGCGGTCCTCGCCCTTCTCAAGGACGTCCCAGCCTTGGCTTTGGAAAAGCGAATGCACGGAGTGGCGCGCGAGGCGGTCGGTGGCTCCGATTGCGAAGTGTAGGTCGCTCATATCACTTGCCCATGTTATTTCAGTTGGCCATGTTAATTCACATGGCCACGTTAATTCACGCGGCCATGTTACGCTTACGATCACATCGAGGCAAGCGGGATTGCGCTCGCCGGCCGAGGGGCCGCGCGGCTTGACACGCGGCCGCCGCATTCACGCTGGCAGCCCGCGGGGCGGGCTCGGCCGGGCGACGGCACATGCGGACCCGGCCTCGCGTTGTCATTTGTACGCCAGCGTGGGACGCCAGAGTAAGTGTGACGGAGGCCGGCCATTGAGGCGAGGGCCGACGAGACGTCGGCTAGCCAAACTGGACGACGACCTCGAGCGGCTGCTGATGGCCGGTCAGAGACCATCGATGCCGTCGGGGCGGCACGGCTGCCGCTCGATGCGCAGATGGCAGTCCGCAACCCTAAGCAGTCGTTGGCATCGCTCGAAGCTGGGTTGGAGACCGTCGTCGAGAATTGGATAACAGGGCGCCCATCACGACGACTCCCGCTTATCGTCCAGCCGGGCGCGTGCCGCCGCGATCGATTGGTGCAGCTTCGCCTGCAGCGTCTCCCGCGGCGGCAGCACGGTCAGATACTCGGCGACGTGGATGCCGCTTTTGCCAAGTTCAAGCAGTTCGATCTGTTCTTGCTTTTTCCCAGCGCATAGGATGATGCCGATTGGCGGCGCTTCGTCCGGCTCCTGCTCGTGCTTCGCGAGCCAGCGCAAGTACAGTTCCATCTGACTCTTATACTCGGCCTTGAAGGAACCGAGCTTCAGTTCGATGGCGACAAGACGTTTGAGCTTGCGGTTATAGAACAATAGATCCAGATAGAAATCGTCGTCATCGATCGGCAAGCGCTTCTGGCGAGCAACGAAGGTAAAACCCGCGCCGAGCTCTAGTAGGAACTGTTCCATCTCGCGCAGGATCGCATCTTCGAGGTCACGCTCCAGATAGTGATCGTTGAGTCCGAGAAAGTCGAGTATGTACGGGTCTTTCAGCACGAGGTCCGGTGTCACTTGCTGTGCGTCGCGCAGGTGTGCGACTTCGCGCCGGACCACCTCGTCGGGTTGGCGCGACAGAGCGCTGCGTTCAAACAGCATCGACTGCATCCGCTCCTGCAACTGCCTCGATGACCAACGCTCCAAGCGACAAAGTTCGATGTAGAAGTCGCGCTTGAGCGGGTCTTCGACGTACATCAGCGTCTTCAAATGGGTCCAACTCAATTCTCTCCGCAGTGCGGAGAGAATTGCTTCGTCAGGAAACACCTCGGCCGCGCGCATGCAGTGACGCAATTGTTGCTCACTCCAGCCACGCCCGTACTCGGCTGTCAGTTGCCGGGCGAGAGCAGGGAGAACCTGTTGTCCGTAGCCGGCGCGCTCGCCGCGCAGCACGTCATCCCGAATGCGGCGACCAACCTGCCAGTAGACCAGCGTTAATTCCGCGTTAACGGCTGCCGCGGCGCGGGCGCGCGCCGTATCGATCATGCGGCGGATGTCGATCAATAGGGATGCTGGGAGTAGTTCGGTCATCTTGTCGGGAATCGAGGAATCGGCGGCGGGCGTCGCGCCAACAGGGGCCACATTACCGAAATCTCGGCAACGGTGGAACCCCGACGCGCGCACCTCGGATTCTCTCCGCGCCGCGGAGAGAATTTAACCCTCTGCGCACCCCATGTTTCGCGAACAACGGACCCGATAAACCTTTCGAGACTGACAAGCACGACTCACTAAGACCGCTAGCCGAGGGAAGCGGCCATCTGAACGTCCCCAAAGACGGTGCGGACCAAAGGCAGTTCCTGGCCCAGATTGTGTCAAAACGGCTGGCCACTGGGAATTGACGAAACCTGGCTCG
>CBJLAJ010000079.1:0-24450 GCA_966421005.1 uncultured Paraburkholderia sp.
GAGCAAAACGGCAATGAATGATCTGACCATGATATGTCCCCTTCGTACAGCTTAGATCGTCGGGTCGGGCACCGCGTTCGGGGCTACTTTGTGTCATCCCGTTACAGACGTAAGCCTACCGGTTCGGCCGCAACCCTTCGTGCGCAAATCGCCTAGAATTTTCTGATGCAGGTGATTCATCGGGAGGTGGACATGGCCCAATCGATCGAAAGTATCGTGACCGGCCTCATCGTGCTCGTTGCCGCCATCATCATCGTCGCATCGCACCATCAGCGCATACGCCGCCGTGAGCGATGGCTCGGCCGCACACCCGGCCATCGCTTATGGGACCGGGTCTGGCATCGGCATTGAGGCCCGCGCGGCAGTGCAGCAATCCGCGGCCGGCGCGGCAACCGCGCTGTCGCCCGACCGCTCCTTGCAGGGAGGACGGTGCCATGTCTGATGAAACCCTCGTGTGGCGGATGCTCGAATACGAAGGCTTCGAAATCCATGTCGCCACGCAGGCGGTGGAACACGACGCGGTGTCGGCCGCCGGCCAGTCATCGGCGGCTCCGGCGCCTTTTACCTATATCGGCTATGTCTGCCATCCGGGAGCCGATCCCAAGCTCCCCGGCCACGCGGTGCCGTTTCACGCCGATGGCGAGGAAGTCTTCAAGACCGAAGCCGCAGCGTATGAAGAGGCAGTGCACATCGGGCGCAGCATCGTCGACGGCACCCATCCCGACCTCACCGTCTTGCCGCTCGTGACCGGCGGCGTGTGAGCGTCTGTGTTTCCCGCGCATAGCGCGTTGGAGCGAGCGGCGGCGCGCCGCTCACGCGGCCTGCTGCTGGTATTGAATGCGATGCAGATGCGCATAAAGGCCATCGCGGCGCAATAAGTCGGCATGGCTGCCCTCTTCCGCGATCCGGCCCGCCTCCATGACGAGGATACGGTCGGCCCGCTCGATCGTCGAAAGCCGATGCGCGATCACGAGTGTCGTGCGGCCTTTCATCAGCGTCTCCAAAGCGGCCTGCACATGGCGCTCGGACTCCGAATCGAGCGCTGACGTCGCTTCGTCGAGGATCAGAATCGGCGCATCCTTGTAAATCGCGCGCGCGATGGCGAGGCGCTGCCGCTGTCCACCGGAAAGCCGCATGCCGTTGCCGCCGATCACGGTATCGATGCCTGACGGCATGAGCGCGACGGCATCGGCCAGGTTGGCTGCGACGAGCGCTGCCTGAACACGTTCCCGGTCGGGCGTCTGGCCGTAGGCGACGTTGGCTGCGATCGTATCGTTGAAAAGCACGACATCCTGGCTCACCATCGCCATTTGAGCGCGCAAAGCGTGAATGTCATATTCGGCGATCGGCACGCCATCGACGAGGATCGTGCCGCCCGTCGGATCGAAAAAGCGCGGCAGCAGATTGACGAGCGTCGTCTTGCCACTGCCCGATGGCCCGGCAAGCGCCACCATCTCGCCCGGCGCCACTTTGATCGAGACTTTTTCGAGGATCTGGCGATCGCTCGCGCCATAGGAGAACGAGACGTCGCGAAACTCGATCTCGCCGCGCGCGCTCGGCAACTCGCGCGTGCCGCCGCGAGGCTCGGCCGGCTCGTCGATGAGTCCGAAGATCAGCTCGGCCGCTGTCATGCCACGTTGCAACGGCTGATTGACGTCGATCAGATGTTTGAGCGGCGAAATGACGAGCAGCATGGAAGTGACGAAAGCAACGAAGCCACCGACCGTCGTCTGGTCGTTTGCCGATTGCACCACCGCGATCGTGATGACGATCGCAAGCGCGATCGACGCAAGAAACTGCGTGAGCGGCTGCGCGAGTCCACCCGAGACCGTCATGCGCATGGCGTAGCCGCGCAAGCGCTTGCTCATGGAGGTGAAGCGATCGATCTCATACGGCTCGCCGTTGTGGACCTTCACCACTTTGTAGCCGCCGACCGTCTCTTCGACGATGTACGACAGCTCGTTGGTGAGCGTTTGCTGCTCGCGGCCGAGACGGCGCAAGCGCCGGTTGATCTTGCTGACGATCCAGCCGATACCGGGCAGGATCACGGCGACGATCAGCGTAAGCCGCCAGTTCAGATAAAAGAGGTAACCGAGCAAAAAGACGACCGTCAGCGAATCGCGCACGAGCGTCACCATGACACCGGTCAGGACGCTCAGGATCTGATTGACTTCGAAGACGATCGCATTGATGACCGTGCTCGCCGTCTCGCGCTGAAAGAACGATGCACTCGTGTGGATCATCCGCTCGAACATGGTGAGCCGCAGTTGCAGCAAGATGCGGTTCGACACGTACGAGAGGAGATAGCCGGACGCATATTGAGACGCGCCCCGCACGGCCGCGAGCCCGATGACGGCGACAGGCACGAGCCATTTCGCGCTCACGCTCGCCTTTGCCCCGAACCCGTGGTCGAGCAGCGGCTTGAGCAGCGCGGGAATACCGGCGTCAGTCGCCGAACTTACGCCCATCGTGACAACAGCGAGCACGACGACCCACAGATTCGGTTTGATGTACGGCCAAAGCCTCTGGAGCACGGACGCTGGCGACGTTCCGCTCGAGCCTATCGCTTTGCGCAGGGTGTTTTCGGTTTCCAACTGATTCCTTCGTGGTGGCTCTCACAGGCGCTCGGAGAACGCGTTCAGCCCTTGAAAAACCGAAGCATTATAGCCGCCCGGGCGCGCGCCGGTCCCGGCGCACGACGCACGGTTTGGCCAGCCCGGCCCTGTATACTCCGCTCACTTTCCATGACGCGACCCCTGCCCGCCGTGCCAGCCACGAACTCGCTCCCCACCCGTCCGACGCTCGGCGTCGCCATCATCGCGCTCAACAGTGAAGCGCGGCTCGCGCAATGTCTCGATGCCGTTGCGTTCGCCGACGACATCGTCGTCATTGACGGCGGCAGCCGGGACGAGACGGTGAGCATCGCGCGCGCGCGCGGCGCACGCGTGATCGTCGACCCGGACTGGCCTGGCTTCGGGCCGCAAAAGAATCGCGCGGTGGCGACACTCTCGACCGACTGGATACTGTCGATCGATACCGACGAGATCGTTTCGCCCGAACTGGCGCGCTCGATCGATGAAGCGCTGCGCGCACCGCGCGCGACCGTGTACGCGCTCGATCGCCTCTCGAGCTTTTGTGGCGAGTGGGTCCACCATAGCGGCTGGTATCCGGACTGGGTACCGCGCCTTTTCAAACGCGAGGCCGCGCGTTTTTCCGACGATCTCGTCCACGAGCGGCTCGTTTTCGACGGGCACGCCGAACGGCTCGAAGGCAAGCTGCTGCATTACTCCTACGAGGACTTCGAGACGGTGCTGCGCAAGCTCGATGCGTACTCGAGCGCCGGAGCGCGTCAACGTTTCGCCGCAGGCGCGCGCGGCGGGCTCGGCAAGGCCATCGCCCGCGGCAGCTGGGCGTTCGTCAGGACCTATCTGTTGCGACGCGGATTTCTCGACGGCCGGGCCGGCTTCATGATCGCCGCGTTCAATGCACAGACGGTGTACTACAGGTTCGTCAAACTGGCGTGGCTCGCGCAACAGAACGAGCGGCGCTGAACCGGGTCCCACGACCGCGTGCATTCAGGCGCGGAGCGCCCCACCGCTCAGCCGCGCTCGATCGGAAAATGAACCTGCGACGATGTGCGCGCAGCGGCCGGCGCGCAGGGCAAGTCGAGCATCTGCGCGGCCGCATCGATCACGCGCTTTGCATCGAGTCCGGTGAGACATCGACTCTCGCTCGCCACATGCCGTTCGCACCCTTCCGCCTTGCACGGAACGCATTCACCCTCGCCCTGCAGCAGGAAGACATTGTTTCGCCGACCCGATCCGCGCAGCGGCCAAGGCTCTTTGCCGACGGGCCACTCGCGCGGCCAGGGGCCCCAGCGGCAGGGGTTCGATGGACCGAACAGCGCAAGCGTCGGCGTACCGCACGCCGCGGCGACATGGGTCACACCGGTATCCGGCCCAACGAAAAGCACCGCGCGCCGGATCGTCTCGGCGGTCTCGCCGAGGCTCAAGCGACCGACGAAGTTCATGATCGGATCGCCCGCCGATTCGACGATGCGTCTCGCGTACTCCACTTCGGCGGGGGCCGGCCCGCCCGTCAATGCAACCGCGAACCCCTCCCCGCGCAACCAGTCGATCAGCTGCAGCCATCCGTCCAGACGCCATTGCTTGTAGACGAACATCGGATAGGGATGAACGACGACAAGCGGGCGCGGCGGCGTGCCAAGCCCTGGTGCGAGCCGCGCGTCGAATGTGGCCCGGCGTGCGGGATCGTCGCCGATGCCGGGCGCGACGACCTCGGCCACGGGCGTCACACCAAAGAGCGGCGCCAGCGCGAGATAGCTCGTCACGGTGTGGACGCTGCGATGCTCGTCCGGCACGAGCCGGTCTATCAGAAAACGGCTCGCGCGTTTCGGGCGATCGGGATCGAACAACCCCACGCGCGATCGTCCGGCTGCCCAGGCATAAAAACGGCAGCGGCTCGAGCTCAGGGTCGCGCAGGCAATGTCGTAGCGGCGCCAAAGGCGCGCGGCACTCGCGAGCCGTTCGCGCCACGAGGCGCGGCGTGCCACCGTGATGACCTGCCTCAGATCGGGGTTGTGCTCGAGCACGCCCTCGGTGCCGCGATAGACGATCATGTCGATCTCGGCGTTCGGCCACTGCCGCTTGATCGATCTCACGAGCGCGGTGGCGAGCAGAACATCGCCGATGCGCTGTGTGCAGACGACGGCAACCGTTCGTGCAGTGTTGGAAGAGTCAGCGGATGAGTTCACGATGCGAGGATACATGGCCCCGGCTCTCAACCGCGGGGTTCGGTCGTCGTACGGCCCGACGCGTCGAAGATGCGCGGACACAGGCGCTGCGCGAGCATGAGCATGCGCCGGTTGGCGCTCGATGGCGAAAATGTTTGCACCTTCTCATGCGCGCGCCGCCGCAATGTATCGCGCAACGCGGCATCGGTGCTCAGGCGGAGCATCGCCTCGCTCATGCCCTCCGGGTCGCCCGGCGCGACGAGGAGCCCTGCCTCGCCGCCTTCGAGCAGATCGCACGGCCCTGTCGGGCAATCAGCCGAAATCACGGGCGTGCCAAGCGCCATGGCCTCGCCGAGGACCATGCCGAAGCCCTCGTACCGGCTGCTCAGCACGAGCATCTCGGCGGCGCGGATGTAGGGAAACGGATTGTCGCAAAAGCCGAGAAAGCGAACCGAATCGCGAATACCGAGTTCCTTTGCCAGCGCTTCGAGCGAGGCGCGGTCGGGACCTTCGCCGATCAGCAGCAGCTGGCCGATCCGTGGCAGGCGCTCACGCGCCTTCGCGTATGCGCGCAACAGCGTCCGGTGATCCTTCTGCCCCTCGTCGAGCCGCGCGACCGATACGATAAACGGCGAACCCGGTTTGAGCGCGCCCTCCTCGGCACGCCGACGGATCGCATCGATCTGGATCACGTTCGGCAACTCCTCCGCGCGTACCGCCGTATCGCGAAAGAGACTTTGCGCCTCCCGCAGCATGTCGGGTGTGAGAACCGCCACGGCGGCATAGCGCGCGAATTGCCGGATGCGGCGCGCCCGGTGTGTCGCCGACTTGTTTCCCAGGCGGGCGGCAAAGCTGTAGTGGCTGACGCCGATCCAGGGCACGCCCGCGCCGCCAGCGATACGCCGCAACGAAAAATCGAAATCGCAAACGATGTCGTGCTGCCGCGCGAGCTGCAACAGCCGCCTTGCAATGAGCGGACGAATCGCGGCGTGCGTGGTCAGCTTGTGAACGACCTTTTCGGTTCTGCCGAGCTTGCGACGCCGCTGCGCCTGGTGCAACGCGTGGCTCCAGCGCGATTGCGCGAGAACGTGTACTGGGACATCGTCCGGTAACGATTCGGCTCGCCAGAAATCGAGGTCGTCGGTCGGATACGCCACCGAGATGGCAGGCGCGAACCAGCGCCTGTCCAATGCGTTGAGCCATGCCAGCAGCGCCGTTTCCGTGCCGCCCCGCCCGAAATCGTTGATATGAAAGAGAATGCGCAACGGACGCACAGGGCGCGCCGCATCGCCGAGCGTGTCGTCAAGTCCGGGGGTGCCGTCGCGCGCGCTGAATCGGTTCATGGCATCTTTCGTTCGCCCGCGCCCAACAACAGGCCAGCGAACGCCCAGAAGGCGAGCATGGTCGTCTTCCACATGAAGTCGTCGGTAAAATTCTTCGTCACCATCCCCACGACGAGCGCGACCCCCGCGGCCGCGATGTACGGATCGGCGCGCCGTAGCCGCCAGTAACGCAGCATCAGCGCGACGAGCAGCGCGCTTTGCAGCACCACGCCGATCACGCCCGTCTGCAACCAGGTATTGAGGAACAGATTATGAGCATGCGTGGGGGCCTGGGGCTCGAGTGCGAGCAGCTCGGCAGGCATATCGGAGCGCAGCGCCAAGCCCGGCAGCGGCTTGCCGAAGCCTACGCCGCGCCACGCATGGCGAAGCGCCTCGTGGCCATAAAAGGCCCATAGCTTGGGACGCGTATCGGCGCGTACGGCATCGTCGAATGCCACGAACGACGGCGGCACGTCGTGCGGCTGGCTCGCCGCCACCGCGGGCGCCGCCTCTCCGAAGCGCAGCGCGCCGCCGTATATCACCAGCGCCCCGCCAATCGCGCAGAGCGCCAACAAGACAGCAAGCGCGTATTTCAATCGCCCGCGATAAAGCGGGAACGCCGCGATGAAGAGCGTCGCGGCCACCGCGGGCCAGAAAAACCGATTCAACGTGGCAAAACCGATAAAGACGCACAATGCCACGCCCGCTGCGGCGAAGGGCCGCATGCGCCCACTCGCCATGAGCCCCGTGAACAGCGGAATGGCGAAGATCGCGAGCGTGCTCGTATGACCGACGCGCGCATAGAAATGCAGCGGAAAAGTTTCGGGCGTGGGAGGCTGCAAATGCCCGAGATAGATCGCACTCATTACCGCAAGCAACACGCAGGCGGCCCAGCACGCCCATGCGACGCGCACAGGTTCTCCCACGCGCCGCGAATACAGCCAGAACCCCCAGAACGTGACGAGCGGATACACAACTTCATCGAACCAGGCGTGGCCGCTCAAAGCCGGATAAGCGGACCAGGCGACCGCCGCGAGGCTCCATGCCGCCCACAACGCGATCGGCACGGCAAGCGGCCATCGCCCGACCGATCGATCGCCCGTTCCCGCTGCGCCCAGCACACCGAGCCCGGTCAGAGCCAAACCGCTGTTGATGACACCCGTCATATGGCCGAACATCACCGCAAACGCGATGAGGGGGCAGGCAACCCAAAGCGAGCGGACAAGCACCATCCGAAGATTCGTCATGCCGCCTCCAGCACGGCCTGCAATGCCTCTTTCACGGCATCGACGGTGAGCCGTCCCATACAGCCCGCGTGGTCCCCACGCCACTCCACGCAAGTCGACGTATTGCGATCGCATCGACGCACCCAGGACACCTCGCGGCGAAAGATGTTCGGCTGATTGCGGCACGGCATGTCCGCGATCGTCACCGGCACGAACGGTGCGGTACGCCAATACCGTCCGGCCCCGTGGATTTGCGCATTACCCGGCCCAAAAAGCGTGACGGCCGGTGTGCCGATCAACCGCGCGAGATGCGCGGTTCCCGTGTCCGGACAGACGAGCGCCCTCGCGCCGGCAAAGAGGTGCCACAGATCGGCAAGACCCAGCCGCCCCGCGAAATTGAGCCGGGCGGAATCGGGATCAATCTGCCGGACGAGCTCGGCTTCGCTCGATCCCCCGCTCCAGACGACGCGATAGCCGAGTTCTTCGACACGCAACGCGAGTTCGCGCCAACGCTCGATCGGCCACCGCTTGACCGCCGTACTCGCACCGGGGTGCAACACGATATAGGGCGTATGGGGCCGCAACGAATCGTCGAATATCACTGGTGCGGGCGCGGGCCAGAATTCCGGCCGATAAAGCGGCGGCGCTTCGCCGGGCACGAGTTCCGCCGCCAGGTCGGCCCATGCCGCCGGCTCGTTCGGGTAGGGAATCAACTCGTCCACAGGCCAGTTCTTCCACCCGGGCATGTCGCCAGCGTGGGCCACGATCCAGCGACAGCGCGCGCCATACGCGAGCCAACTGTGACGATTGTCCCCGGTCACGATGCCAAGATCGTAGGGTCCCGAACGCAATATGCCACGAACGGTATGCGGATCTCGCGGATCGAACGGCAACGCATCGACGCCGAACGGCCGGCCGGCATAGAGCGGCACGATCGCTTTCGGGCAGGCGAGCACGATTTGCGCGTCTGGATAGAGACCGCGCAGTTTGGCAAGCAACGGCGTGAGCAAAAGCGTATCGCCGAGCAAAAGATGATGCGCGATCAAGATCCGGCCCGGCCTCGAGGGCTTGCGGCGCAAGGGCTTGAACACCAGCCTCGGCAATGCGCGCGCAAAGATCTGAATACGTCCTAACAGTCGACTCATTGGCTAACTAGTCCGGCCCCGCCATTTGTTGTTTAATCCTCGAGGCGAGACACACCGTCGCACCGCGGGCAGCGGTCCGTACTTGCGCGGCGTCACTCCTTTTCGGATGCTCTCGATGGTTGGGACCCGGCACGGCCGGCGCCGGCCCCGTTCGGAAACCAGACAGTATACCGTACGGCACACCACCCGCTTTCAGCGTCCGGAAAAGCGCAAGTTATCGCGACGGCCTCACGCGAGGCAGCGCCATCTGCCGCATCGCTGCCAAGAGGCGCAACGATGCACTGCGCTCAGAGTTCGACGCTCGACGCCGCAATCCGCGGTGCTTGCGCGCTCACGGCCGGCTGCCATACCGAACCGACGGCATCGGCCACCACACCGACGGAAGGCACGTCTCCCTCATCCCCTACGGATACGGCGGTGCCGGACAGACTCACGCCGAAATGACGGCGCGACGTTGCCGTGAAAATCATGACGGTGGGCCGACGAAGCGCGGCCGCAAGATGCACGAAGCCCGTATCGGTACCGACTACGAGCGAGGCGAGCTCGATATGCTGCGCCAGCTCGAGGACCGATAGCTGGGGCAGCACGAGTGCATCGGGAATACCGTCAGCAATGGCGAGCGCCTCGGCATATTCGGTCTGCGAACCCCAAGGGAGTAGCGCCCGGAGACCGCGCGAGCGCAACCATGTTCCAAGCTTGCGCCAATGCTCGATGGGCCATTTTTTTTCATCGCACGACGTCGCATGAAAAAAGAGCGCAAACGGGCCGTGCCGGGCGGCAACTGGAACCGCAGCGGGTGCCGGCACCTTCAAACCGAATTGAGGCGGTGTATCGATCGCATAATCGAACGCCTGGCCGACGCTCGCGCGCAAGCCCTCCCATGCGTTGAGCTCGGGGGGCCGGGCGAATCGTCGCGTGTAAGCGAACGCCGCACCTTTTTCACCGAGATCGGACGACCGGTAACCATAGCGTGCACGGGCTCTGGCGAGAAACGCAATGATGGCGCTCTTGTAGACACCATGCACGTCGATCACTGCGTCGTATTTGACGCGCCGCAGCTCCGCTATCGACGACGCGATACGTTTGAGGTCGCTCAACCCGCGCTGCGATTTGAAACGGCGCAAAGGCGCGCACAGTACGCGATCGATCCCCGGATTCCATCGCAAGAGCTCCGCGAACGCGGCGTCGGCCGCCCAGTCGATGCGTACGCCGGGAAATTTACGGCGCAAATCGGCCACGAGCGGTTGCGCGTGCACGATATCGCCCAACGACGTGACCTTCACGATGAGAACGCGATCCATGACGCTTTCCGATGATTGGGGATTGACGGGGGCCGATCCGGCGCTCGTATGGGCAGGCCTTGCACGAGAGGCGTCCCGCGTGCGGCCGCGAAAGTATACTTGATTCGCGAAATGTCAAGCCGCTAAGCCGACGGATTGGGCGCATCGGCGCCCGATCGCGTCGCAGCCCGCGGGCGCGCCATCTCGAACTCCCGCGCCAGCGCGACAAGCGCATCGACGTGGCCCGCCACATCGGGCTCGTAAGCCAGTGCGTCGCGCCCCCCTCTGTCCCAAGCACGGTTCGGGCCCGCACGCGCGACATCCGCCGCCCGCTCCAGCACAGCATGCAGGTCCGCCGCATCGCCCGGCGCGAAGACGAACCGCCTCTCGGGTGCGATGGCATCGCAACAGCCGATATTCGCGGCCAGAATCGCGGGCGTGCCGCACATCGCCGATTCGACGCCGACGAGGCCGAACGGCTCGTAGCTGGAAGCCAGAATGGTGAAGTCTGCCGCCCGGTAGCCGTCCTCGAGATCGTTGAGATAACCGATGTAGCGAATCCGCTCGCTTGTGCGCTCGGGCGGCCGTCCGGCCACCGCAACCACGATCGGCAGCCGCGTTTGGCGCACCACCGTCTCGATGAGGGGCAAGCCCTTGCGCGCATGACTGCTGGAGGCGAAAAGCAAGACGATCTCGTCGTCGGCGAAGCCGAAACGCCGGCGTAACGCTTGCCGCGCCTCGGTGCCGACGGCACAGAACCGGGCCTCGTCCACGGGCGGATAGAGCAAACGGATCTTTTCGTCGGGTAACCCGTAAAGCGAACGCAGTTCGTCGCGCATCAGCGGTGAATGCGCCACCACGATCCGAGCGTTGGCGTATTGCCGCGTCTCCAGCGAAATCTGCCAACGATCGGCGCGCGTCGGCTCGCGTCCGATGGCACGCAAAAATCCGCGGTGCGTGCCGCCGCAAACGGCGATGTCGGACGAATCGACCCGATTGCAGCCGATCAGCACGTCCACACCGGCCGCGCGTTTCTGGCCGCGCAGCCTCCACGAGAACCAGTGGTCGCGCAGCTTGCCCGGCAACAACGAGACGCCGATCCGGTGCGGCTCCACGAGCCCGAACTCGGGCAGCGTCCGATCGAAACGGCGTGCGAAAAAAGCGGGCTCGATACCGCGGGCAGCCAGCCCACGCGCCAGATCCATCGCGTACCGCTCGAAGCCGCCACCGTGCTTGAGCGCGTTGGCGGAGATGCCGATCTTCATCGGCCGCCCCGAATCGGCTGATGTCACGGCACGCATATCAATAGATGATTTCGACGTTGCTCGATGCGAACTCGCCGCGCAATGCGTTCAGCAGGTCGTCGCTGGGGCGCACGCGCCACGCATCGCCCAGTCTCACCTCTCCTTGCGCGCGTGCGTTGCTGTAGACGATCTGCACCGCGAGTCCGTTCGGCGCCGCCGGGCTACGCGCACCACGCGCGCCGTCTGCCCCGCCGCGCGGCCCGAAGCGGCCACCGGCGGCCGACGCTGCCGCAGCAGCGGGTGCCGCCGCCTCGGCAGGCGGTGCGCAGTGCGCTTCGAGCACGCGGCGCAACGCCGTTGCATCGGCATTGCCGTTCATGCTCACTTTCACGGCCTGAGCGTAGCGGCTACGCGCACGCTCTAGATCCATCACCGACTCCACGGTGAAACGAATGCCGCCCGTAAATGCGTCGTTGCGCGCCTGGCCCTGCGCGACAAGCAGTTCGTCTTCCTTGAATACGGCCTTGTTCGCTTCGTATTGTTCATTGAAGACCGTCACTTCGCATTGGCCCGAGCCATCGTCGATGAGCGCGATCAGCATTTTGCCGCGCTGAGTCATCTGCGTGCGCAGCGAAACGATGATTCCCGCCACGAGCTTGTCGCGCCCTTCCTTGAGCTCACCGAGCCTCTGACGCACGAACCGGCGTACTTCGTCCTTGTAGGCATCGAAAAGATGGCCCGATAGGTAAAAACCGAGCGCAGTCTTCTCTTCCTGCAGCTTGCGCTTCTCGGGCCACGCCGCCTCGTCGACGAGCTCGTGCCCCTGCGACGGCGCATCGCCCATGTCGAACAAACCCGCCTGCATCGCATTGGCGCTCGCCTGATCGGCAGCCTCCATCGCGAGCGGCACCGATGCAATCAGTTGCGCGCGATTCGGATGCAGCGTATCGAACGCGCCCGCGCGGATCAGCGCTTCCACGGTACGGCGGTTGACGACGCGTCGGTCGATGCGCGAGCAAAAGTCGAACAGGTCGACGAACGGCCCCGCCTCGCGCGCGCGCAGAATTTCTTCGATCGCGTTCTGGCCGCTGCCCTTGACTGCGCCAAGCCCGTAACGAATGGTGCGGGCACGCTTTCCGTCGGGCTCGGCGACCGGCTCGAAACGGTAGGCCGAGCAATTGATATCGGGCGGCAGCACGCTCATGCCGTTGGTCTTGCAATCCTCGTAGAGGATTTTCACCTTGTCGGTGTCGTCCATGGCCAAGCTCATGTTGGCTGCCATGAACTCGGCCGGATGATGCGCCTTGAGCCACGCCGTGTAGTAGGCGAGCAGTGCATAGGCCGCGGCGTGCGACTTGTTGAAGCCGTAGCCGGCGAACTTCTCCATCAAGTCGAATATTTCATCGGCCTTCGCGGCAGTGAGCCCGTTTTTCGCGGCGCCCTCGCGAAAGAGTTCGCGATGCTTGGCCATCTCCTCCGGCTTTTTCTTGCCCATCGCGCGGCGCAAGAGATCGGCGCCGCCCAGCGAATAGCCGCCGATGATCTGCGCCATCTGCATCACCTGCTCCTGATAGACCATGATGCCGTAGGTCTCTTTCAGAACAGGCTCGACGCGCGGGTCCGGATATTCCACCGTCTCGCGTCCGTGCTTGCGCGCGCAAAAGCTTGGAATCAGGTCCATCGGACCCGGACGATAGAGCGCCACGAGCGCGATGATGTCCTCGAAGCGATCGGGCTGCGCGTCCTTCAGCATGCCTTGCATGCCGCGGCTTTCCAGCTGGAACACCGCAACCGTATTGGCCTTTTTCAGAATCGAAAACGACGCTTGATCGTCGAGCGGGACTTGTGCGAGCGACCAATCCGCTTTGGCCGGGTCGAGCCGGCGGATGTAGCGTTCGGCCCAATCGAGAATCGTGAGTGTGGTCAGCCCGAGAAAGTCGAACTTCACGAGGCCGACCGCTTCGACATCGTCCTTGTCGTACTGGCTCACGACGCCGCCGTCGTCGCCTTGCGTATAGAGCGGGCAGAAGTCGGTCAGCTTGCCGGGGGCGATCAGCACGCCACCCGCATGCATCCCCACGTTGCGCGTGAGCCCCTCGACACGCTGCGCGAGATCGAGCAATTGCCGAACCTCGTCCTCGTTGTCGTAGCGCTCCTGCAAGAGCGGCTCTTCCTTCATCGCATCGGCGATCGTGACGTGCTTGCCCGGCTTGAACGGAATCAACTTCGCCACACCGTCGGTGAACGTGTAGCCGAGATCGAGCACACGGCCGATATCGCGCACGGCCGCCTTCGCCGCCATCGTGCCGAACGTCGCGATCTGCGACACGGCATCCGCGCCATACTTGCCCTTCACATACTGGATGACGCGATCGCGCCCTTCCTGACAGAAGTCGATGTCGAAGTCGGGCATCGACACGCGCTCGGGATTCAGAAAGCGCTCGAAGAGCAGGTTGTAGCGCAGCGGATCGAGATCCGTGATGCCGAGCGCGTAGGCAACGAGCGAGCCCGCGCCCGAACCGCGGCCGGGGCCCACCGGCACGCCATTGTTCTTCGCCCAGTTGATGAAGTCCGCGACGATCAGGAAGTAGCCCGGAAAGCCCATCTTGACGATCGTGCCGCACTCGAACTCGAGACGCTCGAAATAGCCTTCGCGCGCGGCATTGCGCTTCGCTTCATCGGGATACAGCTCGATGAGCCGGCGCTCGAGCCCTTCTTTCGAGAGCTGTACGAGGTAGTCGTCGAGCGACATGCCATCGGGTGTCGGAAAGAGCGGCAGCTTAGGCTTACCGAGCTCGAGCGTCAGATTGCAGCGCTTCGCGATTTCGACTGTGTTCGCGATCGCGGACGGAATGTCGGCATAAAGCTCGATCATTTCGTCCTGCGTCCGGAAATGCTGTGCGGTCGTAAAACGCTTTTGCCGGCGCGGATTTGCCAGGATATCGCCTTCCGAAATGCACACGCGCGCCTCATGCGCGGTGAAATCGTCAGCCGTCATGAACTGCACGGGATGCGTCGCGACGACGGGCAATTCGAGCGCCGACGCGAGTTCGACGGCTTCATGCACGTAAGTCTCGCCGCCCGGCTGGCCACAGCGCTGAAGTTCGATGTAAAACGCGTTCGGAAAGCGCCCGGCCCAGCGCAGCGCATGGCGGCGCGCGGCTTCCTTGTTACCCGCCGCGAGCGCGAGCCCGATATCGCCCTGTTGAGCGCCCGATAGCGCGATGAGGCCTTCGGCCAGCGGCGTATCGAACCAGTCGGGATCGACTTCGGCGCGCCCGCGGTATTGATTGGTAAGCCACGCGCGAGTGAGCAGCTCGCACAGATTCAAATAGCCGCGACGATCCTTGACGAGCAACATCAGGCGCGCCGGTTTATCGCGATCGGCGGCATTGGCGATCCAGACATCGCAGCCCGCGATCGGCTTGACGCCGTTGCCGCGCGCTTCCTTGTAGAAGCGGACGAGCCCGAAGGCGTTGGCGAGGTCGGTCAGCGCAAGCGCGCCTTGCCCATCCTCGGCAGCGGCTTTGACGATGTCGTCGAGGCGCACGATGCCGTCGGCGATCGAAAATTCGGAATGGACGCGGAGATGGACGAAACGTGGATCTGGCATGGGCGGTATTGTACATCTGGCCCGTGCCCGCTTTGGCCTCCAATGCGGTGCCTTTTCCACGTTCCCGCACGTTCCTGCGCGCTGTCCTGCCCGTTTGCGGGATAATACGTGTTTTCCCTGTTTGCACGCCCTCGCGCGCCCTATGCGCGCGGTTCGCGTCCGCCTGAAACGCATCGCCATCATGAGCATCGTCAATCTCGCCGCCTACCGGTTCGTCACGCTCGACGCCATTCACGCCTGGCGCCCGCTCGTCGCCGAGCGCTGCGCCGCGCTCGGCCTGCGCGGAACCATTCTGCTCGCGCCGGAAGGCATCAATCTGTTCGTCGCGGGCACGCGCGAGGCCGCCGATGCGTTCGTCGACTATCTGCGACACGATCCGCTCTTCGAAGGCAAATTCGCCTCGCTGGCGTTCAAGGAGAGCCTGTCCCCCGCGCAGCCGTTTCGCCGCATGCTCGTCAAGCTCAAGCGCGAAATCATCACGATGAAAAAGCCCGCGATTCAGCCCGAGCTCGGCCGCGCCCCCGCGGTCGACGCACCGACGTTGAAGCGCTGGCTCGACAAGGGACACGATGACGCCGGCCGGCCCGTCGTCATGCTCGATACGCGCAATGCGTTCGAAGTCGACGTCGGCACGTTCGATCACGCGATCGATTACCGCATTGCAAAATTCAGCGAATTCCCGGAAGCCGTCGCGGCGCATCGCGACGAGTTGGCCGACAAGACGGTCGTCTCGTTCTGCACGGGCGGCATTCGCTGCGAGAAGGCCGCCATCCATATGAAGGAGCTCGGCCTCGGGCATGTCTATCAGCTCGAAGGCGGCATTCTCAAGTACTTCGAAGAAGTCGGCGGCGCGCATTACCACGGCGAATGCTTCGTCTTCGACTATCGCACCGCGCTCGATCCGCGGCTCGAGCCGACGGACACGACCCAGTGCTTCGGCTGCCGTGCCGTGGTGACGTTGGAAGCGCAGCGCTCGCCGCTTTACGAGGCCGGCAAGTACTGTCCGGCCTGCCACCCGCGGCGCGATTCGGCGCAGGCCGCCTGAGCCGCACGATCATGGCCGCGCAGGCACGGCAACGCGCCTTGGTCGCCGCCAATCCGCATGCCGCATCGTCAGCCGCCTATCGCGGCCGGTTTGCCCCTTCGCCTACCGGCGGGCTGCACTTCGGCTCGCTCGTGGGCGCGCTGGCGAGCTGGCTCGATGCCCGCGCGCATGGCGGCACCTGGCTCGTGCGCATCGAAGACATCGACGGTCCGCGCACGGTGCCCGGCGCCGACCGTGAAATCATTGCGACGCTCGAACGTTTCGGCATGCGATCGGACGAACCGCCGGTCTGGCAGAGTACGCGCACGGCGCTCTATGCCCGCGCATTCGCTCAGCTCAGCGCGACTGGATTCGTCTATCCGTGCGGGTGCACGCGCAAGGAAATCGCCGATTCGCTGGCGAGCCGCAACACGCGCCATACGACGCTGGCCTACCCCGGCACGTGCCGTGACGGGCTCGCCGGCAAGCCGGCACGCGCCTGGCGCGTGCGGGTGCCCGACGGCGCGGCGGCGATCCTTGCATTCGAGGACCGCTGGCAAGGCGCGCAGCGACAGGATCTCGCCACGGAAGTCGGCGACTTCATCGTCAAGCGCGCCGATGGGCAATGGGCCTACCAACTCGCCGTTGTCGTCGACGACGCCGATCAGGGCATCACGCACGTCGTACGCGGTGCCGACCTGCTCGATTCGACCGCGCGCCAGCTTTACCTGCAACGGTGCCTCGGCTTACCCGAGCCCAGCTACCTGCACGTGCCGCTCGTCATGGACGCGAACGGCGAAAAGCTCAGCAAGCAGACTGGGGCGACGCCGCTCGATGCGAGCCGGCCGCTGCCCGCGCTGCAAGCCGCGGCACGTCATCTCGGCCTCGTCCCCGAGGGCGGTGCATGGAACGCGACGACGCTCGCGGCATTCCATGAAGAAGCCACGACGCTTTGGGCCCAACGTTTCGGACCACTGCGGCGCTGAGGCAAATAACGGCCGCGGCCGCGGCGTCAGGAAGAAGAGGAATTGCGGCGGGGCATGCCGAAGCCGCCAAGCAGCGCGGCGAGCGGCTGCTTGGGCGCGACCTTCGCCGGTGCGGCGGGTTCGGCGGCACGCGCTTCGTCGTTCTTGAGCGCCGATGGCGAGGGCTCGTAGGGTTTGAAAAAGAAATCGTCCACCGGTGCGTGTGTATGCCGATGCGCCGGCCGATCGTAGGCGGGCGCGCCGCGACGGCGGCCTGAACGATCGTCCCGCTCGCGCCGCGAGCGATCCTCGCGCGGATGACGCACGGGTACATCGACGGCAAGCGGCTGGACGTCGAGCGGACGCTTGATGAGCTTCTCGATATCGGCAAGCTGCTTGCGTTCGTTAGGACTGCAAAGCGACAGCGCATCGCCCGACGCGCCCGCTCGCCCCGTACGGCCGATGCGGTGGACGTAGTCTTCGGCATTGAACGGCAGATCGAAATTGATCACCGCGGGCAGCTCGGCGATATCGAGACCGCGCGCAGCCACATCGGTGGCGACGAGGGCTTCGATTTCGCCGCGCTTGAACGCATCGAGCGCCTGCATGCGCTCGCTTTGCGATTTGTCGCCGTGAATGGCCGAGGCCACGACACCGTCACGCTCGAGCTGCCGCGCAAGCCGCCCCGCGCCAATCTTGCTGTTGCAAAAAACGATGACCTGCTTCAGGCCGCGATCGCGAATCAACTGCACGACGGCGCCTTGCTTGTCGCCTTCGGCCACCTCGTAGACGATCTGCGTGACGTTGGTTGCGGTCGAGTTGCTGCGCGCCACTTCGATCGTCTGCGGGTTGCGCAGGTAGGTCGACGCGAGTTTCTTGATTTCGGGCGAAAACGTCGCGGAAAAGAGCAGCGTCTGACGTTCTTTCGGCAGCAGGTTCAGGATGCGTTGCAGATCGGGCAGAAACCCCATGTCGAGCATGCGGTCCGCTTCGTCGAGCACGAGCATCTGCACCTGGCCGAGATTCACCGTCTTTTGCTGCACGTGATCGAGCAACCGCCCGGGCGTGGCGATCAGAATCTCGACGCCGCGCCGCAACTCCGCGGACTGCGGGTTCATGTCGACACCGCCGAACACCACCGCGCTCCTGAGCGGCGTGTGCTTGGCGTACGCGTGGACGTTGGCCGCAACCTGGTCCGCGAGCTCGCGCGTTGGCGTGAGAATCAAGGCGCGCACCGGATGCCGCGCGGGCGACGCGCTCGTGCTCGCCTGCGGCAGCAGCCGCTGGATGATCGGCAGCGAGAAACTCGCGGTCTTGCCGGTGCCGGTCTGAGCGGCGCCCATCACGTCGCGCCCGGCGAGGACGACCGGAATCGCCTGCGCCTGGATGGGCGTGGGCGTGGTATAGCCCTGCTCGACGATCGCTTTGAGGATATCGGCGGCAAGGCCGAACTGGTCAAAGGTCGCGACGGGAGACTGGGCAGCGGGATCGGACATAGTGGCGTTCGCTAAAAGTGCGCCGCTTCGCGCCGTGCGTCGTTTGCGCACGGCAGGCGGCCCATGGGCCACGGGGGCGGCTCGGCGCCATCGACGCCGGCTAGTGGGCCGCGCCAATGGGCGTGGCCATACCCGGAAGCAGCCATGTGCCCCGGAAAGGCCGGTATTGTAGCACCGCGCGGTGACGGGAGCCGCGCTCGCGTATTGGAACGCGCTAGCGCGTCGAAACGGGCCGCACGCTCGAGGCGACCGCCTGGGCGCGCTCGCGCGCCTCGCCGATATCGGCACCGGTCGCAACCGCCACGCCCATGCGGCGCTTCTTGAAGCTTTCCGGCTTGCCGAAAAGGCGTAAGTCGGAATTGGGCACGGCCAGCGCTTCGCGCACGCCTTCGAATGCAATGCCGGCTTCTTCCAGCCCGCCGTAAATCACCGCCGACGCGCCGGGCGCCGCGAGCGACGTATCGACGGGCAGCCCCAGGATCGCGCGAGCGTGCAGCTCGAACTCGGACAGACGTTGCGAGCGCAGCGTCACGAGCCCGGTGTCGTGCGGGCGCGGGCTGACTTCGGAGAACCAGACGTCGTCGCCACGCACGAAGAGCTCGACCCCGAACACCCCGCGGCCACCCAGCGCGCCGGTGACTTTTTGCGCGATCTCGCGCGAGCGGGCGAGCGCGACGGACGACATCGGCTGCGGCTGCCACGATTCGACGTAGTCCCCGTCCACCTGCAGGTGGCCGATGGGCTCGCAAAACGACGTTTCGACGGCGCCCGTTCGCGGATCGACGGCGCGTACCGTGAGCAGCGTGATCTCATAGTCGAACGTAATGAAGCCCTCGACGATGACGCGCCCCACGTTTACGCGCGCACCGGCAGTCGCGTACTGCCATGCGGGCTCGATGTCGGCTTCGCTTCGGAGGACCGACTGCCCCTTGCCCGACGAGGACATCACAGGCTTGACCACGCACGGATAGCCGATACGCGCCACGGCCGCCTTGAATGCGTCGAACGAATCGGCGAACGCATAGGGTGAGGTCGGCAGGCCCAGCGTCTCGGCCGCAAGGCGGCGAATGCCTTCGCGGTTCATCGTGAGCTGCGTGGCGCGCGCGGTCGGGATCACTTCGGCCGCGCCCGCCGCTTCGATTTCGGCAAGCGCATCGGTGGCGATCGCCTCGATCTCGGGCACGATCAGATGCGGCCGCTCGGTCCGCACGAGCTCGGCGATGGCAGCGGGATCTGTCATGTCGATGACATGGGCGCGGTGCGCGACCTGATGGCCCGGCGCGTTCGAATAGCGGTCCACGGCGATGGTTTCCGCGCCGAGCCGCTGCAACGCGATGATGACTTCCTTGCCGAGCTCGCCGGCGCCAAGCAGCATGACGCGCGTGGCGCAGGGCGTAAGCGGCGTGCCGATTCGTTGGCCGATCTGCATGGCGAAACCTCGTTCGTGAAGCGTGTGAGCGGTAAGACGGAAAACCGCGATGCTAGCACGGCGGGCATGTGCACAATCCGCGTCGCGCCCCCCGGAGTGCGTTACCCTTACGCCTTCGCCAGCACACCGAAGGGGAAACGCAAGCCATGTCGAGTTCGTTCATCGCGCCGCAGCGGGCGGCAAGACGCGCCTTCCGGCTGTCGCTCGCGCTCATGGCCGTCGCACTCGCGGCTTGCTCGATGCCGACCCATCCCGATTCGTCCGCGCCGCCGAGCGATCCGTTCAATCCGGCCGCGGTTCAGTTGCTCGACGACACGAGCTGGACCCTCGCCGCCTGGAAAATGGCCGACGGCCGCGAGCGCGACGTGGCCGCGCTTGGCCTCGATGTGCGCCCCACCCTCGTCCTGTCGACAGCAAGCGGCCAACGCCGTGCAAGTGGCTTCGCCGGCTGCAACCGGTTCGGCGGCGCCTATACGCTGAAAGACGGCCTGCTTTCGTTCGGCCGCCTCATCGCAACCCGCATGGCCTGCGGCAGTGCGCGCAACGCGCTCGAGGCCGCCTATCTCGACGCATTGGCCCATGTCGGCAAAACCGGCGTGCAGTGGCGCTCGCCGCCTCAGCTGCAGATCGTCACCGCCGACGGGACTACGCTCACGTTCCAAGCGGCCGGCCGATGAGCGCCATGCCCGCAGGCGAAGCGTTGCGTCTCGCGAACGGTTAAACTCGCCGGGTTTGGCGTTTCCTCGTCTCGTTTCCGCTCTCGCATGCATACGGTCGTTCTGGGCTGGTTCGGCGTCTCCGCCGTCTGGTTCCTTCCTTTTTTATGGCGCCTGATCAAGGCGGCCCTACCCGGCGGCGATGGTTTGCGCGGCCCCGGCACGATTCGCCTCTGGCTCGGCCTTTTGTGCGTGCTCGCCGCCAGCTGCGCGCTCGAAGCCTCGCTTGTCTCCGTCACCGGCAATGCGCTCGGCCGTTGGGTGATGAGCGGCGCGAGCCGGCTCGCGGGGCGCGTCGGCTCAGTGCTGCTCATGCTCGCGGTCGCCGCCGCCGGGTTGCCTTGGCTGCTCGGGTTTCGCTGGGCCGACGCGCTGGCAGCGGCCGATCGGACATTCGGTCTGGGTCTGGGCCTTGGCCTGCGCGCGCGGGAGCGCGCCCAATCGTCGCGGGCACAAAGCGGCGTGCGCGACGAAGCGCCCCGTTCCCGCACGGCGGGCGGCACCACGCGTCTTGCGACGATCAATCCGATGGCGCCGAAATCGACCGGCCGATATGCGCGACCGACAGCGTGGCGCCCGCCAGCGGCAACGACGATTCGCCCGAGCGCTGCGGCCGCATTGCCTCCTTCGGCGCACACGCCGGCCGCACGAAAAGCGTCTGCCACCGATGCGGCGTCCACGCAGTCCCTGACACGGCCGCACTCGGTAATCGGCAGCGGCATACACCCATCGGCTGCATCATCCGCCGCCCGGCACGCAACTCGGACGCCACCGCCACGCGGGCCAGCCGCCG
This sequence comes from uncultured Paraburkholderia sp., assembly GCA_966421005.1. Classification (GTDB taxonomy): domain Bacteria; phylum Pseudomonadota; class Gammaproteobacteria; order Burkholderiales; family Burkholderiaceae; genus Trinickia. The sequence goes on from CBJLAJ010000079.1 coordinate 21,007, forward strand.
CGCCGGCGCATGCGGCGCCACGCCCGGCACACGCACCCATCGATCTCGATATCGCTGCCGTTGCCTCGCATCCTCCTGCGCCGCCGTCTCCATCGCCTGGCGTGCTCGAGACGCTGCGCGCGATCGAAGCGAATGCCGCTCAGTGGACGGCGCTTGCTGGCGTCAGTCTCGCGCGTCGCGGCGCATCGGCCGTTCGCGATCAGGCTTTGGAACAGCCGCCCGAGCTCGCGCCGGCGCCTTCGCCATCCGAGCCTGTAGTCGAGCCCCGGCCGATTACGCAGGAACCGCCGGCGGCGCGAGAGCCGGCACGCGAGCAGACTGTCGCGCCGTCGCTCGATACGATCGAACCCGAGGTGCCCTCTGCTGAAGCGCTGCCTATCGAAGCGCCACCCGTCGAAGCACCGCCTATCGCTGCACCGCCCGTCGCAGCGCCTCCTGTCGCAGCATCGGCCGTCGAAGCCCCACGTGTCGAAGCGCGCCCTGTCGAAGCGCCACCTGTCGAAGCAGCCGCTACCGAATCACCGGCCATCGAAACAGCGCCCGCCGTCAGCCTGCCTGCAGAACTGCCGACGCTCGGAGAAACGAGCACGCTCCCCGAGCAGCCCCCGCGCGCCCCGCTTCGCGGTCACGGCGCAGCCGAATTCGCCTTCCACGCACCCGCCGCAATGGCAACCGAGCTGCCCTCGCTCGATCTGCTCGAACGCGCCTCGGCCGAAGCCGAGCCGGTCTCGGACGAGCGCCTCGCCCAAACCGGGCAACTGATCGAGCAGCGGTTGCAGGAGTTCAAGGTGCCCGTGACCGTAGTGGGCGCCACCGCGGGTCCCGTCATCACTCGCTTCGAGGTCGAGCCGGCGCTCGGCGTACGCGGCAGCCAGATCGTCGGCCTCATGAAAGACCTCTCGCGCGGGCTTGGCCTCACGTCGGTGCGCGTCGTCGAGACGATCCCGGGCAAGACCTGCATGGGGCTCGAACTGCCCAACGCGAAACGCCAGACGATCCGCCTCTCGGAGATCCTCGAGGCCGATGCCTACCGCAACTCGGGCTCGAAGTTGACGATCGCGATGGGCAAGGACATCACGGGCCACCCGATCGTGACCGATCTCGCGAAGGCGCCACACATGCTCGTTGCGGGCACGACGGGCTCGGGCAAATCGGTGGCGATCAACGCCATGATCCTCTCGCTGCTTTACCAGGCGACGCCCGAGGACGTGCGGCTCATCATGATCGACCCGAAAATGCTCGAGCTGTCCGTCTACGAGGGCATCCCGCACCTGCTCGCGCCCGTCGTCACGGACATGAAGCTCGCCGCGAACGCGCTCAACTGGTGCGTCGGCGAAATGGAAAAGCGCTACCGGCTGATGTCGGCCGTCGGCGTGCGCAATCTCGCCGGCTTCAACCAGAAGGTGCGCGATGCCGAGGCCGCGGAGAAAAAGCTCACGAACCCGTTTTCTCTGACGCCAGACGCGCCGGAGCCGCTTTCGACGCTGCCGCTCATCGTCGTCGTCATCGACGAGCTGGCGGACCTCATGATGGTCGCCGGCAAGAAAATCGAAGAGCTGATTGCGCGTCTTGCCCAAAAGGCCCGCGCGGCCGGCATCCATCTGATTCTCGCCACCCAGCGTCCCTCGGTCGATGTCATCACCGGACTCATCAAGGCCAATATTCCGACCCGCGTGGCTTTCCAGGTTTCGTCGAAGATCGATTCGCGCACGATTCTCGATCAGATGGGCGCCGAATCGCTGCTGGGACAGGGCGACATGCTGTTCCTGCCGCCCGGCACCGGCTACCCGCAGCGCGTACATGGCGCATTCGTCGCCGACGAGGAGGTGCATCGAGTCGTCGAGCATTTGAAGCAATTCGGCGAGCCGCAGTACGAAGAAGGCATACTCGACGGCCCAGCGATCGAAGGCGCGCCCCAGGATCTGTTCGGCGATGCACCCGACGCCGAAGCCGATCCGCTCTACGACGAAGCCGTGGCGTTCGTCGTGCGTACGCGCCGCGCCTCGATCTCCGCGGTGCAGCGACAGCTACGCATCGGCTACAACAGGGCCGCGCGGCTCGTCGAGCAGATGGAGGCCGCGGGCCTCGTCTCGTCGATGAGCGTCAACGGCAGCCGCGAAGTCCTTGCGCCGCCCGGGCCGGAGCAGTGACGGGCACTTTTCTGTAAAAGCTGCGCGCGGATTGCAAGAACTAGCGGGTCCCACATGCCGTCGCCCGCCCCGGCGCCAGCACGCGGCGCGGTAACCCGCGACGCAATAGGCTTCGCGAGCCAATCCGCATCAACCGGCACGGGCATTGCATATGAACACGGGCCGGACTCGCTCGCGCACAGCGGTCCCGCACGTTTCATCCCCTGCCGCCCCGCCCCCCGTGAGGCGGTAGCTTCCGAGCCTGCGCGTGTGCTCTGATGCGCAGGCTCTCTTTGTCTTTGCGATACGCGTTTTTCTCACGACGTCGATGCGGGCGTGAACTTGAAATCGACCGGTGCCCCGATATCGAGCCGCGTCGGGTTCGGTTCCAGCGTGCCCGTTTGCATGTCGCGTCGAAAAATATAGGCGGCATCGCTTTCCTGGTTGCCGACGATCAGCCAGTGGCCCGTCGGGTCGATCGCGAACTCTCGTGGCGTGCGTCCTAGCGTCGACTGGCGGCCGACGAGCTTCAGCGTCCCCTCCCGCGCATTCACCGCAAAAATAACGATTTCATTCGCATCCCCGCGGTTCGATACGTAAAGAAAGCGTCCATCCGGCGAGAAGTGAAGCGCGGCAGCCCCTTGCTTGCCCTTGAAACCGGACGCAGCGAGCGGGAGCGTCTGCAATGTTTCGAGCGTGCCATCCCCATACCGCAGCACCGTAACGGTCGCGGCCAGCTCGCTCGTCAGATACGCGTATTTGCCGCGCGCGTCGAAGAGGAGGTGCCGTGGCCCCGAACCCGCAGTCATCGGCACATACCGGCTTTCCGTCGGGCTGAGGAGGCCACCGGCACCATCGGGCGTGTAACGGTAGGCGTAAAGCTTGTCGGTGCCGAGGTCCTGGGCGAACAGATAGCGTCCATCGGGCGACATGACCGTCGAATGGACGTGCGCGCTATCCTGCCGCCCCTTGACGGGGCCGCTACCGTCATGGCGAACGCTCAGCACGGCGTTGCCGAGGCTGCCGTCGCCCCGGACGGGTAGCACGGCAAAGCTGCCGCCCGGATCGGCGGCGACCGAGTAGTTTGCGACGAACAGATACCTGCCGTCGGGCGACAGGCTCAGATAGCAGGGATCGTTGCCTTGCGCCGAGACACTGTCTTGCAGCTTCAACTGCCCGCTCGCCGCATCGAACGAGAACGCGCTCACGCCACCGTGCTGGCTGGCGGGCCCGTTGTCCCCCGGCAGCTCGTTGACGGCATAGACGATCCGGTTGCCACGGCCCAGGACCAGGTACGACGGATTGACCGTTTGAA
>CBJLAJ010000080.1:0-24223 GCA_966421005.1 uncultured Paraburkholderia sp.
CCCCCGGCTGTCGAATACCGACACATGAGTACCGCCGCACCGGCATGATCGAGCAGTTATACTTGACCGTCCTCCGCCACCGGCGCTCACACCCGTTTTTCCGAACGCAACCGACTCTATGCGCACGAAACTCAAGAATATCGGCCTGATCGCAGCGGGCCTCGCCGCCGGCGTGTTCGCGACTCTGCAATTTTCTGCCGCGGCGCAACAGGCCACCTCCACTCCGCTGCCGCTGGAGCAGTTGCGTCTTTTCGCGGAAGTGTTCGGCCAGATCAAGCATGACTACGTCGTGCCGGTCGACGACAAGAAGCTCCTGACCGAAGCCATCAAAGGCATGGTCTCGAGCCTCGATCCGCACTCCTCTTACCTGGACAGGACCGATTACCAGGAACTGCAGGAGCAGACGAAGGGGCGCTTCGCGGGCCTGGGTATCGAGATTTCGCAGGAAGACGGCCTCATCAAGGTCATTTCGCCGATCGAGGACACGCCCGCGTTTCGCGCCGGCATCCGCCCGGGCGATCTGATCACCCGCATCAACGACAAACCCGTGCGCGGCATGACGCTCGATCAGGCGGTCAAGCAAATGCGTGGCGAACCCGGCACCAAGGTGACGCTGACGCTCTTTCGCAAGAGCGAAGACCGCACGTTCCCCGTCACCGTCACGCGCGCCATCATCCGCGTGCAAAGCGTGAAAGCGAAGGTCGTCGCTCCGGGCTACGCGTATGTGCGCATCACGAGCTTCCAGGAGCGCACGGTGCCCGATCTCGCGACGAAGCTCGGCGATATCGCGCGCGAGCAGCCGAATCTGAAAGGCCTCGTCCTCGATCTGCGCAACAACGGCGGTGGCCTGCTGCAAAGCGCGGTCGGCGTGGCCGGCGCGTTCATGCCGCCGGATTCGGTCGTCGTTTCGACCAACGGACAGATTGCCGATTCGAAGCAGGTCTATCGCGATACTTACGCGAACTATCGATTGCCGTCGTTCGACTCCGATCCGCTCAGGAATTTGCCCGGCATCTTCAAGACGGTACCGATGGTCGTGCTGACGAATGCCTATTCGGCGTCGGCATCGGAGATCGTCGCCGGCGCGCTGCAAGATGCGCATCGCGCGCTGATCGTAGGCAAGACGACGTTCGGCAAGGGCTCGGTGCAAACCGTGCGTCCGCTGACCTCGGACACCGCGCTGCGCCTGACGACGGCGTACTACTACACGCCTAGCGGCCGTTCGATCCAGAACAAGGGCATTCGGCCCGACCTTCCCGTCGATCAATACGCGGACGGCGACCCGGACGACGCCTTCGTCACGCGCGAAGTCGACTACACGAACCACCTCGCCAATACGCAGGACCCGAACGAGAAGAAGGAACAGGAGCAGCGCGAAAACGACCGGCTGCAGCAGTTGCAGCAGCTCGAGCAGGAAAACGACAAGAAAACGCCCGAGCAACGCGCCAAGGACCGCGAGCGCAAGCCCGTCGAGTTCGGCTCGGCGGACGATTTCATGCTGCAGCAGGCGGTGAACAAGCTCCAGGGCAAGCCCGTGCAGGAATCGAAGTCGATCGCCGAGCGCAACCTCGCTCAGCGCAAGGTTCCCACGTCGGCTTCGGCGCCGGTGGCAGTCAAGCCGGGCGCGGCCGCTCCCGCCTCGGCGCCGGCCAAGTAACACTCGTTTCTTCGCGTGCCGTGAACGACGATCAACTGCTTCGATACTCGCGTCATATTCTTGTCGACGAACTCGGTATCGAAGCACAGCAGCGGTTTCTCGATGCTCGCGCGATCGTCGTCGGCGCGGGCGGGCTCGGCTCGCCCGCCGCCATCTATCTCGCGGCGGCCGGCGTCGGCAAGCTGACGCTCGTTGATGCCGACACAGTCGATCTGACGAACCTCCAACGGCAAATCCTGCACGTCACGGCATCGGTCGGACGCAAGAAGGTCGAATCGGGCCGCGAAGCGATCGCACGGTTGAATCCCGACGTCATAGTGGACGCCGTCGACGAGCGCATCGACGACGCGTGGCTCGACACCCACGTGCCGGGCGCAAGCGTGGTGCTCGATTGCACGGACAACTTTGCGACGCGCCATGCGATCAACCGCGCCTGCGTCAAGCACGGTGTGCCGCTCGTATCGGGCGCGGCCTTGCGCTTCGACGGCCAGATCAGCACGTTCGATTTTCGCGACGCCAACTCGCCCTGCTACGCCTGCGTCTTTCCCGAGGATCAACCTTTCGAAGAAGTTGCTTGCGCAACGATGGGCGTGTTTGCGCCCACCGTGGGCATCGTCGGGGCCATGCAGGCAGCGGAAGCATTACGGGTCATCGCTGGCATCGGCCAGACGCTCGTGGGGCGCCTTATGATGCTCGATTCGCTGCGCATGGAATGGACAACGATGAACATCGCGCGGCAGCCCGATTGCCCCGTGTGCGAAAACCGCTAGTACACGCGGGAAGAGACTTTTTCCGAAGTCATACTCGAGCGACGCATTTGAGCGCCGCCTGAACCTCCTCGGGCTCGAACGCGGCCAGCACATCCGCCACAGGCTTTTCGAGCGCGCGCAAATCGGCACGCAAGATTTCCTGCTTGACCACGAGCAACTGACTCGGATGCATCGAAAATTCGGTCAGCCCCATCCCAAGCAGCAACCGTGTCAGCTGCGGGTCCCCCGCCATCTCCCCGCAGACCGATACCGGCACACCCGCGCGCTTCGCTTCGCGCAGCGTGAATGCGATCAGATGCAGCACGGCTGGATGCAGTGGATCGTACAGATGCGCGACCGAGTTATCGGCGCGGTCGATCGCTAGCGTGTACTGAATCAGATCGTTCGTGCCAATCGACAGAAAGTCGACGCGCTTCAAAAAGAGCGGCAAGGCGATCGCCGCAGCCGGAATCTCGATCATCGCCCCGACCTGCACCCCCGGATCGTAGGGGAGGCCCGCATCGTCGAGCTGTAGCTTCGCTTCACGAATGAGATCGAGCGTCTGGTCGATCTCCTGAGCATGGGCCAGCATCGGAATGAGAATCTTCACCTTCCCGAACGCGGAGGCGCGCAGAATCGCGCGCAGCTGCGTGAGAAACATCTGCGGTTCGGACAGGCTCCAGCGGATGGCCCGAAGGCCGAGCGCCGGATTGGGCGCCGCCTCGTGAGCGTCACCGCCACTCAGCGTTTCGAGCGGCTTGTCCGCGCCCACATCGATGGTACGGATCGTCACGGGCAGGCCCGCCATGAGTTCGACCGCCCGGCGGTAAGCCTCGAACTGCTCCTCTTCCTCGGGCAAATGGTCCTTGCTCATGAAGAGGAACTCGGTTCGGAAAAGACCGACACCCACCGCGCCGGCCTCCACAGCCGCGCGTGCATCCTCGGGCAGTTCGATGTTCGCGGCAAGCGAGATCTTCGTGCCGCAAAGCGTCTGGGTGGGCGAAAACTTGAGACGCTGCAGCTTCTTTTGTTCGAGTGCCTTTTCGCTTTGGCGGTAGGTGTATTCCTCGAGCACGATCGGCGCGGGATCGACGATCACGATGCCATGGTCGCCATCGACGATGATCAGATCGTCCTGCCGGATCAGCGCGCTCGCGTGCTGCACGCCGACAGCCGCGGGAATGCCGAGACTACGCGCGACGATCGCGGTATGCGACGTACGCCCGCCGAGATCCGTGACGAAGCCTTGAAACGTTTGCGTCTTGAACTGCAGCATATCCGCCGGCGAAATGTCATGCGCAACGACGATCATCTCATCCGTCGCATCTCCGTTCGCGCCGTCGACGAGCACCGCCGCCGATGGTGCGCCCGCCAGCGCCTTCAGAATGCGCTCCACCACCTGCTGGATATCCGCTTTGCGTTCGCGCAGGTACTCGTCCTCGATATCGTCGAAATGGCGCGCGAGGCGCTCGAGTTGCTCGGTGAGCGCCCATTCGACGTTGTAGCGGCGGGTGCGGATGAGATCCATCGTCTCCTGAACGAGCATGGCGTCGTTCAAGATCATCGTATGGACATGAATGAAGGCGCCGACCTCGCTCGGCGCATCGGCGGCAAGGTCACCGCTCAATCGCTCGAGCTCGCCTTGCACGGCCGTGAGCGCGGCGCGAAAGCGCTCGAGTTCGCCTTCGATTTGAGGCGGGTCGACGAGGTAATGGTCGACGTCGAGCGCCGCCGGCGCAATGAGATAAGCCCGCCCGATCGCGATGCCGCGTGACACTGGGATTCCATGCAGCGAAAACGACACGCGCACCTCCTCGAATTATGTAATGCTGCGGGAGCCATACCGCTGCAATGGGCGTGTGACCCTAACCCGGAATTATAAATTCGGTTTGGCGTATCTGACTGCTTGCGCTGCAGCATGAAATGCTTTCACATCGCGTAACAATGGCTTCAGCCCGGCTTGGGCGTGGGTCCGTTGCTGTGCATTGGGCCACAGTAAGCGCTGAAGCGCTAACTGTGGCCGTAAAAAAACCGCGAACGTCCGCGGCTTATCTGAAACGCGTCAGCACGGGATCATTGACCTTCGCCGAATTTGTCGGCAATCAGCTTCAATAGCGCCTGCATCGCTTCGGCCTCATCCGGGCCTTCCGTTTCGATCGTTACCGTACTGCCAATGCCCGCCGCGAGCATCATCACGCCCATGATGCTCTTTGCGTTGATGCGCCGTCCGTTGCGGCTCATCCAGATTTCCGACTGGAAGTTGCCCGCGAGCTGAGTCAGCTTGGCCGACGCGCGCGCGTGCAGCCCTAGTTTATTGACGATCGTCGTTTCGTTCTGAAGCATCTACGGTTCCCTGCAGCTCGGTAGGCGTTGGCAAGAGTCAGTGAAATCGAAACAGCATGTCAGGAGCCAGTCCCGCGCGTACCGGTGCGCGGCGTCTCCAAGGCTGCGGCTGGTGTAGGCTCGGCGCTCGCGAGCGGTGCCCCCGTTGCCGGAAGACACGGAGAGGGGGCGCATACGTCGCCCGGCGACATCTGCTGCCCGATTGCGTGTACGCCTTTCGCCGCGCCGGTCAGCGCTTTGTCGACGAGCGTATCGAGCGGCGTGGTGCGATAACAGACAGCGCGCACGAGCATCGGCAGATTGACGCCCGCCAGCACGCGAACGCCGCTGAGGCTCGTGAGCCGACTGGCAATATTGGCCGGCGTGGCACCGTACATATCGGTCAGCACGAGCACGCCATTGTCCTCGCGCAACCGCTCGACCTCGGACTGGGCGAACGCGCTCACCTGCGCCGGATCGCAGTCCGGCGAAACGTCGATTACGCCGATGCGCGCCGGAATCCCGCCATAAATATGCGCGATGCACTCTCTGAGCGCCGTGGCAAACGGCGCATGCGCAATGATCAAAATGCCTGCCATATCAGCCCCCGGGCCGCGATTGCACCCCGGTTTGTTTTGCAATACAGCAATTGTAGCAGTCCGTTCTCACGCGAGAAGCGACGTCATGCCGCCGCCCGTTCCAGTGCATCGACAAACATCCCGGCCACATCGAAACCGGTTTGATCCATGATCTCGCGGAAGCAGGTCGGGCTCGTGACGTTCACTTCGGTGAGCCAGTCGCCGATCACATCGAGCCCCACCAGCAAGAGGCCCCGCGAAGCGAGCACCGGCGCAAGTGTTTCGGCGATTTCGAGATCGCGCGCCGACAATGGCTGCGCCACGCCGACGCCGCCCGCCGCCAGGTTGCCGCGGACCTCGTTGCCCTGCGGAATGCGCGCAAGCGAGAAAGGCACGACTTGTCCACCGATCAACAAGATGCGCTTGTCGCCGGCCGAGATCTCGGGAATGAACTTTTGCGCCATGACCGATCGCTCCCCGTCATGACTGAGCATTTCGATGATCGAGCCGAGATTCATGCCGTCGCTCTTGACGCGGAATACGCCCATGCCGCCCATGCCATCGAGCGGCTTCAGGATGACGTCGCCGTGCTCGGCGTGAAACGCGCGCAGCCGCGCCGCGTCGCGTGTCACGAGCGAGGGCGCGACGAACTGCGGGAACTCGCCTATGGCGAGCTTCTCGGAGTGATCGCGGATCGTCTGCGGCTTGTTGAACACGTGCGCGCCGGCGCGTTGCGCGAGTTCGAGCAGCCAGGTCGACGTCACGTACTCCATGTCGAACGGCGGGTCCTTGCGCATCAGCACCGCGCCGAACGACGTCACCGAACGGTGCTCGTTGGGCCCATTCTCGTGCCACACCTGACGATGCAAATCGGAAGTATCGCCGACGATGTCGACCCGATGCACCGTTGCTTCGACGTTGCCCGCCGTCCACGCGAGATGCTTCGGCTCGCAGGCGAAGATCGCATGGCCGCGGCGCGCGGCCTCGGCCATCATCGCGTAGGTGGTGTCCTTATAGATCTTGAAGCGTGAGAGCGGATCGGCGATGAAGAGAATATCCATGAAGCTCCTGCGCCCCCTTGCGGGGTTGTCGTTTGTTCAAAAGGGGCCGCTGGCGTCAGCGACACGCGTGCCGGCGCGTCGCCCGTCAGACCTGAATGGCCTCCGGATCGGTCTTTTCGAGTTCGACGGATGCGGCGAGCAGGCCGAGCCGAGCCACGACACCATACATATAGAAGCGGTTCGGCGGCGCGGCGCCAGGCTTCGCATGCGCATCCGGCAGCGCCGTATGCTCGAAACCGAGCGGCACGAAGTGCATGCCGGGGGCGTTGAGGTTCTCATCGCGTTCCCGAGAGCCGTGCACGCGGTAAAACCCGCCGACGACGTACCGGTCGATCATATAGACGACGGGCTCGGCCACTTCTTCGCCGATGCGCTCGAACGTATAAACCCCCTCCTGCACGATCACGTCGTGCATTTGCAGGCCACCCTTCGTCGCCGCCATGCGCGTGCGTTCGCCCTTGGACAGATTGGCGAGCTCGGACGCGTCGTGCACGGTCATCACGCTGCGCCCGCCCGTACCCGCGTCGGACTTGATGACCACGTACGGTTTCTCGCCGATGCCGTACTCGCGATATTTGCGCGCGATCTTCTTGATGACCGCGTCGATCGCATCGGCCAGCGCTTCTTCGCCCGTACGTGCCTCGAAATCGACGTCTTCGACATGCGCGAAATACGGGTTGACCATCCACGGATCGATCTCGACGAGCTTCGCGAACTTCTTCGCGACATCGTCATAGCAGGAGAAATGCGTCGACTTGCGGCGCACGGCCCAACCCGCGTGCAGCGGCGGCAGCACGTACTGCTCGTGCAGGTTTTCGAGCACCGGCGGCAATCCGGACGACAAATCGTTGTTGAGCAGGATCGAGCAAGGATCGAAATTCTTCAGGCCCAGCCTGCGCGGCGTGCGCTCGAGCGGTTCAAGGACGATTTTCTGTCCATCCTTGAGGGCAATCGTCACCGGGCCGGCGATATTTTCGTCGAGCGTGCCAAAACGCACGTTCAGGCCCGCCTGACGCATGATCGTTGCGAGGCGCGCGACGTTCTCGAGGTAAAACGCGTTGCGTGTCTCATGCTCGGGGATGACGAGCAGGTTCTTCGCGTCGGGGCAAATCTTCTCGATGGCCGCCATTGCCGCCTGCACTGCCAGCGGCAGCACCTCGGTAGGCAGATTGTTGAAGGCGCCCGGAAAGAGATTCGTATCGACGGGCGCCAGCTTGAAACCCGCGTTGCGCAGATCGACCGAACAATAAAACGGCGGCGTATGCTCCTGCCACTCGAGCCGAAACCAGCGCTCGATCGCCGGCGTGGCCTCGAGGATCTTCCGCTCGAGATCGAGCAGCGGACCATTTAACGCCGTAACTAGGTGCGGAACCATGGAGCACTCGCAGACAGGGGAAAAAAGATTGTAGAGCAATTGCCCTGCCGATTTGGGGGCAGTTTTGCGGTCCGCAAGGCTTACCGGCCACCATAATTTCTATTGACCCGATTGGCGGAAGGGTCGTTGCGCAGGCCCCCGTGCGCGTGAAAAAAGAAAAAAGCCCGCCGTCAAAGGCGGGCCGAATCGCTGTACGTGATCTGAAAGGCGAGCGTCTTATTCCACGTGTTCGCCGTGCAGCACGACGTCGAGACCCTCGCGCTCCTCTTCTTCGGCAACACGCAGGCCGATGACCATGTCGATGATCTTGAGCAGCACGAAGCTGACGACACCGCTGTAAACAACCGTCGTCAGTACGCCTTTCGCCTGCAGAATCAGGCTGCCGTCGAAGCCGCCGATATCCTTGACCGCAAAAACGCCGGTCAGCAGCGCGCCGAGAATACCGCCCACGCCGTGCACGCCGAAGCAATCGAGCGAATCGTCATAGCCGAGCTTCATCTTGAGCCAGGTGGCCGACCAGAAGCAGACGACACCCGCCGCGATACCGATCGCGAGCGCGCCGCCCACACCGACGAAGCCCGATGCCGGCGTAATCGCAACGAGGCCCGCAACGGCGCCGGACGCGATACCGAGTGCCGACGGTTTGCCCTTCGCAATCCATTCGACGAACATCCACGCGAGCGCGGCACAGGCCGTGGCGACCTGGGTCGTCAGCATCGCGAAACCGGCACGGCCGTCAGCTGCCACGGCGGAGCCCGCGTTGAAGCCGAACCAGCCCACCCACAGCATCGCGGCACCCATCAGCGTCAACACGAGGTTGTGCGGCGCCATCGCCTCGCGGCCATAGCCGACACGCTTGCCGAGCACGATGGCGCACACGAGTCCGGCGATACCGGCATTGATGTGCACGACGGTGCCGCCCGCGAAGTCGAGGATGCCCGCGGCGGCGAGCCAGCCCGACGGTTCCCAGACCATATGGGCGACCGGCGAGTAGACGATCAACGACCACAGCGTCATGAAAACGAGCATGGCGGAGAACTTCATGCGGTCGGCGAATGCGCCCGTGATCAGCGCCGGCGTGATGATCGCGAACGTCATCTGGTAGACGAAATAGACCGATTCGGGGATCGTCGTCGCAAGATGGCTGACGGTCAGCGTCGTCGCCTTGTCGCCCTTGATGAACGCCATCCCCGCGAGCATCGTGCGCGACAGCCCGCCGATGAACGCGTTGCCGGGCGTGAAGGCGAGCGAGTAGCCGATGACCGTCCACAGCACCGTCACGAGACACGTTATCGCAAAGCTCTGCATGACCGTGGCGAGCACGTTCTTCTTGCGCACCATGCCGCCGTAAAAGAGCGCGAGCCCCGGGATCGTCATGAACAGCACGAGCGCCGTCGACGTCAGCATCCAGGCCGTGTCGCCCGAGCTGATCTTCGAAGAATCGACCGAGAACGGTGCGGTCGGCGTAGCCGGTGCGGCGTCCGACGCGGCGGCCGGAGCAGCGGCGGAGGCCGGCGCTGCGGCGCTGGCGTCGGCTGCCGGCGCGGACGCCGCTGCAGCGGGTGCGGAAGCGGCGGCAGCGCCCGACGCGTCGTCCGCGAGGGCGGCGCCGATACCGCCCGCCAACAGCGAGGCGGCCAGCGCCAGGGACATCAGTAATTTGCGCATCTTTCGGTTTCCTCTTATCGCTAACTTTTTTGACTTACAGGGCGTCGGCGCCCGTCTCGCCGGTACGAATCCGGATGACTTGCTCGATCGGCGTCACGAAGATCTTCCCGTCGCCGATCTTGCCGGTGCGCGCGGCACGCTCGATGGCCTCGATGGCCTGGTCGACGATATCGTCGGATACCGCGGCCTCGATCTTCACCTTCGGCAGAAAGTCGACGACGTATTCCGCGCCGCGATAGAGCTCGGTATGACCTTTCTGGCGGCCGAACCCTTTCACTTCCGTGACCGTGATGCCCGAGACGCCGATCGCCGACAACGCTTCGCGCGCCTCATCCAGCTTGAAGGGCTTGATGATTGCGGTAATGAGCTTCATGAAAATCCTCTTGTTCGTTGCGAGAACCCGTTTCCGTACGGCCGCCTCGCCATGCCGGCCATACGGACAGCCGCCGCGAAATGGGGCGCCGGCCGACGCGGGTGCGAGTAGAGCAACTTGTGTGCCATGAACTCCTCGCATGGACGCTCACCATGAGGCGCGACGAAAGCGTCCAAGCTAGGCCGAACGGCCAGCATCGGCCAGTCGCGCTGGCGCGGCCCATCGATCGTTGCTAGAGTGTTCGCACAACCGACGGATGAGTGGCGCACCATCCCCGCTCATAGCTGTCGGAATCGGCGCACGAACGCACCATTTCGGATCATTCGTGCGTTATAGACGTTACTTTTCGAATGGGCTGCACTTTTTTCGTGCATCCGAGGGGAACCATCATGAAGCAACCGAACGATTTCTTTCAGGACTTTCAGGCGCGCATGAGCGACCTGCTCAAGCACTCGCCGGCGAAAGACGTCGAGCGCAACGTGAAGGCCATGCTCTCCCAGGGTTTCTCGAAGCTCGATCTCGTCACGCGCGAGGAGTTCGATACGCAAGCGCAGGTCTTGCTGCGCACGCGCACTCGCCTCGAAGAACTCGAGCGGCGCGTGGCAGAGCTCGAGCAAAAGCTCGGCGCCTCGCAGGAATCCTGAGTCACCCTCCCTACCTTCGTCCGGCGCGCTCGCTACGCGCTGCCGCGGCGTAACGATCCGCGCAGTATCCGCAGGCGGCGCACGAGCCGCCTGCTCCATTCCCCGGAGAATCCATGTCGCTTGCCGTGGTGCGTTCGCGCGCGCCGGCTGCCGGCCGCGCGCCTGAAGTGACTGTCGAAGTGCATCTCGCCAACGGGTTGCCGTCCTTTTCGATCGTAGGGTTGCCCGATCTCGAAGTGCGGGAAAGCCGCGAACGTGTGCGCGCCGCGCTGCAGAACTGCGGCTACGAGTTTCCCGTGCGCCGCATCACCGTCAACCTCGCGCCGGCCGATCTTCCCAAAGAGTCGGGCCGCTTCGATCTGCCGATCGCGCTGGGAATTTTGGCCGCCAGCGGGCAAATCCCGGATACCGCCCTTGGCCAGCGCGAGTTCGCGGGCGAGCTGTCATTGACGGGCGCTTTGCGCCCGATGCGCGGCGCATTCGCAATGGCGTGCGGGACGGCGCGACGGCATCGGCACGAGGGGGCGGGCGCGCCAAGCCCAGCCGTTTCACTGCCGGAGCTCTATCTGCCGCTCGCGAGCGCACATGAGGCTGCGCTCGTGCCCGGCGTCGACGTGTACGGCGCAAGCGACCTTCCCTCACTATGCGCACATCTGGCCGGTGCGGAAGACGGAAGATTGCGTCCTATCGACGCGCCCGCGTTCGTGACGGAGGCGATACCGGCCATCCCCGATATGGCCGACGTGATCGGACAACCCGGCGCACGCCGTGCGCTCGAGGTCGCCGCGGCAGGGGGACATCACATGCTGATGGTGGGGCCGCCCGGCGCAGGTAAATCGATGCTCGCGGCAAGACTGCCAGGATTGCTGCCCCCGATGTCCGACGAGGAGGCGCTGGCGTCCGCCGCGCTGCTGTCGGCGAGCGTGCTCGGCTTTTCCCCGGCCCAATGGCGCCGACGCCCGTTTCGCGCGCCGCACCATTCGTCGAGCGCCGCGGCGCTCGTCGGCGGGCGCAATCCGCCTCAGCCGGGGGAGATCACGCTTGCCCACCTGGGCGTGCTGTTTCTCGACGAATTGCCCGAATTCGATCGCCACGTACTCGAAACGCTGCGCGAGCCACTGGAAGCCGGCCGTATCACCGTCTCGCGCGCCGCCCAGCAAGCCGATTTTCCCGCGGCCTGCCAGCTCGTCGCGGCCATGAACCCGTGTCCGTGCGGCTGGCGGGGCGATCCCGCGGGCCGTTGCCGATGCACGCCCGACGCGGCAACGCGCTATATGCGCAAGCTGTCGGGGCCGCTCGTCGATCGCATCGATATCCAGATCGAATTGCCCGCGCTGAGCGCTGCCGAGCTATCGGCCCGCGCCGGTGCCTCGGGCGAGCCTACCGCCGCCATCGCGCGGCGCGTCGTCGCGGCCCGGGATCGTCAGCGCGCGCGACAAGGCAAAACCAACCGCGAACTGACAGGGCGGGAAGTCGATGAGGTTTGCCGGCCCGATGCCGGGGGTGAACTTCTGTTGCGCGAAGCGAGCGAACGCTTCGGTTGGTCTGCCCGGGCGTACTACCGAGTGCTGAAAGTCGCGCGAACGATCGCCGATCTCGCGGGCGACGCCATGCCGAATAGCGCTCATGTGGCTGAAGCGATCCAGTACCGGCGCGTAACGGCGTTATCGTGAGCCGCCGCATTCGTTCGTACCGCCCGGCGCCGCTGCTGTTGCCCGGCTAGGAGCCGGCGCGTGGCAACGCTTGACTTATACACATATTTGGATTTGCGATTGAGCATCGCAGTTTTAAAAGCATCACGAGAGAAGGCATCGATAAGTATTTGTTTTTAATGATACTTCATACGATCAGACCCAGCAGACAGTCTGACCATATCCCAACGCTGCCGGCATTTGAACCCGTGTTACACCGGTTTTCAACAAAGTTATCCACAGATGTTGTGGATAGTCGCAAAACAACGTAGCCGAACGCGGCTCGCAGCGGAGCTTCGTCGTCAGAAAACCTTGAAGGAATGAAAGAACTGGTCGGTTTGTTCCTTCGGCGGTGCGTCATCCGCGATGATGGAGGCTTGATAAACGTGGTTGCCGCGCGCGATCAACCATGCGTGGATGGTCTTGCGCTTGCCCGTGGCCCCTACCGGTCCACTGACGTCGAGTTCAAGCGCGGGAACGTGGCTACCATCGGCAAGCGGGACTTCGATGGAGCGCGCGCCGGGCTTCGCGCCGACGTTGCGCGCCAACGCATCGCGCATGGCGCCGAGCACCGTGCGCTGTAGCTGGGGGGCGTTACTCGGCATCGCGACGGTGCCGACGGCGAACATGGCGTTCGCCGCCCGCGCGGCTCGGACGTGCATACGCATTCGGGTGCCCGCAATATCGATCGGTCTTTCGTCGATCAGCGGCTTGGCCGGCAGATCGATTGCATAGCCGTTCGTGTTGTCGGTGATGGTGCGCCAGTCGTAGGCCGGGGAGCAGGCAGTCAATGCCAAGGCTGCGAGCAAGAAAAGCATCACGCCAGGGCGGGCGGTCATTCGAAACATAAACCAGCGGTATCCGCTTTTGCGGTTGATGACAGGCAAACTGCGCCCGCTGATGAACGCGGTCACAGTCGCGGATCGAGGATGGTCGCGCCGTCGTCGGTTGCGGGAAGCGTTTCAGCCGCAACACGGATCTGCAGAAACAGTCCCGGCAGATCCTTTTGCACTGTTCTCCAAACAATCTGTAAATCGATTTTCGAATAGCCGTGGGCAACGGCGTTGCGCATTTGATATGCAAACGCCAGGGGCAGTTCAGGGTGGCTGGCGGCAAAATCGGGGAAGTGTTTTTCGACGTTGTTACTGGCTTCGCCGATGATCTCTATGTTACGGAGCACAGCATCCTGAACCATCTCGTTGCCCGCGAAGGCGCGCTCGTCCATATCTCGCGTGTAACGCTCGATACGGTGGATGGCCTCCATGATATGGCCAAGGTAGTCCGACAGCCGCTCCCGGTTACGACTCATACCGACACCGCCTCCGCCAGGACGATGGCGCGAAACTTGTCCGGCAATGCGTTTGGTGTCAGCACATCGACCGGCACGCCAAGGAGTTGGAGCAATTCATGTCGAATCGCGCCGATATCGAGTAGCGTCGTCTCCGGCGTCGGATCGACGAGGATGTCGAGGTCGCTGTCGTCCGCATCGTCACCATGGACAACCGAACCGAACACCCGCGCATTGCATGCACGATGGGATTCGACGACTCGTCGGATCGCCTCCCGGTGACTCGCGAGTGCGAGAGATGGCTTCATGGCGTGACTCCTTTCAATGACAGCCAATTTACCAGAACCAAACTAGTATGCGCCGAGAGTGCCTCCCCGCGCACCGTGCGCCGTACGCGCCCATTCGCAAATGGCGTTAAAATTGCGACGCCGTTACCGCGCTTCGCGCTTTCGAGGTTTCATCCATGAGCCAGACCCCCGCCCCCGCCCGCCGCAGCCCGCTGCGCTATGTCGTGCTGGCGCTCGCCGCGGCTGCCATCGCCGTCGCCGGCTACTTGACGTTCGGCACCTCGCAACGCGTGCCCGACGCCACGTTCACGCTGCTGTCGGGGCAAAAGGTCTCCACGGCCGACCTGAAAGGCAAGGTGTACCTCGTCAATTTCTGGGCAACGAGCTGCGCGACCTGCGTCAAGGAAATGCCGCAGATGGTCGAGACCTATAATCGCTTCAAGGGCCGCGGGCTCGAGTTTGTGGCCGTCGCAATGAACTACGACGCGCCGATGTACGTCGCGAATTACGCGCAAACGCGCCAGCTGCCATTCAAGGTCGCCATGGACGACGGCAGTGCAGCCAAGCAGTTCGGCAATGTCCAACTGACACCCACCACCTTCGTGGTCGACAAGAACGGCACGATCCTGAAGCGCTATGTGGGCGAACCGCAGTTCGCGGAGCTCGACAAGCTGCTGCAAAACGCGCTGGGAGCCTGAGTAGCGAGCCGCGCGAGCGGCTCCCCTACGGCCTGCCCCCTCCAAGACCGAAGGCCGCCCTCACCGACGGCAACCGTCCGGCTCGCTCAACCCGCCTCTTTTCCGGCCTCGCCGCGCTCGGCGAGGCCGTACCGTTTGATCTTCTCGTAAAGCGTCGCTTTGCCGATCTGTAGTTGATCGGCTGCTGCGGCCACGGAACCGCCCGCAGCATCGAGCGCATCCGCGATCGCCGCGCGCTCGAATTGCTCGACACGCTCTTTCAGCGGGGCTGCGGGCTGAGCGGCGCCATCCTCGCCCGAACCAAGCGCTCCTTGCACGTCGGCGATGCCGAGCACGAAGCGCTCGGCGGCATTGCGCAGTTCCCGCACGTTGCCAGGCCAATCGCGCTCGATGAGGCGTGATCGCTGGCGCTCCGAGAGCACGGGCGCCGCACACTGGTAACGCACCGCCGCATCGAGGAGAAAATGCTCGAACAAAGGAACGATGTCCTCACGCCGCTCGGCGAGCGGCGGCAACGCGATCGTCACGACATTGAGCCGGTACAGCAGATCGCGCCGGAACGTACCCGCCGCAACGTGCTCGGTCATCTCCCCCTTCGCGGCAGCCACGATGCGGCAATCGACGCGAATGGGCTGATTCGAGCCGAGCCGCTCGAGCACGCCTTCTTGGAGCACACGCAGCAGTTTGACCTGCAGCGAGAGCGGCATGCTTTCGATTTCGTCGAGAAAAAGCGTGCCGCCCGATGCATACTCGAGCTTTCCGATGCGGCGTTTCGCAGCACCGGTGAAGGCACCGGGCTCGTAGCCGAACATCTCCGATTCGAACATCGGCTCCGGAAGCGCGCCGCAATTGACGGCCACGAACGGTTTGGCGCGCCGTGGCGACAATTCGTGCAGACAGCGCGCGATGAGCTCCTTGCCGGCGCCCGTATCGCCGTTCACGAGCACGGCCGCATCGGTCGGCGCAACCTTGGCGATCAGGCGCCGCACGTGCTCGATCGCGGCGCTTCGGCCGATGATGCGCGGCACGAGTGCGTCGCGCTGACTGAGCTCGCGGCGGAGTGCGTCGTTTTCGAGCATCAGGCGCCGCCGCTCCAGCGCGCGGCGCACCGTCTCGATGAGGCGTTCGGCCGCAAACGGCTTTTCGACGAAGTCATACGCACCGTCGCGCATCGCTTGCACGGCCATCGAGATGTCGCCGTGACCGGTGACGAGAATGACGGGTACTTCGGGCGCATGCTCGCGGCAATGTTCGAGCAGCTGCAACCCGCTCGCGCCCGGCAACCGGATATCGCTCACGATGACCCCGGGGCCCGCGCCCGCCGCGTCAGTTCTGGCCAATGCCACCTGCGCCGCTTCCACGGAGGGGTAACCCGTGACCTCGAAGCCCGCGAGCTGCAGGCTCTGCACGCTGGCCCGGCGCACGAGTTCGTCGTCTTCGATGAAGATCACTTGAAGGCTGTCACTCACCGCTGCTGTCGCTGTCATGCTGGATATCGAAAAAACGATGGAGAAAACGCTGCCCAGATACGAGCCATGGATCAGCGCGGCGATGTCTCGCTCTGCGCATTCGATGCGAGCGCGCGGCGCAACATCAGCACGAAGGCGGCCCCGCCTTCCGGCATATTGCGCGCGCTCAGTGTTCCTCCGCAATCCCGCGCAATCGAAGAAGCAATCGCAAGGCCCAGACCCAGCCCTTGCCCCATGCCCTTCGTCGTGAAAAACGGTTCGAAGAGGCGGGGCAGCACGTCCGCCGGAATGCCCGGACCGTTGTCGCGCACCGTCAACGAAAGGCTCGCGAACGACGCGCCGATCTCGATGGCGATGCGCGGCGCGTCGACACCGCTGACCGCATCGAGCGCATTGCCAATCAGGTTGATGAGCGCCTGCTCGAGCCGCAGATCGTCGCAATACGCAACGAGTGCCGGGTATTCGGCGGACAGATCGAGCGGCTCGCTGCGCCCGCCGGGCATCGTTTCGGAATCATGAAGCGTGACGTCGAGCGCCACGCCCTGCAATCGCTTTTGCAGCACGTTCAGCGCATTGCAGACGGCGCGCACCACAGGCGCGCGTGCGGTGCGCGGCTGCGCCCTGCCCACGAAGAGCTTGAGCTGGTTCGTAATTTTGCCCATGCGCTCGGTCAGCGCGGCAATCGCCTCGAGATTTTCGCGGGCCGCGGTCTGGTCGCCGCGTTCGAGCAACACGCGCGTGTTGTCCGAAAACGCCCGTAGTGCGGCCAACGGTTGATTGAGCTCATGGGTGATACCCGCCGCCATCTGGCCCAGCGCGGCGAGCTTGCTCGTCTGGACGAGCTCGTCATGCGCCGCGCGCAACTCGCGCTCCGCGCGGGTACGCTCGCTCACTTCGGTCTGCAATTGCGCGTTCGCGGCCGACAGATCGGCGGTCCGTTCGGCGACCCGTTCATTGAGTTCCGCATAGGCTGCTTGCAGCATCGCCCGGCCCCGCATCATTTCCGCGAGTCGCGCGCGGCGCGTGCGCCAGTAAAACGCGAGCAAACAGATCGAAGCGAAGCCGAAACCAACCGCCGCGGTCGCATTGCGCGCATCGGCGCGCACCGGATCGATCGACGACAGCGTGATCAACTGCCACGGCGGGGAGCCCAGCCAGCGACGCGTCGCAAGAAAGTGCGGGCCGAAACGCGCATCGCCGACGCGCACGATCTGCGCATTGGCGTCGATCGCACGAACCGTGGCGATCGGCAGCTCCGCGATCGTCTGCCGAGCATACTGCCGCGTCCGCTCGATCGCCGCAGTAACCGATGCCGAGAGCGGTGCGACCGCACGATACTTCCAGGCGGGAACGGACGACAAAAAGATGACGCCATGATTGTCCGCGACGAGCAAGGGCTCGCTCGCATCCGACCCGGGAAACCATTCCAGGTTCAGCTTAACGACGGCGGCGCCGACGATACGGCCGTCGCGATAGACCGGCTGGGAAATGAAATAGCCAGGCTCGTGCGAAACGGTGCCGATGCCGAAGAACCGGCCAACCCGCCCCTTCATTGCATCGATGAAATACGGCCTGAACAGATAGTTCGAGCCAACGAATGTGTCCGGGAGATTCCAGTTGCTCGCCGCGAGGCAGAGCCCGTCGGCACGCACGATATACGTCACCGTCGCATGCGCATGGCGATTGGCATCTTCGAGATAGCGGTTGGCGCGCGCAATGGCATCGGCTGTCGGGCGCTCGAGTGCCTCTTGCACGAGCGGATGGCTCGCGAGCAGGTAGGAAAGGGATTCGTAGCGATCGAGCGTGCTGCTCAATGCACTTGCCGTGCGGTCGGCCCGCACGGCGGCTTGCTGTTGGACGTCGTCGACACCGCGCAGCCAGGTAATGCGCCATGTGAGGACGCAGGCCGCGATGAGCATGGCGGCGAGCGCGAAAACGACGACGACACGACGTTTCACAGCGGCGGATTCCGGGCGGTGGCAATGGATCATTGTGGCACAGCCCGGAAGATCCGCCGGCGCCGGCCGGAGCGCCGGCGCATCGGGATTCACGCCTTCACCGCCTCGCCCACTTCGACGTCGCCGCCGTTCAGGACGCGCTTGAGCTTCGCGCGATCGAGTTCCTTTTCCCATGCCGATACGACGACGGCTGCCACGCCATTACCGACGATATTCGTCAGCGCACGGCATTCGCTCATGAAGCGATCGATACCGAGAATCAGAACCATGCCCGCAACGGGGATCGTCGGCACAACGGCCAGCGTCGCGGCGAGCGTGATGAAGCCCGCGCCGGTGACGCCGCTCGCGCCCTTCGAGGTCAGCATGGCAACCGCGATCAGCGTGAGCTGCTGCGCCAGCGTGAGGTCGGTGTTCGTCGCCTGCGCGATGAACAGCACGGCCATCGTCATATAGATGTTCGTGCCATCGAGATTGAACGAATAGCCCGTGGGCACCACCAGGCCGACGACGGAACGCGAGCAACCGAGCTTTTCGAGCTTTTCCATCAGCTGCGGCAGCGCGGCTTCCGACGAGCTGGTGCCGAGCACGATCAGCATCTCTTCCTTGATGTAGCCGATGAAGCGCACGATGTTGAAGCCCACGAGGCGGGCGATCGTACCGAGCACGACGAGCACGAACACGACAGCCGTCAGATAGAACGTACCGATCAGCTTCAGGAGCGGCAGCAACGAACCGAGGCCGTATTTGCCGATGGTGAATGCCATCGCACCGAAAGCGCCGATGGGCGCGAGCTTGGTCACGATGCGCACGATGCCGAACAGCACATGCGACAGGCTCTCGATGAAGTTGGTCACGGGCTTGCCGCGCTCGCCGATCGTGGCGAGCACCGTGCCGAAGAGCAGCGCGATCAGCAGGATCTGCAGGATGTCGCCGTGCGCGAAAGCGTCGGTGAACGTCTTCGGAATGATATGCAGGAAGAAGTCGACTGCGCTGTCGCCATGCGCGGCCTTCTCGGCATACGAGGCGACGGCCTTGCCGTCGAGCGTCGCGATATCGACGTTGAAGCCCGCACCGGGCTTGAGCACGTGCGTGGCAATCAAGCCGAGCACGAGCGCGAACGTCGAGACGACTTCGAAGTAAAGAAGCGCCTTGCCGCCGACGCGGCCGACCTTCTTCATATCTTCCATACCCGCGATACCCGTCACCACCGTACAGAAGATGATCGGCCCGATCACCATCTTCACGAGGCTGATGAACGCATCGCCCAGCGGCTTCATGTCGATGGCGAGCTTGCTCGCGAAGTGACCGAGCACGACGCCCGCAATGATCGCCGCGATCACCTGGACGTATAGGATTCGGTAGAAGGGTTTCTTGAGCGGGCGCATCGGCTGTCTCCTTGCTTGATTAATGGGTAGGGCCCTAGGGCCGCGGGCCATCTATCTGCAAGGTCGATGCCAACGCAATCAACGACATAAGTCGTTGATTTTTAAATGAAACAAATTCCAATCGACAACCCGGATTCCGGGGTTCCGGAATTCCGGAACACGGGCGTCCGGATACCTGGACGAGGCCGTCTGTCCTCTCGAGCCGCAATCGGCTCTACTGTTCGCGCTCGATCGGGGGTCGGACGACTGGCTCTTTCTTTCGGACGGGCACGAGCCCGACGCGCAGGCCAAAGAGCTTCGCGATATTGTTGAGCGATTCGACAGTCGGGTTCCCAGTCCCGCGCTCGATGTCCTGGATGACCCTGCGGCTCACGCCCCGGTGCGCGGCGAACTCGGCCTGGGTCAGGCCTGTCATCTCGCGCATGGCTTTCATGGCCTCGGGAAGGGTCAACTCGCCCCGGCCGATCTTCTCGTAGAAAGCGCGGCGCAGCGCGTTCTGTTCGTCAGGAGTCAGTCGTGTCCGGCGCGGCATGACGGGCCTCTGGCGGTTGTAGGGCTTTCAGTTGTCGGACTTGAGTATCGATGGATGGCACGAGGAATTCGATGATGTCGTGATCGACGCCTTGGGTGTCCATGACGTCGGGCAGGCGTTCGATTTGTGTGGCAAACCGGGCCAATGCCGCGGCGAGCGTCCGGCGTTCGTCGACAGCAACGGGAAGCGCCGCGAGCACATCGGCCCAGTCCATCAGTTCGACCCGCGTATCCGGCCGATACCACCTCAACGTTCGCGGGACGACTTGGGGATCGATATACATCGGCGCGAAATCGAAGAGCGGGGTGAGGCGGATTTCGTCACCGAGCACCTGGAGAGCCGTATTGCGCGGGTGATTGTCGGTATTGCGCATCGCCAGATTCAGCACGTCGCGCTTGATGAATTCGAGCGTTTCCTTCGCGGGATCGGTCACGACCCGCCGAATGCCAGCGACGACCTCGAAAAGGCTCGGACGCAAGTCGAAGCCGGGCAGCCCAAGGACGGATGCCACGCTTTCCTGATGAAGGCGAACGACTTTCCCGTCGCGCGCGATGCGATCGAACCGCGGGATCAGCAGCACGTCGCCGTGCAGCGATGGCAGCTCGGTATGCGTGCGAACGCCAAGAGCGGCTGCCGTGCGCATGTAGGCCGCTTCGTTGCGCAGGACCTTGCCGTCGGCCGGGCTGCTGCCCCGCGGCAGCTTCACAATGAAGTGCTCGGTCGCGTCGGCGTCGGGCAGGACAGCATCGCCGTGCAGCAAGCCGGCCCGGTCCCGGGTCAGCAGGTATTTGGGCGCTGCACCCTGCACACCCGTCGTGCCCGTGCCCAGCATTCCATGCAGGAACATCCTTTCCTTGAAATCGTCGCTGCGCACGACGACATCGTCGAGTGTGAGTCCGGGCAGGCCACGCGCGGCTGGGTGCCGCGCCACGTGCCGCTCGAAGTAATCGACGGCCTCGGCGACGCGAATCCGGCCGACCGGGTTGAACGCGCCCGCACAGATCAGCGGAAAGTCCGCATCGGGACCATCGGCCAGTTTCAATTCGGCCAAGAGAAACCGGCGCCCCTCCCCCTGCGGGACAAGATCGTAGAGGTAAGCAGGCATGGCCCGGCTCCCGCGGATATCCATATCCACAGGCTCGGCCAGCGATAGCGGCGTATCCGGGTGCTCGACGGCGTACATCACCGGATAATTCCATTGGCAAATACCGCCGTCGAATCCGATCTGCGCGCAATCGACCCAGCGATCATCCAGGAAGATCTGAAGGGTGCAGTCCATGAGGCAGCTCCATGTGCCTCATAAATGTAGCATAATACCTCGGCGCATTGCTTATACGCCTCTTATAAGAAGCTTTTTATATCTCCGCCACCACACCCGCACCGTGCGCCTGCAAATCCGCGTGATAGCTCGAGCGCACCATCGCGCCGACTGCCGCGTGTGTGAAGCCCATCTTGTAAGCCTCGACCTCGTACATCTTGAAAACGTCCGGATGCACATACGCACGCACGGGCAGGTGATGCTCCGAGGGCTGCAGATACTGGCCGATCGTCAGCATGTCGACATCGTGCGCACGCAGATCGCGCATGACCTGGAGAATTTCCTCCTCCGTCTCGCCAAGACCGACCATGAGGCCGGACTTCGTCGCAACTTCGGGGTGCAGCGCCTTGAAATCCTTCAGCAGCTTCAGCGAATGCGCGTAGTCGGACCCGGGCCGCGCTTCCTTGTAAAGCCGCGGCACCGTTTCGAGATTGTGGTTCATGACATCGGGCGGCGCGCTCGTCAGAATCGAAAGCGCCCGATCCAGCCGGCCGCGAAAGTCCGGCGTGAGAATCTCGATGCGCGTTTGCGGCGAAAGCTCGCGAACCTTGCTGATACATTCGACGAAATGCGCGGCGCCGCCGTCCCGAAGATCGTCGCGATCCACGCTCGTAATGACCACATACTTGAGCTTCAGCGCTGCAATCGTGCGGGCCAGATTGAGCGGCTCTTCGGTATCGAGCGGGTCGGGGCGGCCATGGCCGACGTCGCAGAACGGGCAGCGGCGCGTGCATTTGTCGCCCATGATCATGAACGTGGCCGTCCCCTTGCCGAAGCACTCGCCGATGTTCGGACAGCTCGCTTCCTCGCAAACGGTATGCAGGTTGTGCTCGCGCAGGATCTGTTTGATTTCGCTGAAGCGCGAACTGCCCGTCGCCGCCTTCACGCGAATCCACTCCGGCTTTTTCAGCTTCTCGATCGGCACGATCTTGATCGGAATCCGTGCTGTCTTGGCCTGGGCCTTTTGCTTCGCGGTCGCATCGTACGCGGCATTCGCGGGCTCGCGGGCGTCGGTGGTGCCGATCGTGGCGGCGCCGTCCGGTTGGGCGTGAGGGTCTGTCATTCGGTAGATCCAGTCGATGAGCGATGCGCGAGGGCGGTATCGAGGTTGGCGGCAAGGCGCGCGGCAAGCGTGCCGGCGACATCGCGCCAGCTGGCGGCGACGCCGAAGGTGGCCATATCCACCGTTTCGAGCCCCGCATAGCCGCACGGATTGATCGCGAGAAACGGGCGCAGATCCATGCTCACGTTCAGACTGACACCGTGATAGCTGCATCCGTTGCGAATCTTCAGGCCGAGCGCCGCGATCTTCGCGCCGGCGTGCGTTCCCGCGCGCGGCCCTGGCGCCACATAGATGCCGGGGGCACCGGCACGGCGCTCGCCGGCGAGATTATACGCTGCGAGCGTCTCGATCACGGCCTCTTCGATCAGCGTGACGAGTTGACGCACGAGGATGCCGCGCCGCCTCAGATTCAACAGCAGGTAGGCGACGACTTGGCCCGGCCCATGATAGGTGATCTGGCCCCCGCGATCGACCTTGACGAGGGCAATGGCAGGATCGGCCGTCAGCAAGTGCGCCGGATTGCCGGCCTGACCTAGCGTAAAGACCGGCGGATGCTCGACAAGCCAAAGCTCGTCGCGCGTGGCTTCCGTACGCGACTCGGTGAACTCGCGCATCGCCGCAAAGCTGGCTTCGTATTGTTCGAGGCCGCGCCAGCGAACGATCAGACCGGCGTCAAGCGTCGCCGTCGGGTTGTCCGGAACGCGTTCCGGGGAGGCGACTGTTTCAGGGATCGACGCGGAGCACATGATTCGCGCAGTTTACCGGAATCGGGCCAACACCGCCCGCCGCCCCCTGCGCCAGCGCGAGTCGGACGGCCGACGCGCGGCGCCGCCCGAGTCGCGACGACTCTCAGACCGTGTGCCAGCCCCCGCGCCAGCGCGCGGCCAGGCGCTCCGTAAGCGTACCGAGCCAATCGCCAACGAGTGCACGGCTCGTTAGCGGCGCAACGAATCGTGCCTCGGCCTTCGCGCTGCCTTCGACGCTGAGCCACAGGCGCTCGCCGCGGCGCAGGTGCAACGCGGCGCCCGGTTGCAACCAGTAATCCTCGACGTCGTTGCTACGCGTCACCCAGAGCGGTGCCCCCTCGGCCGTGAGCCGGGTGCTGTCGCCGATCAGCATGGACGCCGTTTCGCCAGGTTCGATCTCGAACGTGATGCTTGAGGAAATTTTTCTCATGATCATTTTCCAAAAAGGGGCCTTCGATGACTAGAATCCTAGGCGTGGCGGCCCTTGGCGTAAAACGATCAATTCTCACGGCTATGTGAGTTAAATTCACACAATGAATCTGCGACATCTCCCTCCGCTCAATGCACTGCGTGTATTCGAGGCCGCCGCGCGGCATGAAAGCTTCTCGCGCGCGGCCAATGAGCTCTTCGTCACGCATGGCGCCGTCAGTCACCAGATTCGCGCATTAGAGGAGGAACTCGGCAGCGCCCTTTTCTTGCGCGATGGCCGGCGGGTCCGGCTGACCGAAACGGGCGCCCGCTATGCCAAGGCCGTGCGCGCCGCGCTGATGGCGCTTGCCGACGCAACCTATGACGTGCGCTCGTCGGATCGCGAGCGGCGCCTCATCGTGTCGTCGGCATCGTCGTTTTCCGCGCGCTGGATTACCCCGCGCATCGGCAGCTTCATCGAACGCAACCCGCAGATCGATGTCGAGTTGCTATCGACCAACGCGCTGACCGATTTCACGCGCGACGATGTCGATCTCGCGATCCGCTATGGTCGCGGACAGTACCCGGATCTGCACGTCGAGCCACTGCTCGACGAAGTCTTCTTTCCGGTGTGCGCGCCTTCTTACAACGCTGGGAAGCTGCCCAAGACGCCGGCCGATCTCGCCGACGCGCGGCTTTTGCGCTCCGACGACGAGCTTTGGCGTCCGTGGTTCGACGTGGCGGGACTCGCCAATATCAGCGAGCCTCGGCGGGGTGTGCTCTATCAGGATTCGTCGAATTTGTTGCAAGCGGCCATCGATGGCCAGGGCATAGGACTCGTGCGGCGTTCGATTGCGACGCACGAACTGGCGGCCGGGCGGCTCGTGCGTCTTTTCGGCATCGATGCGCCGAGCACCGAGAGCTACTACTTCGTCTGCCCTGCGCCGCTGCTG